>NZ_JAMAWB010000001.1:0-507229 GCF_023713585.1 Paenibacillus sp. MER TA 81-3
ATGGGCTCCTCAGAGAGTTCTTTCCCAAGGGACATGACTTTGCTAGGGTCACAGAGGAAGAACTTTCACATGCAATAGAATTGATTAATAATCGACCAAGAAAATGTCTTGGGTGGAAAACGGCGTATGAATCATTCGTGAGTGAACTGTCGCACTTGGCTTGACAATCCGTCACTTAAAAAGATTTGCTTTGCTTAGGGGACAAGGATCGGACTTGAGTGCTACAATAGGAATATTGATTTGGAATGATCTGATAATGGGAAGGAGAGAGCGATGCCGAACCTGAAAAAGACGCTAGTAGCTGTATTGATGATCGTCATTTCGTTACTCTTACTCTCTCAGTTCAGCGGCAGCGTTCCAACGTTCACGGAATCGGAGCCATCACTGAACGAGGTTGCCAAGCATCCTCCACAGTCGAAGAAGAATGAAACATGGAAGCAGTTGAAAGTCGCTGTTCACTTATCGCCGATGTCTTTCATTCAGATGCGCAAATTGAACCAGACGTTTATAGATGAAACGGGCATCTTCGTTGAACTTGTGAACGCAAATGATGAACAAGCATCAGAACAATGGCCGCGTGAGCTGCAAATGCAAGACAGCGCGGATATAATATTGACGGACAGCAACTCAGTCGAATGGTATGCCCAAAAAGGGTGGCTGCTCCCGATGGATCCACCTTCCAATGGCAGTGAAGCATCTCCAGCTTGGTTGAATGATAGGATTAAGTGGAACGGATATACATGGGCAGAGCCCGCACAGTTGGATCCGTATGTGTTGGTATGGAATAAAGACAAGCTCAAGTTCGGAACGCCGCTTCCATCGAAATGGGAGGACTGGAAGCAGTTGTTTGCATCGAAGGAGACTTCTTTACCATCGGTTGGTCAGCAGGGTTCTGGCGCGTTAGGCGGCGGAGAGCCGAAGAAGGAGGACCAGACTGCAGTACCGTCGGATGAGACACCTCCCACCGATCAACTGCCGGCAACATGGTTTGCTTGGCATGAGCAGGATGATTATGCGCTGCTATCCATGCTGTGGCGTCTTGGCCTTCTCATGCCCGAGTCCAATCCATCACCGGACGGACAGAAAGACTGGGTCACCACGCGTACGGTAAACGGAGCGGGGGCGACAGCTGTAACATGGAGTCAACATGTGTCAGAGCTAGAACCGTACCTCACCCACTTTAAAGCATGGAAGAAGGAAGCTAGCGGCAGTGAGACATGGGATTTGCTGAAATCCGGAGAAATCGGCTTTGCCATCGTCCCATACTCAGAAGCCGTATTGGAAGTAAGCGATCCGCTCGTCATTGAGCCGCCGGGAGAAGTCAAGCTGCCGGCGGGGCTATGGGTGGCCAGCCGCAGTTACGTTATCGCTGCACATTCACCTAACGAAGCCGAAGCAAGGCGTTGGATTGATTACATGACGCGTCTATCTGTCCAGCATGATTGGTATGATACGTTATCCGTACTTCCTGTGCACGAACAAGCCTACATGGAGCCGTGGAAGGACATCCTTCAGTGGCTGCCCCAGCCTTTCCTGCCCTATGATGTCAACGAAATCAATCTAATTCAGAAGGCAGGACCGTTGGAGTCCTGGATGGCCTCCGTTCGGCGGTGGATGGATGCGGATTTGACTAAAGCCCAATTAAATCAGGCTTGGCCGAAGAAATAGAAAGAAGAATCAGCAGACAATGGATAAATGATCTGCTGATTCTTTGTTTGCTCTACCATTTGACCGTTAATTGTACTGTGATTTGTTTATCAGTAATGGCGACGTCAGTTGCTTCTAAGAAAGAAACGAGCTTCTGTGGATAGAACCCGAGATCAAACTCTTGCTCCAAATCTTGACGCGTTGTATCTGGAAGTTCTAACCCGTTGAACAGCATTTGATCCACATGAAACAGAATTCTGTTCTCGGGCTCTGCTTCCAATGTATAGCGGCCTTCAATATGGACGCTTAGGCCGGAACGCTCTCCTTCTGCCGCAATGACGCCTTCTTTGAACCGGAAGAAGAACTGTTCGAATATCGGATCCTGCTCTCGTAGAAATTGATTGAGCTGCTCCTCTTGTATCGTTATCGTATAGGTTTTGCCGTTCATGCTAATACTCCCGCTTTTTTGCACGAAATCGGGGAGCTTCTGCATCGCGTCGGCTAGTGCGCGGAAATAGTGTCTAACTTCGAAGAGCCCGACATTCTTCCAATACGTTGTGAATTCTTGAATGAGTCGGCTCATCGCTTGCGGGTCGCTGCTGTCAGCCAGATTCGTATCGAATTTCTCCCGCAGTGTAATTAAGCGCGCGCGCTGATCGACTAACCGCTTACGCACCTCAGTAAGCTCGTGTTCGGTTTGAGCCAAACTACGCCGCAGTTGATTCAGTTTGGTCAGCTGATTGGAGTATTCCTCCAATATTTCTTGGTCCGAATAAAAAAGTAGTTGAAAATAATCAAGCAACATGAACAAATCATCAAGTTCATCCGCAGACATGATAGCTTGCAGCATCATGTCGCGTTCACCGATATAATAAGCGCGCAGGACACGTCCCGCTTGCTCTCGTTTGTTCCCAAAAGCCGCTTCCTGCTTCAGAATCTCGGACTCTATCTGCTTGCGGCTGGCGGCCGCTTCGGATTCTCGTGCCGAAATCCGCTCAATTTCTTTGTCGAGCTCGGTGATGGACAAGCTCTGCTGGAGCAATTGCTTCTCCTCTTCGGACGGCTGCTTGTTCCATGCCGCTGGCATTGTTGGCTCTGCGCGTGTCGCACCGGGGACCAAGGAAACGATAAATAGAATGATTAGCAGCGTAATAAGTGCGCGGTGCACACGCTTAACTTGTTGCATCAGGGTACCCCCTTTAAACGGTTTGCACAACATTATCGTATGTTGGGATGTAGTTGGACATGACCTGTTTACATACTATCGCAATAATCGTCATGCAAAGCTATGTATGGACGAATGGATGATAGGTCAATATCGTTGGACAAATTTTAACGGTTCGTGTTCGAAAGAGGGCTTTCTAAACAACCTCTAACAGAGCAGAAAGGAAGGACTGCATGTTTCATTATCAGCCTAACTCCGTTCTCATTCAATACTTAATTAGCCAAATCGAGCTTTCTTCCTGTAAAGCCATCCCTTTCTCAAGGTTTATGGAGATATGTTTATACCACTCAACGGAGGGCTATTATATGTCGGACCGCCCCAAGATTGGCCGGGACGGAGACTTCTACACAAGCTCGAATATCGGCACGATAATGGGTGACATGCTGGCCGTATATATACAGCGGCGCGCGAATGAACGAGGCTGGGATCCCAGCACGATTACGATTGTAGAATGGGGTGCAGGCACGGGGCGCCTCGCATCACAAATCCATCAGCGCTTGCGGCTTGACCGCTTCGAAGGCTATCAGCACGCGGTTATTGAAATGAGCCCGTATCATCAGCGGGTGTCAAGGCAGCTCATGGAGAGCGAGCACATCTCGGTGCTTTGGTGGGACGAGGAGACGTTTCGCCAGGAAGCGGCGCAACGCCGGATCTTCTTTATCGCAAATGAATTGCTTGACGCCTTTCCCGTGGAGCGGGTTCGTCACCGTGACGGACGATATGAACAGTGCTTCGTCACATGGGATGCCGAGAAAGAACAGTTCATGCCACGGTGGATGACAGCGGCTTCCGAGGTCATTGACTGGTTGGAGCGTCATCATGTCGAACTATCGGATAACCAGATCTTCGACGCGGGTATGGCCATGTCCATCTGGTTAAGCAACGTGCTGCACCAGGCACAAGAGGCGGAGTTCGTGTTCATTGATTACGGTGACGATACGAACGAACTAACGGCTGCCCACCGGATGGAAGGGACACTGATGTGCTATCACCGCCACCAAGCGCACGATAACCCATGGATTCATATCGGAGAACAGGACATGACGTCTATGGTTGATTTCGAAATATGCCAGCGTGTTGCCAAGCAAGCAAATGCATGGATTACAGGGTATTCAACCCAGAAAGCGTTCTTGTTGGAACAAGGGTTGTTGAATGAATTGCAGAATCATTGCAGCCTCGATCCGTTCAGCCCGGAATCGCGCCGGAATCGGGCGATACGGCAACTGTTGTTAAGCGATCAAATGAGCGAACGGTTTCACGTTTTGCTCTTGTCCCGTGCCACCTAACGGCAATTGACCGGTGGCGCCTGCAATGATGATTGACCAGCTATGCATCGTTTGAAAAATAGAGAACGGCCGAAACCCTAAGGGTTTCGGCCGTTGTTGTTCGTAACCGCTTCCGTAAAGCATTACGTCATTACGGTCAATTCGTCAGAACAGGTCAGGGCAGCCTAGAATGGCTTGCCCATGATAAAGACGGTCCAGTACGAAAAACCGCTAAAGCATACAATCATGTACGCCCAGAACAGGAGTATATATGTACGCTCTGACAATTTCAAATAACCTAACAACACGAAGAAGGCGGTCTGCATGAAGAACAACAATGCCATTTCAATCATATCTCCAGCAAACGCCATCAGACCGATAACTAATGTCCAGAAGCCGAGTACGCGATACATCCGTGCCACGATTCATCCCCCTCTCGTTACGATCGGACCAACTTTTTCTAATGACATTATAGCCCTGATGGTACTTTGTGTAAACTGTTAAACGTGGCGAATTGGAAAATCTTTTATGTGAGCGCCATAGAAATGTGATATAACGCATGGACACACGCACGTATGTTTCCTAGGAAAAATGGATATACATTTTAATATCCGATAGATTCTATGAACTCTACCATGGGCATAGAGATGGAATAAGCGGTTTATTACCGTCGGTCCTTCCTCGTTTCAACACTTTGTTATTGTTGGTCGGAAAGGGGGGCTGTATACAACGAATATGATGAGCGATGTCGTTAGGAGGTTATAGCATGACAGCAATTAGACAAGATGCATGGACAGCGGACGATGATTTAATTTTGGCGGAAGTAACATTACGGCATATCCGAGAGGGCAGCACGCAGCTGGCTGCGTTTGAGGAGGTCGGAGAAAAGATTGGCCGTACGTCGGCAGCTTGCGGATTCCGGTGGAACAGTTGTGTGCGTAAAAAATATGAAGCCGCGATTCAATTGGCGAAGGCGCAGCGACAAAAACGAAACTTTTTGAAAAAGCAGCCTTTAGGTGCACAGGTGGCATCTATTGTGCTGAATGAAGGGGAAGAAGTTGCGTTAAAATCAGAGATGATTACAGAAGACTCCCTTTCTATGGATATGGTCATTCGTTACTTGCGTCAATGGCGAAATAACTATCAAGATATATCTCGCCACATGAAGCATATGGAGAAAGAATTGCAAGACAAAGAGGAGCAGTGCAATCGCCTGCGGCAAGAGAATGAACAGCTTTCCAGACAAGTGAATGCTGTGCAGACCGATTACCGTACTGTAAATGATGATTATAAAGCGCTTATACAAATTATGGACCGAGCCCGTCGATTAGCCATCTTGAGCGAAGAAGAAGAGGACACGAAGACGCGTTTTCGCATGGATGCGAACGGGAACTTGGAGCGCATTGAATAAGCATTATGCTTCGTGATCAAAAGGGGATTTTTTGAACAACCCCGAATAGCTTCTAGATGATAACAGCAGCGGCAAGGAAAGCACCTGGCGAGAGAAGAACCTCTCACTTGGCGCTTTTTTTGTTTTTTTCGAGTCTGTCTGTTATAACTAAGGGATTAGAGAAAAAAAGCACAAGGAGAGATAGGGATGCGTATCGATATTATCGGCGCAGGGTCGCTCGGGATGCTGTGTGCGGCCCGTCTCCACGCCAGCCGTTCTAGATGGTCCATGGGAGAGGTACAGCTCAGCGGGGTTCGTCTATGGACTCGGACGGCAGAGCAAGCTCGGGCCATTCAAGCAGAGGGCATCATATATACCGACCATCAAGGACAAACCTTGCATGTATCCGGGTTGGAGGCTTACCCTCTGGAAGAAGCTTATTCTATTCTACATGCAGCTGATGAGAAGGTTCGCCTCATATGGCTGTTCGTTAAGCAAACACATATTCAGCCGATGCTGCTCGAGTCCTTGCGCAAGATGCCGCGCGCGACAGATGCGGCGCTTATTTGTTTTCAGAACGGTGTAGGGCATGCGGAAGCCTTATCTGGCGCGTGGCCTGTCGATGCAATGGGGCTTGCTGTGACGACGGAGGCGGCCCGCAGGCAGTCGTGGAATGAAGTCGTTCATACAGGGGTAGGCTCGACATGGATCGGTCCGGCCATCCCATCGAATAATAAGAAACATCTTCCACTTGATTTTTTATGTTTACCGACAAAGAACTTGCTAGAAAATGCAGGATTTCAGGCGTTTGTGTCGAACAACATCGAAGAAATGATCTATCAAAAGCTGCTTGTCAACGCAGTTATTAATCCGTTGACCGCGCTGCTGCGAGTGAAGAATGGGCAACTGCTCGCTACCGAGGAACGCATTTCTATAATGAAGGAGCTGTTTTATGAAGTGGTTGCCGTCTATGAAGCGGCGAAGTTGAAAGTGGACGTGGAGACGGATTGGGAGCGCGTCGTAACCATTTGCCGCATGACAGCTAATAATACTTCCTCCATGCTGCAGGATATACTAGAGGGCCGCAAAACGGAATGCGACGCCATTACGGGAGCGATCATCCGGCTCGGGGAAGTGCATTCAGTTGATACACCTGCACATGTAATGGTGTACCGTCTCATCCAGGCAAGCCAGTCCTAACAGCCAAGTCACCTATTAGAGGCTGTTCAAAAAGTTCCCTTTGAAAGTGATCTCTTGAACACGCACTATTACCCGAAAGGAGTGAGCCTTAACGACAATGTTGAAGTTATTGTCAGATGGTTTTGTCCTGTTTTCGATTCTTCCTTTTTTTCCGTTTATTATAGCTTGGTTTATCGGTTCATTCTGGATTAGCCCGAAAAAGAAAGCCTTTATGCTGGCGATGGATGTTACGACCGCATTTCTCATTGCTTCGGTCGGCGGACTTTATAATACAATTTTAGATTCGAAGTCCGGGTTCTATTGGATATTGTTTATCATATTAATTGCTGCAGGGCTCTTTGGGGGGCTGCAGCACCGCAAGACCGGACAAATCGATATACGCAAACTTGTGCGCATGATTTGGAGAATTTCATTTTTTATTTTAAGTTTTTTGTACATAGTACTGCTCTTTATTGGCATTATTGTATATTTGGCAAGCGTGTAGCACGGCATGATACATATATTGACGAATTTCATTGCATAACCTGCTTTGACGGATGGAAGCCGCATTGTGTACAATCGAGACGATAGAGAGAGGGAGGCGGCTCACATGACATGGCCATTGTTGCACATTCCGGTTCAACAACCGTTGGCAGCTCATTATATCGAACATCAATCGTCCGTTATACAATCACTATACGAGTTTCATCCGGATGAAGATGTGGAGAAAAGGGCCGAATGGCTGGACGGAGCTGAGCATCTGAGAGCGGATCGCTCCGAACTGGCACAGGTGCTGCGCCGATACAATCAACAGATGAACAACTGCCCGGCCGTGATGGACGCCATTGATCGATTGGTGCAGAGCGAGGCACTCGTCGTCGTGGGAGGCCAGCAGGGAGGCTTGCTGACAGGACCGCTGCTAGTTATATATAAAGCGGTATCCATTATTCGTATGGCGCAGGAAGCAGAAGCCAGACTAGGACGTCCGGTCGTTCCGGTATTTTGGATTGCCGGAGAGGACCATGACTTCGATGAAGTCAATCATACTTATGTATTGAATCAGGAGCCGGCAGTGCAGCGGATTCGTATCGGGAAACCTCACGAATTGCGAGCCCCGGTCAGCCACGTGAAGCTTGAAGTGTCCGCATGGGAGTCCGTGCTGGCGGAAGTAGAGGAGTTGATGCCGTCTACCGAATTCAAACCAGCACTGATGGAGGAGCTTCGGCAAATGGCGAAGTCTTCCACGCTCTCAGACGCTTTTGCTCACATGATAGGGCGGCTGTTTGGGGAGTACGGGCTTGTGCTGATCGATTCAGCCGATCCGGCCATCCGGAAGCTGGAAGCTCCGATGTTCCAAGCCATCATCGAGGAGAACGATAGCTTGGAGGAAGCCTATGCCAAGAGCGAGCAAGATCTGCGCACAATGGGCTATACACCACAAGCGGAGCGTTCTGAACACAGTGCGAACTTATTTGTCATTCATGAAGGAGAGCGTCAACTGCTCCACAAAGAGAACGGCAGCTTTGTCGATCGGCATCATACGTTCTCATGGAGCAAAGCGGAGTTGCTGAATAAAGCGGGGGCTTGCCCGCAGGAACTTAGCAACAATGTCTTGACACGCCCTTTAATGCAAGAATTTTTATTTCCGGTACTGGCAACGGTGCTTGGCCCTGGTGAGATTGCTTACTGGGCGCAGACGAAGCAAGCGTTTCGGACGCTTGGCATGCGGATGCCGCTTGTTTGGCCGAGAATGAGCTTCACGTGTATGGAAGGCACGCTCCAGAAGCTGCTTGTCAAATATGATTTGACGGCAGAGGATGTCATCCATCATTATGAAGAGAAGAAGGAATTGTGGTTGAAGTCGCAGGATGAACTTCATCTGGATGATCGCTTCGGCGAGCTGCGCCATGATGTAGATGCGCGTTATCGCGACATGCTGAGTGTCCTGAATGATGCGCTGCCTGCTCTAGGCCGTCTCGGCGAGACGAATCATGCCAAGGTGTTGGAGCAGATTGATTTCCTCCATCATCGGGCAAAGGACGCATTGCAGAAGCAGCATGAATCTGGCCTGCGGCAATGGGAACGGCTGAAGGTGACGCTGCACCCGAATAATAAACCGCAAGAGAGAGTTTTGAATATGATCATGTATGCCTGTCGTTACGGGGAAGGTTGGTTCAAGCCGGTGATGGATGCACCGGTCGTATGGAAAGGCGAGCATCGCCTAATTACGCTTTAGAACACGTCAGTAAGGTGAGGAATGCCAACTAATTATGATGTGGGAGGATGAACGTACCGATGAATAACGCAAATGCTGTAAACAACAGTGTTATCCGTGATATCGCTTTAGCTCCGGAAGGTCATTTAAAGATTGATTGGGTGCAGGCGCATATGCCTGTATTGAATCGCATTCGCGAACAATTTGAAGCTGAGCAGCCATTCAAAGGCTTGAAGGTGGCCATTTCGCTGCACTTGGAAGCGAAGACGGCTTATCTTGCCAAAGTGGTTCAAGCCGGGGGCGCACAGGTGACGATAACTGGCAGCAATCCGTTGTCTACGCAAGATGACGTATGTGCGGCGCTTGTGGAAGAAGGAATTACGGTATTTGCAAAGTATGATCCGGAACCAGAAGAGTATAAGCAGTTGCTTATTCAGACGCTGGAGACGAAGCCGGATCTAATCATCGATGACGGCGGCGATTTGATTTCGATCCTTCACTCGGAGCGACCTGACTTGAGAGACCAAGTGCGCGGCGGTGCGGAGGAGACGACGACAGGCATTCTGCGTTTGAAAGCGATGGAGAAAGACGGTACGCTTCAATTCCCGATGGTTGCGGTAAACGATGCGTTCTGCAAATATTTGTTCGACAATCGTTACGGAACGGGTCAATCCGTCTGGGACGGCATTAACCGCACGACGAACTTGGTTGTTGCAGGCAAGACCATCGTAGTAGTCGGATACGGCTGGTGCGGTAAAGGCGTGGCGATGCGTGCGAAGGGCCTTGGTGCGAACGTCGTCGTGACGGAAATCGACGCGATTAAAGGTGTGGAAGCCTATATGGATGGCTTCACAGTGCTGCCGATGAGCGAAGCGGCCCGCATCGGAGATATCTTCGTCACCGTGACGGGGAATCGTGACGTCATCCGCGGCGAACATTACGATGTGATGAAGAATGGCGCTATTCTGTCCAATGCCGGTCACTTTGATATCGAGGTGAACAAGCCGGAATTGGAAGCACGTTCGCAAGGCGTGCGCACGGTTCGCAAGAACATTCAAGAATACAAGCTGAAGGATGGACGCAGCATTTATGTGCTCGCGGAAGGCCGCTTGGTCAACTTGGCCGCAGGCGACGGGCATCCGGCTGAGATTATGGACATGACATTTGCGCTGCAAGCGATGTCATTGAAGTATGTGAACGAGCAATACGAGCGCATCGGCAAGGCAGTGGTCAATGTGCCTTATGAACTGGATGAGCAGGTAGCTCGCTTCAAGCTGGAGTCGCTTGGCATTTCCATTGACAAGCTGACCGCTGAGCAAGCTTCCTACCTCGACAGCTGGCAAGAGCATTAAGCATCCTAAGAGATCAGGAATACGTATATAGAAGAATGCCGTCATCAGCCATGAAGCTGGTGGCGGCATCTTTTATCCACTCTCCCAATGCTTCAGATTGCGTAATGAATAGCTTGGTATTGAAGCGGTATCGTGCTCATTTTCTGAATTGTTGGAATAGTGGGCTGCAGGGATGAACCCACCTTCAATGAGAAAGCTGTTTCGCGCGATTGCTGGAGCAAGCCAGTCTTCTTATTTCCTATAACGTTTGTGCTGGCGCTTGTAGCCATTCTGCCGTTCGCCTGTGCCGGCTTACTTGTCGGGGTGCCTATCTGACTAATTGTGCGAAGACAGAACAAGGGCAAGAAGAAAGATAGAACGTTCCTCGCACATCAACCAATGTCCTCGCTTACGGATGCAGCGCTTGTCAAGAAGGAAATAGACGAAGCAAACGATGAAACAAATCATCGAAAGGCAAGGGAAGATCCAAATAACCCATAATCAACTAATATAAAAATCCTGCTAATTAGCAGGATTTTTTATGTTCATGGCGAAGTATACAAACGTTGTGGAGGAAAGTGGAGCGCAGTGGTGAATTTAGGGGGAGGAGTGGTGGCAGATGTTTATGGGCGAATATCAACATAGCATCGATGACAAAGGCCGCATGATCATTCCTGCCAAACTGCGCGATTCCTTAGGCTCCAACTTTGTGTTGACACGAGGCTTGGATCAATGTTTGTTTGTCTATCCTATGGATGAATGGGGCTTGCTTGAGCAGAAGCTGAAGGCATTGCCTCTGATGAAGGCCGATGCACGTGCGTTCACCCGTTTTTTCTTCTCCGGAGCTACCGAATGTGAATGGGACAAGCAAGGCCGCATCAACATCCCCAACCATTTGCGCCAATACGCGCATCTCGATAAAGAATGTATGGTCATTGGTGTACAGAACCGAGTGGAGATTTGGAGTAAAGACGCTTGGGAACAATATGTATTACAGTCGGAATCTACGTTTAATGAAATTGCCGAAACGTTGGTGGACTTTAATTTCTAGGTGTACATTTTATGATGCGCCACCGATAGCCAGCTTAGATGGAAACCGATATACTAGGAGGAATTTGCGTTGTTTCATCATATTACCGTGCTAAAAGAGGAGTCGGTCGAAGGTTTGCATATTCGTCCTGACGGAATATATGTCGACTGTACCTTGGGTGGTGCGGGACATAGCGAACGAATCGCTTCTATGCTTACCGAGTCGGGGCGTCTTATCGCGCTGGATCAAGATGATTGGGCGCTTGAGAACGCCAAATCCCGTCTTGCTCCGTACATGGATCGGGTGACGTTAATCAAGAAGAACTTCCGGCATTTAGAAGAAGCTCTGCTGGAAGCGGATGTCCCGCAGTGTGACGGTGTTCCGCTTGTGGACGGCATCTTGTTCGACTTGGGTGTGTCTTCTCCGCAGCTTGACGAAGGGGAACGCGGATTCAGCTACAATCATGATGCGCCGCTTGATATGCGGATGGATCAAAATGCGGAATTGACTGCACACGAAATCGTTAACGAGTGGCCGGAAGCGGACATTGCCCGCATTCTGTTTGAGTACGGCGAAGAGAAATTCGCACGGCGCATTGCCCGGGAAATGGTCACGGCAAGGGCGAAGCATCCGATCGAGACAACCGGAGAATTAGCAGAGCTTGTGAAGGCTGGAATTCCGGCAGCAGCAAGGCGTACGGGGGGACACCCTGCCAAGCGAAGCTTTCAAGCGCTTAGAATCGCGGTGAATGACGAGCTTGGCGCTTTCGAGGATGCGCTGCATCAAGCGGTTCGCTGCTTGAAGCGGGAGGGCAGAGTTGCCGTAATTACTTTCCATTCGCTCGAAGATCGAATATGCAAACGGATTATGAACAGCTATGTCGGGAAATGCCAATGCCCGCCTGATTTGCCGATGTGCGCATGTGGCAAAACCGAAATCTTGACATTTATAAAGCGTAAGCCGATTGTTCCTGGTGAAGAGGAGTTGACACTCAATCCGCGTTCGCGTTCAGCAAAATTGCGCGTTGCTGAAAAAATGATATAAGGGGGAAAGCAGAAGATGGCATATGTGCGTGGCAATTTGGCAGTACGCCCGGAACGACAGCAACAACGGACACCAAAGTATCGTCAGACGAAAAAGACGGTAACTCGCAAAGCTGCGCTTCCTACACGCGAGAAGCTGCTATATTTATTAACCGTCTTGCTCTGTGCGACGATCGCTTTTTTTATCATCTCGCGCTACGCACATATTTACAACACGAATCTGCAAGTGCAAGAGATGAAGCGGACGACCGTGGCTCTTCAGAATGAAGCATCGGTATTGCGTGTAGAAATAGAGAAGTTGTCAGACTGGAAACGAATTGAGCAATTTGCCAAGGAAAACGGACTCATCACACCAGAGCAGCCTCTGGAAATAGAAGTATACAAACAAGCAGGGAACGAATAAACGAGGGATGAAGATGGTCAAACGAATCAAGTTGCGCACGTTGGCGATCGGGGGTTTATTCACCCTCTTTTTTGTTGTCATCGTAGGGCGATTGTTCTGGTATCAAGTGTGGAATCAGGAGTTCTGGATGAACGAGGCGAAGGCATCGTGGTCGGTCAAACGCGAATTGGCGCCGACCCGCGGCACCGTCTATGATCAGAAGGGTGAAGTGCTGGTCATGGATGCCCCGGCCTATACGGTGGCGGTCGGTCCCAGAGTCATTCAAGAGCTGAGGACTTCAAACAAGCTTGTAGAGAAAAACATCGACGTAGAGCGGCTAATCGTGGATGAACTGCATAAAGTGCTGAAAAAACCGGAAAACGAGCTGTACAATTTGGTGCGCAGCAAGCAAGATACCGGTGAATATTATATTAATCGCGAGGTCCGCAGTGAAGGCTGGAAGGTTGAAGAAGAAACGGCGGAGCAGCTTCGCCAATTTGTTAGCGAGCTAAAAGAGGAGACCGGATTAAAGGACGTCGGTCTCTATTTGATGCCAGAGGTAAAGCGTTTCTATGCCAAGAACAAACTCGCATCGCACGTGCTTGGCTATACGGATAAACAAGGCGATCCTATCGGCGGCATAGAGGAAACGTTTGACGAACAATTAAAAGGGACGCCAGGCGTCATTCAGTATGAAAAAGACCGGATTGGTAACAAGCTGCCGACCGCTTCAGAAGTATACAAGCCAGAGAAGGATGGGCAGAACATCTATCTGACGATCGATCGCACGATCCAGCAATATATCGAGGATGAAATGCGAGAGGTATATAATAGATATAGTCCGCACAGCATGACCGTCATTGCGGCTGATCCGAAGACAGGTGATATATTAGGCCTGGCAAATATGCCGGATTTCAATCCGAACAAGTATTGGGAAGCGAGTAACATCCGTAACTTCTATAATCCTGCCATCCAAGCACGGTACGAGCCGGGCTCGACCTTTAAAATCGTTACGTTGGCGGCCGCTGTGGAGGAAGGTATATTTGACCCGAATGCGTACTTTGAGTCCGGGAGCATTCGCGCCGGCGGACGAAAGATTCACGACGTTAATCGTGTCGGATGGGGGACGATTAGTTATTTGGAAGGGTTGAAGCGTTCCAGTAACGTCGCTTTCGTCAAGTTGGGCTTTGAACAGTTGCAAGAAGAAAGAATGAAGTCATATATTGAAAAGTTTGGATTCGGCAAGCCGACGGGGATTGAGCTTCCGTGGGAAAATAGCGGGCAGATTCAATTCCAATATCCTGCCGACGTGGCAGCGGCATCATACGGTCACGGTAAAGTTCTGGTGACGCCGATTCAACAGATTATGGCCGTATCCGCCGTCGCGAACGGAGGCAAGCTGATGAAGCCGCATCTCGTGCGCAGGACGGAAGATCTGGTGACTGGGAAGGTGACGGAACGGGAGCCCGAGATCGTAAGGCAAGTCATTAAACCGGACGTGGCGAAGCAAGTTAGTGAATATTTGGAGCAGGTTGTAGCCGATCAGAAAATAGGTACAGGTAAAAACGCCTATATTGAGGGGTACCGCGTAGCCGGAAAGACCGGTACCGCCTTGAAGGTCATCAATGGCGAATACGATTCGCAGCGTGCGGTCGTATCGTTCGTCGGCTATGCTCCGGTGGAAGATCCGCGCATTGCCGTGCTTATCGTTGTCGATGATCCGCAAGATTACTGGGAAGGCGGCGGCTTCGTAGCTCCGTTCATGTTCAAGAAGATTGCGAGTCAATCGCTCCGCTATATGGGCGTGCCGACATCGCATGAAATGAAAGACAATGGCAGCAAGAAAGGCCCTGTGCCTATTATTAAGGCGCCAAATATTCAAGGCTTAAAGCCGTATGATGCAAAGCGAAAATTGGGGGAAGATGGAATTGTCTTCGAGACGGTAGGTGCCGGCAGTGTCGTAAAAAGGCAATATCCTGCCCCAGGCGAGCCGCTTGCTACCGGGCAGCGTATTTATTTGCTCACCGATGAGCCGGAGAAGCTTCCACTGCCGAATCTAAAAGGCAAGTCGCTGCGTGACGTTATGGAAATTACATCGCTGTTGAATTGGAAGGTTCGGATCGATGGAGAAGGATACGTAACGGAACAGAAGACGTCGACGGAGAACGGGCAGCGTATGGTTGAAATTAAATTGGCACCTAAAAGAACGTAGCTTGTTCTATCCCCTGGTTGTCCCGAATAGGTTGGTTATGAACCAATGTCGGACAAAGGAGGGGATACCGTGAAAGTATCAGGCGTAACGGTCCGCAAGCGGCTTATTATCGGGATAGGATTAGTTTCACTTGGCTTTATCGCTCTCATTGTGCGTCTGGCCTATGTTCAGCTCTGGGAAGGCGGAGAGCTGTCAGCGCAGGCGGAGGAGCTGTGGAGGAGAAACATTCCCGTCACATCGAAGCGCGGCGAAATATGGGACCGCAACGGTGAGCGATTAGCCTATAATATTAGCTCCCCTACGATTATGGCGGTTCCGGCGCAGATTAAAGATGCGAAGAGCACGGCAGCTCAGTTGGCATCCGTGTTAGGCATCAAATCGGAAGATGTGGAGCGAATCATTACGAAACGGCAATCTTCGGTATATATTAAGCCGGGAGGCCGCAAAATATCGCTCGAAACGGCACAAAAAGTGCGTGATCTCAGCTTGCCGGGCATCGTCGTTGCAGAAGATAACAAGAGGTATTATCCGTTTGGTGATTTCGCTTCCCACATACTAGGCTTTACAGGCGGCTATAATCAAGGCTTGACAGGCATTGAACAGAGATACAACACCGCTCTGAACGGCATTGCGGGGAACGTCTCTTTTCTGGCAGATGCGGCAGGAAGACAGATGCCGAACTCATCAGAAAAATACGTCCAACCGCAAGATGGATTAAATTTGCAATTGACGATTGACAAGCAGATACAGACAATAATGGAGCGGGAACTTGATCAGGCGATGCTTGATTTGAAGCCGAAGCAGATCGTCTCGATCGCCATGGACCCGAAATCGGGTGAGATATTGGCGATGGCGAGCCGTCCGAATTACGACCCGGGAAAATACCAAGAGTATCCTGTTGAGGTGTATAACCGCAATTTGCCGATTTGGATGATGTATGAACCTGGATCGACCTTTAAAATAATTACGCTCGCAGCGGCGCTCGAAGAGGGCAAGGTGAATTTGTACAACGAGCATTTCTTCGATCCCGGCCGCATTGAAGTGGGAGGCGCCAGACTCCGCTGCTGGAAGAAGGGCGGGCACGGCAGCCAGACCTTCCTCGAAGTGGTGGAAAACTCCTGCAACCCCGGGTTCGTCGCGCTGGGTCAACGTTTGGGAAAAGAGTCGTTATTCGACTACATACGCAACTTCGGATTCGGGCAGAAGACGGGGATTGATTTGAGCGGGGAAGCAAGCGGGATTCTGTTCAAATTGAATCGCGTCGGACCGGTGGAGCTGGCTACGACAGCCTTCGGACAAGGGGTATCCGTTACGCCGATTCAGCAAATTGCCGCGGTATCGGCTGCGATAAACGGCGGGAAATTGTACCGTCCTCACATCGCCAAGTCCTTTCATCATCCGGAAACGGGGATGGTTGTCGATGAAGTGAAGCCGGAGATCGTGCGTCAAGTCATTTCGCCGGAAACGTCTGCTAAGGTGCGTGACGCGTTGGAGCATGTCGTGGCGCAAGGCACAGGGAGGAATGCCTTCATCGATGGCTACCGCGTAGGCGGGAAGACCGGTACTGCACAGAAGGTCGTGAACGGCAGATATTCACCAGACGAGCACATCGTATCATTCATCGGATTTGCGCCGGCAGACGATCCGAAGATCGTCATTTATACGGCGGTCGATGATCCGCAAGGCATCCAATTCGGAGGACTTGTGGCAGCGCCAATCGTCAAACGTATTATGGAGGATGCGCTCCATTATATGGGAGTGGAGGCGCGTGAGAAACAGGTGACGCGCAAATATAGATACGATGAAACGCCAATTGTTGCGGTGCCGAATCTGATGGGCAAGACGTTATCCGATATTTACGAAGATATGAATATGAATTTTCAATTAGCGAAATCCGGCACGGGCCCGACGGTCATTCATCAAGCGCCTAAGCCGGGAACCCGGGTGGAGCGCGGATCGACGATTCGCATTTACATGGGACAAGAGACGGAGGAATAAACATGCAACAGTTGCGATTGTCTGAAGCATCTGCACGGATGCTGACAGCGAAATGCAAAGGGGACGAAGAAACGGTATGTACAGGATTGGCAGTGGATTCTCGCCGTGTGCAGCAGGGCGACCTGTTCTTCTGCATATCAGGAACCGTCGATGATGGACACCGCTATGCGGAGCGTGCGGTGGCAGCGGGTGCGGCCGCCCTCGTGGTCGAGCGGGAGCTGGCTATGCCGGTACCTCAGCTCATCGTGAAAAATGCGCGTCATGCACTCGCAGTCCTGTCTGATGCCTTCTATCAATCGCCCAGCAAAAAGTTGAACTTGATAGGTGTAACGGGAACGAACGGAAAGACGACCATCACTTATTTGATTGAAAAAATATTGACGGATGCGAAGCGCAAGACAGGCGTCATTGGCACGATTCAAATGCGCTACGCGAACCACGTGCTGCCGATGTCGGGCACGACACCTAACGCACTCGAACTGCAGCATGCGCTCAGAAACATGGTCGATGAGGGCGTGGAGGCGGTTGCCATGGAGGTGTCCTCGCATGCACTCGTGCAAGGACGCGTCCAAGGCTGCCGTTTCCGCACGGCCGTATTCACGAACCTGACACAGGACCATTTGGACTATCACGAGACGATGGAAGCCTATCGCGATGCGAAGGGTCTCTTGTTCTCACGTCTAGGCAACTCGTTCACGGATAAGGAAGAAGAGCGCTCCTATGCGGTCTTGAATGCAGACGATGCGGCTTCAGCGCATTTTGCCGAGCTGACTGTGGCGGAGACGATTACGTATGGGCTGTCAGAGCAGGCGGATGTCCGCGCAGAAGCGATTCGCATTACAGCGAAGGGAACGAGCTTCAAGGTGCATACGTTCCGGGGATCTGCTGACGTACAGCTGCGCATGGTTGGAACATTCAACGTATGCAACGCGCTTGCAGCGATTGCGGTCGGGCTTATCGAGGGTATCGAGCTGGAAGCAATCCGTGACAGCCTGCAGGAAGTGGCTGGCGTGGACGGACGCGTTGAGTCTGTCGAAGCGGGTCAGCCTTTCACTGTTATCGTAGACTATGCGCATTCGCCAGACGGACTGGAAAATGTGCTGCAGACGGTGAAGGAATTCGCGGAAGGCCGCGTCTTATGCGTGTTCGGCTGCGGCGGGGATCGGGACCGGACGAAGCGTCCGCTGATGGGGAAAATTGCGGCGCGTTATGCCGATTACTGCTTTGTTACCTCGGATAATCCGCGCACAGAGGATCCTGCCCTCATTTTGGTTGACATTGAGGCAGGCCTGAAAGAAATGAGCGTGGACTCAAGCCGCTACGAATGTATCGTAGATCGGCGTACAGCCATCGCTAAAGCTATTGAAATGGCAAGCCCGCACGATGTAGTATTGATTGCGGGGAAAGGCCACGAGACTTATCAAATCATCGGAAAAGAAACGTTTGACTTCGATGATCGCTTGGTGGCAAAAGAAGCGATAAGGGGAAAATTTCAGTGATAGAAACGACATTGCAAGAAGTAGCATCCCTATGCGGTGGAACCTTGCCGGTTCCTGCCTGCGGGGAGCACATCATCAAAGGGGTTAGCACCAATTCACGCAGCATCAGGCCCGGTGCCTTGTTCGTACCGCTCCGGGGCGAACGGTTCGACGGCCACATCTATGTGGAGCAAGCGCTCAAGGGCGGGGCTGCGGCTACTTTGTGGCAAGCCGATCAACCGAACCCGCCTGCGGCCGCTGTTATCGTAGATGATACGTATGCAGCGCTGCAGCGGCTCGCTTCCGCTTATCTATCCAAGCTGAACGCGAAGGTAGTTGCTGTGACAGGCAGCAATGGCAAGACGACAACGAAAGATTTAATCGCATCTGTCTTATCTGAGCGCTTCAAGGTACATAAGACGGATGGCAACTTTAACAACCATATTGGACTTCCGCTAACCGTACTGTCCATGCCGCAAGATACGGACATTGCCGTGCTTGAAATGGGCATGAGCGGCCGCCGTGAGATCGAGCTTCTCTCGAATATCGCCCAGCCGGATGCAGCTGTCATTACGAATATTGGTGAAGCGCATTTGCTGCAGCTCGGTTCACGTGAAGAAATTGCGCGTGCGAAACTAGAAATCTTAAGCGGACTGCAGGAGGACGGCGTGCTCATATGCCATGGCGACGAGCCGCTAATCGACCTCGTCCTGTCCGAACCGGAGACGAGGCATCCCGAACGGATGCATCTTTTGCGCTTTGGCACGAGCAGCCGCTGCGATATACGACCAGAACAGGTAACGATGCTTCATGACAGTACGCTATTCACCGTCGCTTTGTCAGATGGAAGTGGCATGACGTCTTATAAGCTTCCGTTGCTAGGACGGCATAATGTCATTAATGCGTTAGCCGCAATTGCGATCGGCCGTCATTTCGGACTTCATGAAGAGCAGATCGCGCACGGTTTAGCAGTTGCGCAAGTTAGCGGCATGCGCTTTGAGCGGACCGTCACGGCGGACGGCTGGACCATATTGAACGACGCTTATAACGCAAGTCCCACAGCCACGTTAGCCGCACTGTCCGTGCTGGCTGAGCTAAAGGGAGGCAAGCGGATTGCCATTCTGGGCGATATGCTGGAACTTGGAACGCAGGAAGTACAGCTTCACTATGAGGTAGGCGCTTCGATCGCACCAGGCAGTATCGATCTTTTGCTCACATATGGGGCACTTGGGCAGGAAATCGCGAACGGCGCCCTGCAACATTTCCCTGCTGAGGCCGTTTATTCATTTGACGATAAGGAAGCGTTGAAGGCATGTCTCGTGAAGCATGCAGCCGCGGGCGATATCGTTCTCGTCAAAGCCTCGCGAGGAATGAAACTAGAAGAAGTTGTTAATGAATGGATAAATGTCGAGCATTAGTTGGTGTGGTAACGGGAGGTGTAGGGATTGGACTTCAAATTGATGTTAATGACAATCGGTGTATCTTTTATCCTAGCCGTCATATTGGGCCCGTTAACGATTCCGCTTCTGCGCAGGCTGAAGTTTGGTCAACAGGTGCGTGACGACGGTCCGAAAGCCCATTTGAAAAAAACGGGAACACCGACGATGGGCGGAATGATAATTTTACTAGCGTTTACGCTTGCATTTTTGAAATTTTCGGTTATGGATACCGACTTCTACGTATTGCTTATCGCTACGTTAGGCTTTGGGCTGGTCGGATTTCTTGACGACTATATAAAAATTGTCTTTCGCCGTTCTCTTGGCTTAACGGCAAGACAGAAGCTAATCGGTCAGTTGTTTTGCGCTGGACTTATTTGTTTTTTATTATGGCAATCAGGTCACAGCACGGTTATTTCCATTCCGGGCACTGCGCTTGGACTTGATTTCGGCTGGTTTTATTATCTGTTCATTATTTTAATGATGCTTGCCGTTAGCAACGCGGTGAATTTCACGGATGGGCTAGACGGCCTGTTGTCCGGAACGAGCGCCATCGCTTTCTCCGCATTCGCGTTGATTGCGATGCAATCATCGGAAATATCTGCTGCGGTCAGTGCGGCGGCGATGGTAGGGGCTGTGCTCGGATTCCTCGTCTTCAATGCGCATCCGGCCAAAGTGTTCATGGGGGACACTGGTTCACTAGGAATCGGAGGAGCTATCGCGGCTATCGCCATCTTGACGAAGACAGAATTGCTCATTATCATCATCGGCGGGATATTCGTCATCGAGATGCTGTCCGTCATCATTCAAGTCGTGTCGTTCAAGACGCGCGGCAAACGTGTATTTAAAATGAGTCCGATTCATCATCATTTCGAGTTGTGCGGCTGGTCTGAATGGCGCGTTGTCATCACATTCTGGCTTGTCGGAATCGTGCTGGCTGGACTTGGATTATGGATCAACAAGGGGTTGTAACGGATGAACCATCCAGAATCATATCAGGGACAACGTGTCGTCGTGCTTGGCTTGGCCAAGAGCGGCGTACGCGTGGCAAAGGTATTTCATGACCGCGGTGCGCTAGTCACCGTAAATGATAAGAAGGAACGCCACATGTGCCCCGAAGCTTCAGAATTAGAAGCTTTGGGCATTTGTGTTGTATGCGGGCATCATCCCGATGAACTGATTGATGAACAGGTTGCTTTGGTCGTTAAGAATCCGGGAATCCCGTATTCTGCTCCGCCTGTAGCGAAGGCGACAGCGCTAGGCATCGAGATCGTCACCGAGGTTGAGGTTGCCTACCGTCTAAGTCCGGCGCCAATTGTCGGAATTACAGGGAGCAATGGTAAGACGACAACGACGACTTGGGTCGGCAACATGCTGGTTGCGGCAGGACTGAAGCCGGTGGTGGCCGGCAACATCGGAACGCCGCTCTGCCAAGCTGCAGAGGAGGTCGAAGAAGGCGATATCCTCGTCGTGGAATTAAGCAGCTTTCAACTGAAAGGAACCGATCAGTTCCGTCCGCGAGTCGCCAGCTTGTTAAATGTAGCGGAAACGCATCTGGACTATCATGGAACGATGGAGGATTATGTGAACTCCAAAGCGCGCTTATTTGAAAATATGACAGAGCAAGATGTCGCCGTGCTGAATGCAGACGATGAAACATGCCGCTCGCTCGCCTCGCGGATCCAAGCCCGCAAATGGTGGGTATCTTCAAATAAGCGCGTCGATTGCGGCGTATTTGTCGATCCGCCGTTCACTGACGTGACGGAGAATGACGAATCCCGTCATCTGGTGTATGTCGACGAGCAGGGAATGTCACATCCAATCGTGCGGGTGCAGGAGATCGGCCTGCCAGGAAGATACAACGTCGACAACGCTCTGGCTGCATGTGCCATTGCGATTGCAGCGGGCGCTTCCCCTGACTCATTGGCCGAGCCTTTGCGAGCGTTCAACGGGGTTGAGCATCGTCTCGAATTCGTTCGCAATGACAATGGAGTCGTCTACTATAACAATTCCAAAGCGACGAACACGAAAGCGACACTGATGGCGCTCGAAGCGTTTGAAGGCAATATCGTGCTCATTGCGGGCGGGCTTGATCGCGGATTAGACTTTCACGAATTGATTCCCGTCATGCGCGAGCGTGTCAAAGCTGTCGTCACGATGGGACAGACGAGACAAGTTATGGAGCATGTTGCGGCAGAAGCGGGTTTATCCGACATCGCAGTCGTCGACAATATGGATAATGCAGCCGCTGCAATCAACGAGGCGGTCCAACTCGCGCAGCGTTATGCGGGGGCGGGCGATATCGTGCTGCTGTCTCCGGCATGTGCAAGTTGGGATATGTTCCCATCGTATGAGGAACGGGGAAGAATGTTTAAAGCGGCGGTGCATAGTCTGTAGTAGGGGGGTGTTCAAGCCCCTACATTGTCCAATGAGGTGTACCGCATGGTCAAAGCACGAACTGCGCCCGATTTGTGGCTCATCGTTTCAGTTCTATCGCTTCTAGCGATTGGTATTGTCATGGTATATAGCGCAGGCGCCGTGGTGGCGTATCACGATTACGGGGATTCTTTTTATTTTGTCAAACGACAATTGCTGTTTGCCGTTCTCGGTTTGGTTGCCATGTTCTTTACGATGAACACAGACTATCATGTGTGGAAACGATACGCTAAAATAGGACTTATCATCTGCTTTGCTCTGCTCGTCATCGTACTCATTCCCGGTATCGGCAATGTGCGGGGCGGAGCGCGAAGCTGGCTAGGCATCGGCTCCTTCGGTATTCAGCCGTCCGAGTTCATGAAGCTGGCCATGGTTATTTTTCTTGCCAAGATGCTGTCAGAGGAACAGTCGCGAATTACGCTGTTCACGCAAGGACTGCTGCCTCCACTCGGTATTATGGGAGCGGCGTTCGCCATGATTATGCTGCAGCCGGATCTCGGAACGGGCACCGTCATGGTAGGAGCCTCCCTGCTCGTCATTTTTACTGCAGGAGCAAGAATCAAGCATCTGATGTCGCTCGTGCTCGTAGGCGTCGCCGGGTTCGTAGGACTTGTGCTTGCGGCCCCGTACCGCTTGCAGCGCATTACCGCCTTTCTCGATCCGTGGCAGGATCCGTTAGGCGCCGGTTATCAGGCAATTCAATCGCTATATGCGATTGGACCGGGAGGGCTCATCGGACTTGGTCTCGGAGCGAGCAGGCAGAAGTACAATTACGTTCCCGAGCCGCAGACAGACTTTATTTTTTCCATTTTGGCTGAAGAGCTTGGCTTTATTGGCGGCGTAGCCGTATTGCTGCTCTTCTTAATTCTGGTATGGCGCGGCATGAGAGCTGCTATGACCGCTCCCGATACGTTCGGCAGTCTGCTTGCCGCAGGCATCGTCGGCATTGTCGCGGTTCAGGTCATTATCAATATCGGCGTCGTCATCGGTTTAATGCCGGTCACGGGCATTACCCTGCCGTTAATCAGTTACGGCGGTTCTTCTCTGACCTTGATGCTAACCGCGCTTGGCATCCTGCTCAACATATCACGTTATGCGAGGTGAACGATATGCGCGTCGTGCTTAGCGGCGGCGGAACGGGCGGACATATTTATCCGGCTGTCGCCATCGCGCGGGAATGTGAAAAGAGATTTCCCGACTGCACTTTTTTATATATTGGAACAGAGAGAGGCTTGGAAAGCCGACTCGTACCGGAGGAAGGCCTTCCTTTTGCTACTATCGATATTACTGGCTTTCGGCGCAAGCTTTCCATTGATAATGTAAAGACCGTAATGCGGTTTATCCGCGGCGTTACGAAAGCGAAAGCGATGCTGAAGGAATTTAAGCCTGACGTCGTCATTGGCACCGGAGGCTATGTATGCGGCCCGGTTGTCTATGCCGCGTCTAAGCTCGGCATTCCAACCGTCGTCCATGAACAGAACGTCATCCCGGGGTTGACCAATTCATTTCTAAGCCGTTATGTTAATTCGGTTGCCGTCAGCTACGAGCAATCCACTTCCCACTTCAACAAGGCGAAGAACGTGGTGTACTGCGGCAATCCGCGCGCGACGGCTGTCGTCGAAGCGAATCGGGAGCGCGGCTTCGCGTCGCTTGGCTTGCCTATAGACAGCCGAATCGTGCTGGTCGTAGGAGGAAGCCGGGGGGCGCAAGCCATTAATAATGCGATGATCGGCATGGTGCCGATGCTCAAACAACTGCCTGGTGTTCATTTCGTATATGTGACCGGACAAAATTACTATGAATCGACCCGCAAATCGGTACTGCAAGCAAGCGAAGCCGTACGCAATCATTTGCATGTTCTTCCTTACATTGGCAATATGCCAGAAGTGTTGGCCGCTACCACGCTTGCTGTAAGCCGGGCAGGTGCTTCGTCGCTGGCGGAATTGACGGCACTCGGCATCCCGTCCATATTGATTCCGTCACCGAACGTGACGAACAACCATCAAGAAGCGAATGCGCGCTCCTTGCAAGAGGTCGGTGCCGCCTTCATGATAACGGAGAAACAGCTTACAACCGAAGCGTTGTTTGCTCAAATAAAGACTTTGATGACAGACGAGAAGAAACGCAGTCATATGTCTTCGTGTGCCAAGTCGGCTGGACAGCCGGATGCGGCGGCACGAGTCGTAACTGAACTCGAACGATTGACGGGCAAGTAGAGCTTGCCCGCTTTTTTTGCTTGATGACGATGTCATCGCGAGACACATTGTGGAATGATGCATTGTTCCTTCAGCGTGGGCTACTGTCACACAACGTGTCACACTGACATAAGATACTCTATACATCGTGACAGTCTCCCTACGCCGCTGCTTTGAACGAACGACAGCATGATTTCAATGTATGTGACAGTTGGAGAGGTAAAGGAGGTTCATCATATGCTGCAGCAATTTATTTCCCGATACACCGAACAGAACTTAGGAAAATACAAATGTAATGAGCCGCTTGCGCCGTATACAACGTGGAAAATCGGAGGTCCGGCGGATGTGCTCGTCGAACCGGCCGGTAAGGAGCAATTGATTCAAACTGTCAAGCTTCTGCATGACTTGCAAGTGCCATGGATGACGGTTGGCCGCGGCTCGAATATGCTTATATCCGATAAAGGAGTGCGCGGAGTTGTCATTCATACAGGATTGGCACTTGATTATGTCCGTCAGGAAGAACACTTGATTCATGCTGGAGCAGGTTATTCGTTTATTAAATTGTCGGTAACCTCGAGCAATTTGGGCCTGGCAGGGCTCGAATATGCAGGAGGCATTCCTGGAACGGTCGGCGGGGCCGTATACATGAATGCGGGGGCACATGGGTCTGACGTGTCACGAATATTAGATTCTGCTGAGATTGTACTGGACACAGGGGAATTGGTGCGTTACGGTGCGGAAGAGATGCAGTTTGCTTACCGCCATTCTGTGCTGCATGAGAAACGGGGCATCGTATTGGAGGCGACGTTCCGGCTCACGCCCGGAGATCGACAAGAACTCAAAGCCTTGAATGCATCGTATAAGGATCGCCGGCGGCGTACGCAACCGCTGACATCGGCATGCGCAGGCAGCGTATTCCGCAATCCCCCGGGAGATTATTCTGCCCGGCTCATTGAAGAAGCGGGGTTGAAGGGATTGCGCATCGGCGGGGCCGAAGTTTCCACGCAACACGCCAATTTCATTGTAAACACCGGGCAAGCAACAGCGTCAGACGTGCTCACCCTGATGGAGCGTATCCAACTAACGATAAAGGACCGTTATGGTGTCGAGTTGGTGCCGGAAGTGTTGGTGGTGGGTGAGCGGTAATCTCGGAGGTGATACATTGGACAAATTGGTGATTGAGGGTGGAAAGCCTCTATCAGGAACCATTCGTATCCATGGAGCGAAAAATGCCGCTTTACCGATTTTAGCAGCCGCGATCCTGGCCGACGGTACCGTGAAGCTCGATAATGTCCCGCAATTACTCGATATTGAAGTAATGCTGAACATTTTGCGCCGACTAGGTTGCCGAGCCGTTCAGGACGGCTATACGGTCACTATGGATTCTGCAGGTGCTCACTCGGCCCACGTGCCGGAAGATTTGATGCGCCAGATGCGCTCCTCTATCTTCTTAATGGGGCCGCTGCTTGCGCGTTTTAAAGAGGTTCATATTTATCAGCCTGGCGGTTGTGCCATTGGCGAACGTAAGATTGATTTGCATTTGCGCGGGCTGCAAGCGCTTGGTGCCGAATTAGAGCAATGCGGCAATCGCATTACATGCCGCGCGGAGCAATTGGAAGGCGCCGAAATTCATTTGGATTTTCCTAGCGTGGGCGCTACCGAAAATATTATGATGGCGGCGGTGCTAGCTAAAGGGACGACGGTAATTACGAATACTGCGCGGGAGCCGGAAATTGTTGATCTGCAGCGGTTCCTTAACCGAATGGGCGCTAATATTACCGGTGCGGGCTCGGATACGATAATCGTGACCGGGGTGAAGCAGCTCCGCGGGTGTCAATACGAAATCATACCTGATCGCATCGTCGCGGGCACGCTAATGATTGCGGCCGCGGCGACACGCGGTGCGGTGACGCTCACCAACGCCCATGCAGAACATTTAACGGCATTAATTCATATCCTGCGCAGGGCTGGTGTTCAGATTGCTACGAGTGATGGTATAATTAATGTGACCAGCATCGGGAGGCCAAAAGCGGTGGAGCGAACCGTTACATCGCCGTATCCGGCGTTCCCTACGGATTTACAGTCTCAGCTGATGGTCCTTCTATCGCTTGCTGATGGCGTCAGCGTCATGAAGGAGACCGTATTCGAAGGTCGCTTCAGGCATGTGGATGAACTGTCCCGCATGGGGGCGGATATTCGCGTAGACTTGAGCTCTGCTTTTGTCAGAGGTGTTCAGTCGCTGTATGGCGCTACGGTGGAAGCAACGGATTTGCGTGCCGGAGCCGCGCTCGTCATCGCGGGATTGGCGGCACAAGGGCGCACAATCTTGGAGCAGGTGCATCACATCGACCGGGGCTACGATCGCATCGAGCATATATTCAGCCGGCTCGGTGCAAAGATTGAACGCTATACACCAGTTCCGAAGTTGGATTTTGCAAATGGATAAACGGCAATCATGCAATCATCGGGTCCCCTCCTATTACGGAGGGGATTGCGAGTATTTGCACTACTGTATATATTAGTATAAGAGAGGTATTCAAAAGGCCTCCATTTGATCACGAAGTATCCGAAGATGCGATTCGGCATCGAATCTTGCATTCACTCTTGAAGAGCTTATGCTTACGATGAAGTTTTCTTGCGAAAACTTGTACTTCTCTTCTCGGTACCGAAAAGTGGTCTTGCTGAACACGTATTATTATATGTTTACTGTTGATGAAGAAGGGGATGAACCCATTGCAAGCAAGAACGATTCCCCCGCTGCCAGACAAGCCGCAGAAGAAGAAGCGGAAAGCAACAAAACTGATTTGGCTTTTATTTGTCTTATTTATCGTCCTGCTCGGAGTGTTGTTCTTCCGTTCGCCCATCAGCAAAATATCACAAGTGCGCTGGATTGGAGAGCATTTCGTAACGCAAGCGAATCTAACCGAGACGAGCGGCCTGAGGCCGGGAGAGCCCTTCTTTGGGACAAGCAGCTCGACCGTTGCCGAACGCATTCAAGCCAAGTATCCGTTTGTGAAATCAGTGCAGGTCGACAAGCAATTTCCTGGTTTAGTTGAAGTGCATGTTCATGAATATGCTGCAGTTGCCTATGAATTGACTGCTGACGGAATGATGCAAGCATGTCTTGAGAACGGTTCGGTCGTCAAGCTTGACGAACAGCTGAAGACGGTACTCGAGAAGCCAATGCTTACACAGTGGGATGGACAACAAGAGATGAAGTCCAAGCTGAGCAAAGAGTTGGCTAACATACCGAAAGGGCTTCTGGCCGATATTTCCGAGATTCGCTTCTTTCCGTCGTCCTCTTACCCGGATCGCATTAAGCTGTATACCCGTTCAGGATTTGAGGTTGTAACGAGCGTCACTTTTTTGCATGATAAGATTGCCTACTTGAGCGGAGTCGTGGAGACGCAGGAACCAGGCCGCATTACGATGTTGAAGGCCGATTCGTACATCCCATATTCCAGCCTGCCTGCTTCCGAAGAAGATGTCGAGTTAGATTCAGAGGGCGAAGATGCAACTGGTATAGGCAAAGATAGAGATAGTCAAGAAGCAAATGATATCGAGACTGAGAGGCTAACAGAGTCTGATGCCGATAAAGACAGTCAAGATGAGTAAAATCTGGAGAAAGAAAAAAACTCTACTCAATAAACGGAAAAAATGCTAGAATAAAGCTTATGGTATTTCCCGCGATCTCCTTCTTTTTTCTTTAAGTTTTTATGTAAAGAAAAGCCCACTTCATTTATAGCGTACTTTACATATGGAAGGACTTATCACTAAAAAATTTGTAGAAAAAAGAGGGAATGACTAAACTTTGTTGAATACATACAAAGTGTCCGGGGATACAAACATACCAATTGACTTGGAAGTGGGAGGTGCCACGGGTTGAGCAGCAATGACATCATTGTGAGTTTGGACATCGGTACATCCAAAGTGCGTGCTATCATCGGAGAAATTAACAACGGAACGCTGCAAATCATCGGCGTTGGATCTGCTGACTCAGAAGGTATTCGCAAAGGTGCGATTGTAGATATTGATCAGACCGTCCAATCAATTCGCAATGCTATTGAGCATGCGGAGCGAATGGTCGGCATTGAAATTACGGAAGTATACGTAGGCATATCGGGCAATCATATCGGCTTGCAATCGAGCCATGGAGTTGTCGCGGTCTCGAACGAAGACCGTGAAATCGGCGAAGAGGATATTGAGCGTGTGCTCAAAGCGGCAGAAGTTATCGCTTTGCCTCCAGAACGCGAGATTATCGACGTGGTCGCAAAGCAATACGTTGTTGACGGATTGGAAGATATTCACGATCCGCGCGGCATGATTGGAGTACGTCTGGAAGTCGATGCAACGATTATCACGGGTGCGAAGACCGCAATACATAATTTACTAAGATGTGTGGAGAAAGCGGGCTTGCATGTCAAAGATTTAGTGCTGATGTCACTGGCCGGCGGACAGCTGGCTTTATCCAAAGACGAAAAAACGATGGGATCGGTGCTTGTAGATGTAGGCGCCGGAGCGACGACGATTGCGATCTTCCGCGACGGGACGCTTACAGCCACAACAACTTTGCCTATCGGCGGTGACTTCGTCACGAACGATATTGCTTACGGTTTGCGCACGATGTCAGACCATGCGGAGAAAGTGAAGCTGAAATTCGGCTGCGCTTGGATTGACGATGCAGTGGAAGACCAAGTCTTCAAAGTAACCCGTATCGGCAGTAACGTAGAAAAAGAGTTTAATCAAGTATTTTTGGCCAACATCATTGAACCGCGCGTACAGGAAATATTCCATCTTGTCAAAAATGAAGTGAAGCGTCTAGGTTTCACGGAATTGCCTGGTGGGTACATTCTATCCGGCGGCACTGTATCGATGCCAGGGGTATTGCATGCGGCGCAAGCCGAGTTGCAAACGTCCGTACGCATTGCCGTGCCTGACTTTATCGGAGTGCGCGATCCGGGATTTGTCAGTGGTGTTGGGGTATTGCATCATGTGTTGCGCTCCGTTCGTCCACGCAGTGCGGGTGGCACTAAGAAAGCGACAGCACGGAAGCCAACTCCAGTTGAATCATCGAACAAGCCGGGCTTAATTGAACGGTTGAAAAATATGTTTAGTGAATTCATCTAGAGGTTGTTCAAAAAGCGTTCTTTTTGAACACGGATCTTTAATAAAAAGTTGACTTCATGCCATCCATGCACAATGAAGGGGAGATGGAGAACTGATGTTGGAATTTGAATTTGAGATGGAACAATTAGCCCAAATTAAAGTTATCGGCGTCGGCGGCGGCGGCAGTAACGCGGTTAACCGCATGATAGATAACGGTGTCCAGGGCGTTGAATTTATTACGGTAAATACAGATGCGCAGGCGCTGCATTTTGCAAAGTCCGAGCATAAGCTGCAGATTGGGGATAAGCTGACTCGAGGCTTGGGCGCTGGAGCGAATCCGGATGTAGGGAAGAAAGCTGCTGAGGAATCACGCGAGTTAATAAGCAATACGTTGAAAGGCGCCGATATGGTATTCGTTACAGCCGGAATGGGCGGCGGAACAGGTACCGGCGCAGCACCGGTTATTGCCGAAATCGCCAAAGAATGCGGCGCTTTAACTGTCGGCGTTGTCACTCGTCCGTTTACATTCGAAGGTCGTAAACGCTTTACACAATCAGAGATGGGGATTGAATCTCTGAAAGAGAAAGTCGACACGCTTATCGTCATTCCCAATGACCGTTTGCTAGAGATTGTAGACAAGAAGACACCGATGCTAGAAGCTTTCCGTGCGGCGGATAACGTGCTTCATCAGGCTGTGCAGGGCATTTCCGATTTAATTGCGGTACCAGGTCTTATTAACTTGGACTTTGCCGACGTGAAGACGATTATGACTGAACGCGGATCTGCGCTGATGGGTATCGGTGTTGCCAATGGCGAGAGTCGCGCAGCGGAAGCGGCACGCAAGGCAATTATGAGCCCGCTTCTCGAGACGTCTATCGATGGGGCGCGCGGTGTTATTATGAACATTACGGGCGGTTCGAATCTTTCTTTGTATGAAGTCAATGAAGCAGCCGAGATTGTAACAGCAGCTTCTGATCCAGAAGTGAATATGATTTTCGGTGCAATCATTGATGAGAATATGAAGGATGATATTAAGGTTACGGTCATCGCAACTGGATTTGAGCATAAGCCTGCGCCTGCCATTCCAGGGCGTCGTCCGCCGTCTGCTGCGAGCGGCAACGAAGGCAATGATTCACGTTCTGACTCTGCTCTTCGTCCATTCGGAAATCAGCCGGCAGGAGATCAGTTGGATATTCCAACATTTTTGCGCAATCGGCCTCGTAATACCAACAACGATTAATGTAACGATCAAGCGATTGATAAAGCGTTTGCCTACTACAGGCAAACGCTTTTGTCGTTCCTCATCCATGAAAGCTATCATCTGGTAACCCTCGACAAAAAAAGTGTCTTTCCTCGCCCACCTTTAGACAGACTTCGGATAAGGGTCTCTTTATACTAATTAATAACTTCCCAATAGTTGGCGGCTTATGAAGGGGGGAAGCACATTGACCGTCATCTATGCTGATCTTATATTTGGTCTGAACATCATTTTGGATTGGACCTTGCTCCGCACGACAGCTTGGATGCGAGGGTTCTCCTTCTCAAAATGGAAGGTTGCTGCGGCGACGGGTGTGGGGACGGCTTATGCTGCTGTGTTATTCATACCGTCGTACCCGATTCTTTATACGTATGTGGGAAAAATACTTTTTTCTATAGTTATGCTGCTCATCGCATTTGGATTTCGCAACATCGGTTTTTTTGTTAAAACGTTCGCGACTTTTTATTTCTCAGCATTTGTATTGGCCGGCGGTGCCATCGGCTTGCAATATTTATTTCAAGATGCTAGAGGATGGTCGCTCTTTCGCGAGGCCCGCGAAATGTGGAAGAGCGGCGGTGCAGATCTGCAAATGGGTGCAGGCTTCTTAGTCGTGGCGTTGCTGGCTTCCTACGCTTTATTTCGTACGGTGTGGAAGCAAGGCAAACGTCAGCAGCAAGTGGCAAGACAGTTGGTTCAGGTGGATATTCAAATTGGTGAAATTAAGCGCAGCTGCACAGGTCTGGTGGATACGGGAAATCATCTGAATGATCCATTGAGCGGTGCGCCAGTCATTATTACGGAGTCATGCCTATGGGAGGGAGCCTTGCCCGGAGAATGGCTCGCACGGCTGAAGCAGGAGCAGCCGCTCGATATGCTGCAATCAATAGGCCATTCGGATGGGAAATGGCCGTTTGATGAGTCCAGGCTGCGCATCATCCCTTATCGTGGAGTAAACCAAGGGATGCAGTGGATGATTGGATTAAAGCCGGACTTCATTCAAGTAACTTCCGATACCGAAAAGTACGTCTGTACGAAAGTGATTATTGGGCTGGACGGAGGAACGTTATCCCACGAAGGTGCGTTTCAGGCGATTATCCATCCCGGTGTGATGGAATCCGCAGCAGCAGCATCCTATTCGCTACATTCGGAGACTCCAGAAGCGGCTACGCGCGCTTCCTAACATATCGAATCGAGCCTGACATTGCTTCGAATGTTTTATCATCATCGTTACATAGGACGTGCTGCAGTCTATATTGCCCTTTCATCACAACGTTTATAGGAGGATTGGCGATGCGGTTGAAATGGAAACTAATGATGCAACTCTATTATTATAGGCTGTTGTTCTGGGTCGGACTAAAGCGCGACGAAATCTATTATATCGGCGGAAGCGAGGCACTTCCGCCGCCTCTGACGCGAGAAGAGGAAGAATATTTACTTTCCAAGCTATCTTCGGGAGAGACGGCGATACGGGCGATGCTTATCGAGCGCAACTTGCGGCTCGTCGTGTACATTGCAAGAAAGTTCGAGAACACGGGCATTCATATCGAAGACTTGGTATCTATCGGCGCTATCGGGTTGATTAAGGCGGTCAATACGTTCGATCCGGAGAAAAAAATTAAGCTGGCCACGTATGCATCACGCTGTATCGAGAACGAGATTTTAATGTATTTGCGCCGCAACAACAAGACGAGAACGGAAGTATCCTTTGATGAACCGCTCAATATCGACTGGGACGGGAACGAGCTGTTGTTGTCCGACGTGCTGGGCACAGAAAATGATACGATTTACAAAAATATTGAAGAGCAGGTGGATCGCAAGCTGCTCCACAAAGCGCTCGATAAGCTGAGTGAAAGAGAACGCATGATCATGGAGCTGCGATTCGGTCTGGCGGATGGGGAAGAGAAGACGCAGAAGGACGTTGCTGATTTGTTGGGTATTTCCCAGTCTTACATCTCCCGGCTGGAGAAGCGGATTATTAAGCGTTTACGCAAGGAATTTAATAAAATGGTGTAGCCTGAAAATCTCCATGAGCACCGCTGTTTTTTGCCATTCTATGTCGGAATGCGAATAGGATGCAGGAATAAAAATGATCCCCGGGGAGATAATGTACATTAATGTTTCTCCCTGGGAGGTAGTCACGAATGACCCGAAACAAAGTCGAAATTTGCGGTGTCGATACATCGAAGTTACCCGTGCTCACTAACGCCGAAATGAGAGAATTGTTCGTGTCTCTGCAGGAACGAAACGACCGTTCGGCTCGAGAAAAGTTAGTCAACGGTAACTTGCGCCTTGTCCTTAGCGTCATCCAACGCTTTAATAATCGCGGAGAGTTTGTTGATGATTTATTTCAAGTCGGCTGCATCGGATTGATGAAAGCCATCGACAACTTTGACCTAGGGCAGAACGTCAAATTCTCAACCTACGCGGTCCCGATGATTATAGGTGAAATTCGCCGGTATTTGCGGGACAACAATCCGATCCGGGTGTCTCGCAGCTTACGGGATATCGCGTACAAGGCGTTGCAAGTTCGTGATTCCTTGACGAATCAGAATTCTCGGGAGCCGACGATCAATGAAATCTCAGAGGCTTTAAACGTTCCCAAGGAAGACGTCGTATTTGCGCTTGACGCCATTCAAGACCCCGTCTCGCTGTTTGAACCGATTTATCACGATGGCGGCGATCCAATCTATGTGATGGATCAAATAAGCGACGATAAGAACAAAGACGTGTCTTGGATCGAAGAGATTGTGCTTCGAGAGGCGATGCGTAAATTGAATGAGCGCGAGAAGATGATTTTATCAATGCGTTTTTTTGAAGGAAAGACTCAGATGGAGGTTGCGGATGAGATTGGAATATCCCAAGCTCAAGTATCACGACTTGAAAAATCCGCTATTAATCAAATGCAGAAGCATGTTCAAACTTAACCCTTCATGTTAAGTTATGCTTACAGCCGACCGCTTAGAAGCGTCGGCTTTTTTAACGTTTAAGGACATCCTTGGGCGTAGGGGGAGCGAGACAAATGTGTCGCATCCAATTCACTCCTCGGAAATGTTAATCGCGGGAAAAGGACATTTTGCCCGAAGGATACATATACTTAAGGTATATAGGTGCGCATTCAAAAGAGGACTTTATGAACAACCTCTGTAAAGAAAGGTCAAATCCAATGTGTCGTGGTGAATACTTATGAAAATATCCGATTTCCAAACGAAGGATGTCATCAATATTGTAGACGGGAAAAAGCTAGGGCAAGTTAGCGATGTAGAACTCGATTTGAAGCAGGGCCGCATCGATTCCATTGTCGTGCCCAATTACAGCAAGTTCCTTGGCATGTTCGGTGGAGGCACGGAGCTGGTTATCCCATGGCGCAATATCGTCAAAATTGGGGCCGACGTTGTGCTTGTCAAAATGGAAGAGACAAAGACGATACGAACCGAGGAGTATGAGGACACGTCGTTTCAGCACAAAGCATAGGCTTACAAGGGCTGTTTATGGTACACTGTACGTTGAGGTGAACATTGATGGAACCTTTTGTGCTTCAGCGAAAGAAACATGATGACGGGCCTGTGCTGCTTGAACTAAAAGGCTGGACGGATGCATATCCGGCATTGACTGCCGGCTTCACGACACGAAGTGGAGGGGTCAGCGAAGGTGACTGCGGTACATTAAACTGCGCGCTCCATGTTCAAGACGATGAAAAACATGTAATAATGAATCGTCTGCGTGTCGCTGAGGCCAGCGGTATGCCGTTCGATGCGTGGACATGCGCGGAACAGGTGCATGGCAACCGCGTGCATATCGTAACGTCGGACGAACGCGGCAGAGGGAGATTGAATCGGGATGATGCGATTCAAAATGCGGATGCCCTGGTTACTGATGTAACAGGGGTTATGCTGACATCGTTCTATGCCGATTGTGTCCCGCTCTTGTTCCTTGATCCAGTGCAGCATGTTGTCGGACTTGCTCACGCAGGGTGGAAAGGGACGGTAAGCAAAATCGGACCGGCGACGATACATACGATGATGGCGAATTACCAATGTCAACTTGAACACATTCGTGTAGCGATAGGTCCATCCATCGGACCTTGCTGTTATGAGGTGGACGAGCGCGTGCTGTCAGAGGTAAATAGCGTGTTAACGGCTTGTCCGGAGGCGATGGCGCATGCGGACACGATCATTCGTCCCACGACGCCAGGACATGCCATGCTGGATTTGCGAGAACTGAATCGACAATTGTTGAACCAAGCAGGAATTTTGACAACAAATATCGAATGTACTAGTTTGTGTACCGGTTGCCATACTGATATGTTCTTCTCCCATCGCATGGAAGGGGGAGCAACCGGACGTATGATGAGTTGGATTGGTTGGAGGATGACATGATGACGCTGCAGCAGCGAATACAAGCTGTAGAACAACGCATACAAGCCGCATGCGATCGCAGTGGCCGTGAGCGAGACGAAGTTCAAGTGATAGCTGTAACGAAGTATGTCTCGCTTGAAGCTACAGGAGAGGCGATTCACGCTGGCTTGCCACATATCGGCGAGAATCGTTGGCAGGATGCGGAAGCGAAATGGAAAGCTTTCGGCGCGGAAGCAACGTGGCATTTTATCGGATCATTGCAAAGCAACAAAGCGAAGGACGTTGTGGGAAAGTTCACCTACGTCCATTCCTTGGACCGCTTTTCTCTGGCACAGGCCATCGAGAAGCGCGCTGCTTCACTGGAAGAACGCGTGCGCTGCTTAATACAGGTAAATATCTCTGGTGAAGATACGAAGCAAGGATTGCCTCCAGAGCAGGTGTCATCGTTCCTGGAACAATTGCGTGCGTTTCCTCATCTCGAGCCGGTTGGATTAATGACAATGGCCCCTTACGAACTGCAACCGGAAGAGACGAGACCCGTCTTTCGTGGCTTAAGGCTGCTGCGTGATGAACTGGAGGCGACAATGCCCGAATCGTTACCGCATTTATCTATGGGAATGTCCAATGATTTCGAGATTGCCATCGAAGAAGGAGCAACATGGGTTCGGCTTGGTTCCATCCTGGTAGGGAAGGAAGGGGAAGCATAATGGGTGTAATGAACCGTTTTATGAATTTTCTCGGACTGCAAGAAGAAGAAGAGATCATCGAACGTGAAAAGGTGGCGGACGCCGAAGAGCACGAGCTGGAAGCACCGGTATTCGACCAACGCAAGTCTTCATCGAAGGGAGCCAACATTGTGAGCATCCATTCACAAAAAGCGGCTAAAGTGGTGCTCTATGAACCCCGGTCTTACGATGAAGCGCAAGAGATCGCTGATCATCTGCGTTCACGGCGCTCGGTCGTTGTTAATTTGCAGCGTGTGCGCAACGACCAAGCCTTGCGCATTATCGACTTCTTAAGCGGAACCGTATACGCCTTGAGCGGAAATATATCGAAGATTGGCGGAAATATATTTATTTGTACGCCGGAGCATATTGAAATTCAAGGTTCGATCACTGAGATGTTCGCAGAAGAGTTTGACTACAATCAAATGAGGTGACCTGAATTTGGAAATCCAGGTGTTAACGTACTTGGGCTATTTATATCAGATATACAGATGGCTCATTATTATTTATATTTTGATGTCTTGGGTGCCTAACGTACGCGAAAGCTTCGTGGGTGAAATAATAGGTAAGATCGTCGAACCTTATTTAGCCCCGTTCCGGCGCATTATTCCGCCGATTGGCGGTATGCTTGACATCTCCCCGATCGTAGCTTTGTTTACGCTCCACTTCGTTTACATGGGCTTATTTGCGGTCGTTCAATATATTTTCTAATGAATAAGGAAGAATATATTGCAGATGTATTCTTGCCTTATTTCTCTGACAGCTACGGCATGTCCTTGGACAGGGAGGGCGTGTCAGCTAAGCTGGAGCAGAGCTTGTAAAGGGCGGCGAATAGCAATGACAGCCAACGAAAGTGTATACGCTCACTTCCATCCCGATGAACGCGCGTTTGTCGATCGTGCATGGGAGTGGGCGACGCGCGCTGCGCAAGAACATGAAGTACGGCGCACTGATTTTATGGATCCGCGGCAAGCCTTCATCGTAGCCACGCTTGTCAATCGTCAACCAGACGTACAGCTTCGGCTTGACGGCGGGTATGAACAGGCCGAGCGCAAGCGGGCGCTAATCGCCCCCGATTATGTCTATGTCGATGGAGAAGAGATGGGGATATCCGTCATGGAGATCACATCCTCTGATCGGAAATGGGACGAGCTCGAACATGGCGATTTTTTGGGTGCAGTGCTTGGTTTAGGAATAAAGCGGGACAAAATAGGTGACATTCACATCAGTGAGGACCGTTGCCATGTGCTAATAACCGAGGAGATAGCGTCTTTTCTCGATACGCACCTTCGTCAAGTGCATCGGGTCAATGTGTTTACGGAAGTGCTGCCGCTTTCCGACTTGCGGACCACTAATGTGGAACTGAATGTGATGCAGCTCAGTGTCGCGTCGCTTCGTCTGGATGGCATCGCAAGCGATGTATTCAGACTGAGCCGCACGAAAATTGTTGCTCCCATTAAAGCGGGGCGCTGCAAGGTTAATTGGAAAGTAGAAGAGAATCCGTCCGCTCAACTTGGAGTAGGCGATGTTGTGTCGCTGCAGGGCTTTGGACGCTTTAAGGTCATCGACATGGAAGGGATGACGAAGAAAGGCCGCATGCGGATTACGGTGGGAACGTATGCCCGTTAGGAACATTTGGGAACGGGAGTATGCAGGATTTCTGCATGAATTTGTCGAAAAAAAGGATACGCTCTAGGGTTCGTAATTTTGAGGAGGTGCACATCATGCCATTGACACCACTGGACATACATAACAAAGAATTTGGCCGTAAGCTGCGCGGTTACGATGAGGACGAGGTTAACGAATTTCTAGACCAAATCATTAAAGATTATGAGGCGGCTATCCGCGAGAACAAGGAAATGCAGAGCCATGCCGCAGGCTTGCAGGATAAGCTCAATCACTTTGCGAACTTGGAAGAAACGTTGAGCAAGACGATCATTGTGGCCCAAGAAGCGGCTGACGAAGTGAAGAGCAATGCAAAGAAAGAAGCGCAGCTCATCATTAAAGAAGCGGAGAAAAATGCGGACCGCATCGTTAACGATGCGCTGACGAAATCCCGTAAAATTGCAATGGAAGTGGAAGAGCTGAAGAAGCAAGCTTCCATTTACCGCGCCCGTTTCCGTACGCTGGTGGAAGCGCAACTGGAGCTTCTCAGTCAAGATGGTTGGGAAGCGCTTGAACGTGCCGAAGTAAAAGAATTGTATTAATCCTCCTCAAGTCGTGTTTGACATTTGTGCCAAAACGCGCTATAACTATGTATTATTCGATAAGTAACCTTTCGGGCAAGTTCTGAATCAGCGCCACAATGTCGATGATTCAGTCTGACCGCAACATAACAGCAATTCAATGACGGGAACGCGCCGTCACGCACCTTGTTCTCCAGAGAGTCGGAGATGCTGTGAACCGATGAACAAGCCGTGAGTGGACATCATCCCGGAGAAGTTAGGCTGAACCTTAGAAGCCGTTGCGTATGCATACGTTCTAACCTGAAGCTTAACCGGAACCCTACCGTTATCGAGGGCGTGTATATACAATACACGATCAGAGTGCCGTGCAATAAAGTGAGGGACAACTCACTTCGATGGGCGGAACAAGGGTGGTAACGCGAGATAACCTCGTCCCTTTATTGGGATGGGGTTTTTTTTATTGCAAACTGATTACGGTATGGAGAAAGGAAGAGATATCATGAGAAAAGTAGATGTCAAAGAACGCGCCCGCGAGCGGGAACTTCGCGTATTAGCAAAATGGAACCAAGAGCATACGTTTGAAAAATCAATTGAACAGCGGGAAGGTAAACCGAACTTCGTATTCTATGAAGGACCGCCAACGGCGAATGGTGCGCCTCATATCGGTCATGTGCTTGGACGCGTAATGAAAGACTTCATTTGCCGCTATAAGACGATGGCGGGCTACCGCGTCGTGCGCAAGGCTGGCTGGGATACGCACGGTCTGCCTGTCGAGCTTGGCGTGGAGAAGCAATTGGGTATCTCTGGCAAGCAGGAAATCGAGAACTATGGCGTGGAAGCGTTCGTCAAGAAATGTAAGAACAGCGTCTTCGAATATGAAAAGCAGTGGCGCGAGCTAACTGAAGCGATCGGCTACTGGACGAATCTTGACGATCCATATATTACGCTTGATAACAAGTACATTGAGAGCGTATGGCACATTTTGTCCACGATTCATAACAAAGGGCTTTTGTACCGCGGCCATCGTGTCAGCCCGTACTGCCCATGCTGCCAGACGACTCTGAGCTCGCACGAAGTGGCGCAAGGGTATGAAACGGTCAAGGATCTGTCCGCGACCGTAAAGTTCAAATTGCATGATACCGGTGAATATGTGTTGGCATGGACGACTACGCCTTGGACACTGCCTGCGCACGCAGCGCTGGCGATGAACCCGGATATGGACTATGTGCGCGTTCAGCAAGACGATGCTGTCTATATTGTTGCGAAGAACTTGGCCGAGGACGTGATGAATGGATCATACACCGTTCTGTCGGAGCATAAAGGTTCCGAATTCATCGGCAGAACATATGACGCGCCGTTTACATTCATCAAACCGGAAAAAGGCCATCTCATCGTATCCGCAGGCTTCGTAACGGATTCAAGCGGTACGGGGATCGTTCATATGGCTCCTGCTCACGGGGAAGATGACTATAAGAGCTGCCGCGAGAACGGGATTAGCTTCGTCAGCGTAGTCGACACACAAGGCCGCTACATGGACGAAGTGAGCGACTTCGCGGGCCGGTTCGTAAAAGATTGTGATATCGACATCGTGAAGACGTTGTCCGAGCGAGGAACGTTGTACAGCAAAGAAAAATACGAGCACAGCTATCCATTCTGCTGGCGCTGCAAGACACCGCTTCTCTATTATGCGACCGAATCATGGTTCATCAAGACGACAGCGGTTAAAGATCAATTAATTGAAAATAACAATAAGGTGGACTGGTATCCGTCCCATATTCGCGAAGGACGCTTCGGCAACTTCCTGGAAGACCTCGTCGATTGGAACATCAGCCGCAATCGCTATTGGGGAACGCCGCTTAACGTGTGGGTGTGCAACTCCTGTAAAGGCGAGTATGCGCCGCACAGCCACCAAGATTTGCGTGAACGTGCGACTGTGCCGATTGCGCCAGACTTGGAGCTCCATAAGCCTTATGTAGACGAAGTGAAGCTCAACTGTCCGCATTGCGACCACGGCGAGATGGAACGCACTTCGGAAGTCATTGATGTCTGGTTCGACAGCGGCTCGATGCCGTTTGCGCAGCATCATTATCCATTCGGCGACGAGAAGAGCTTCAATGAGCTATATCCGGCAGATATGATTTGTGAAGGAATCGACCAAACTCGCGGCTGGTTCTTCAGCTTGCTGGCTGTCTCGACATTGTACAATGGCAAAGCGCCGTATAAAGCAGTCATTGCTACCGGGCATATTTTGGATGAGAACGGGCAAAAAATGTCTAAATCCAAAGGCAACGTTATCGATCCTTGGGAAATCATCAACGAATATGGAACCGATGCCTTCCGCTGGGCGTTGTTATCTGACAGCGCGCCATGGAACTCGAAGCGCTTCTCCAAGCAGATTGTAGCCGAGGCGAAGTCTAAAGTAATCGATACGCTCGTAAATACACATGCTTTTTATGCGTTGTATGCGACCATCGATCAGTATGATCCGAAAGCGTATGAGGATCGTCCGTCCGCTAACAAGCTGGATCGGTGGATTCTGTCCCGCTTGCATACGTTAATGGCAACGGTAATCAAGGGATTGCAAGCGAACGATTTCTTAAATCCGGCGAAGGCGATCGAAGTATACGTAGATGAGCTGAGCAACTGGTACATCCGTCGCTCCCGCGACCGCTTCTGGGGCAGCGAGATGACGGAAGACAAACTGTCGGCATACCAGACGCTTCGCACGGTGCTGGTAACTCTTGCGAAGCTGATTGCGCCATACGCTCCGATGGTGGCTGAAGATATGTACACGAATCTGGGCGGCGAATGCCAAAGCGTCCATTTAGCCGAATATCCGCAAGCAAATGAAGCTATGGTAGATGCGGAGCTTGAGCGTGACATGGAGACAGCGCGTCAAATCGTTGAGCTTGCCCGCAACGTCCGCAACGAAACGAGCATTAAGACACGCCAACCGCTGTCTGAGCTCATTATTTCTATGGATCGACAGTTCGATCTGGCTGGCTATGACGAGGTTATTAAGGACGAAATCAATGTGAAAGATATTCGCATTGAGACAAGCGACAATGGCTTTGTTGATTTCGCCTTGAAGCTGAACTTGAAAGTAGCGGGGAAAAAGTACGGGAAGAACGTCGGGCCGCTGCAAGCCAGCTTGAAAGCAATGACAGCGGAAGACACGCGTCAAATCGTCGAACAAGGTGAATGGAGCTTCACTAGTGCCGATGGCGAGACATTAATCATTACTCGCGATGAGCTGCTCATTGAGAAGCAGGCGAAGTCGGGCTTCGCATCCGCATCTGGCTATCAAATGACGGTCGCGCTCAACACAGACATCACGCCAGAGCTCGAACAAGAAGGCTGGGTGCGTGAAGTCGTCCGCGGTATTCAAGATACGCGTAAAAAGCTTGATTTGCCAATTGAGAAACGCGTTGACATCGTATTGGATGTGGATGATGAATTGAAAGCGGCTATTCAAGCGTTCGAATCGACGCTGCGTGACAATGTTCTTGTCGCTTCCTTATCCTTTGGTACGGACGATATGATGGAAACGATCGATTTGGGACAGAAGACAATCCGCGTGCATATTTCTTAAAGAACACGTTTAAAAAGGGGACTTTTTAAACAATTTCTTATATCGATTGGCGGGCACGGGAATGAGCATCACTTCCAAGGGAACACTAAGATGAATACCGCTTGTAGCGTGGAAATATGAGAGGAGAGCGTTGACCTTGCAGGGAATTTATCCAGCATCAGGTCGCGCTCTTTTTACCATTAAGGAAAGTTTAAGTTCTATGAAACACAATCAACCATCCTTATGGTGATAAAACCTATACGTGGTCGCTTATCTTGGAATGGCCTCGATAGAGGGTTTTCTTTTTTCACCGTTTGGCCTTAGTGAGGAGGCATGTCAATGTCAAGGCAAAGAAAAAATAAAGATAAGAAGGAACAGGAGCAAGAAAAACGAGAGCCCATCACGACCGAGTTCCCAGCTGCAATTCCGGACAATGATGAAGAAGAACGCAAGATGATGAAGACGATACACGACTATACCGTTCTTATGGCGCAGCAAATGGAGAAGTCCCGTATTTATGAATATACGGAACTTCAATTGAATCCTCGCCGCTTAATATGGGTCAATCTTATGGGAGGCACCGCACGGGGGGTCGGGATCGCTATCGGCTTCACGATAGTTACCGCAATCATTGTATATATATTGCAATATCTCGGGGCGCTTAACCTGCCAATCATCGGCGATTTCATTGCAGATATTGTACGTATCGTTCAACGACAGCTGGACACGAAGTTTTATTAGTGCAAATCCGGTTCCGCATGGTCGGTTAAATCGATATGCTCATCCTCTTCAAGTAAAGGGATGCCTTCACCACTTTCCATATACTGACGGTATTGGTGATTGCGGACGATTGATACATGACGCCCAGTAATATCAGTGGCAACGAAGCTTTCGAACGCTTCGACGCTGCCGTCCAATTCTTCGGAAGCTTCGATCGTCAGGTGATCATAGTCGTCTGCATTGCGTTCTTCATGCATCGCTGGTGAATCCGAAGTGCCCCATGCTTCAACGATTTGCCAAGCATCTTCACCGTCGAAGCCGTTCTGTGTATCAAGCTCATCAAGGCTGGTACGGCCAAAGGGAGGAGTCAAAAATTGCTCTTCTACTGGACGCCGATCCGATACGAATGTCTCTGGGCAATGTTCTACGCAATACATTGTCGAAGGTACTGCTTCAAGTCGCTCGTAAGGAATATGTTCTTCGCATACGACACAAATGCCGTACGTGCCTTTTGTCATCATACCCAATGCGGTCTCAATCCGTTCAAGCAATATTTCATGATGTTCATTCAGCGCGATATCTTTGCCGCGTTCATACATTTCTGTCGCCACATCGGCGGGATGGTTGTCGATAGTCGACAGCTCGCCTGTATTTTCACGCAATGAATGGGACAAACCATAATGCTCTCCCTGCTTCATGCGCTGCTCAAGGTTGGCCTTCGTATCGATTAAGCTTTGCCGTAAGCTTGCTAATTGGTCTGCGGTCAGTTGAGGCATCGTTCGCAAGACTCCTTTCGGGTTGACGTAACGCTTACGTATAGAATGTGCGTTTTAGGCAAAAAACTTCATGGTAAATGCCACAGAGGTTGGGTTGGATTGGACGGCATTTTTCAACCTATGATACAATGAGCGTGGTCTTAGGAAAGAAATACATACGAAAATGAGGTGACAGTAGGGCCGTGTGGTACTATATCATTGCTCTAATCGTTTTTTTGATTGATCAGGGCACAAAGTGGATAATTGCTACAAAGCTAGAATTATATGAACAAATTTCGGTTATCGGAAATTTCTTTCTCATTACGTCGCATCGCAACACAGGCGCCGCGTTCAGCATTCTGGAAAATAAGCGCTGGTTTTTTGTTATCGTGACGATAATCGTTGTGGCAGGGATTATTTGGTACATGCAGAAGATTAAACATCAAAAGGGCGTCATTTTACCGCTGGGACTAAGTCTCATCTTAGGGGGAGCCGTTGGAAATTTCCTTGACCGCCTTCTGACGGGAGAGGTTGTCGATTTTCTGCAGTTCAACTTCGGTTCCTACACCTTCCCCATCTTTAATATTGCGGATACGGGGATTTGTGTCGGAGTTGGCTTCGTTCTACTTGATGCTTTACTAACGGTAAAGCATGAGAAGGAGCTTGAAAAGGCACATGGACAAGATGATCCCACGGCCAACAATCGCTAGAGCAGACACATAAGATGCGTGTTCGAAATGCCCTTTTCAGCAACAACATATGGAAGGATAAATGCAATGAGTAATATACAACATGATGCTGGTCACGCCGACAATGAGGATCGGGAGGTCTTCATATGGACAGTGGAAGCTGAGCATGCTAAAGAACGGATCGATAAATATATTACCGACTCCATAGAAGAAGAAATATCGCGTTCCCAAGTGCAGTTGTGGATTCGTGATCATGCGATTCAAGTGAATGGACAGGCGGTAAAGCCAAATTATAAAGTAGTTGAAGGCGATACGATCGAGCTGAAGATGCCGGACCCGGCTCCCGTCGATATTATCTCGGAACCGATTCCGCTTGATATTTATTATGAGGATGCCGATGTCATCGTTATTAACAAACCGCGCGGCATGGTTGTGCATCCAGCGCCGGGACATACTTCCGGCACGGTAGTCAATGCGCTCATGTACCACTGCAAAGACTTGTCCGGCATTAACGGAGAACTGCGGCCAGGCATCGTGCATCGGATCGATAAAGACACTTCAGGATTATTGATGGCGGCAAAGAATGACCGCGCGCATGTTCATCTTGCGGCTCAATTGAAAGAGCATTCGGTCACGCGCAAATATATGGCATTGGTGCATGGCAACGTTCCGCATGATCAAGGCACAGTCGACGCGCCAATCGGACGTGATTCCTATGATCGCAAAATGTACACGGTCACGGAACGCAACAGCAAGCATGCGGTGACGCACTTTAAAGTGCTGGAGAGATTCGGGGATGCGACGTTTGTTGAGCTGCAGCTCGAGACGGGACGAACGCATCAAATACGCGTCCATATGAAGTTTATCGGTCATCCGCTCGTAGGTGATCCGATGTACAGCCGCGGTACGCGGGGATTGTCGATGGATGGCCAGGCATTGCATGCGGCCACGCTCGGATTCGTTCATCCGACTTCCGGTGAGACGCTTGAATTTACAGCTCCTCTGCCTGAGGATATGGAAATGCTGCTGCAATCGATTCGAAATAGATAGGCATAATCATGCAAAGAACCCTCATCTCCATTCGTTATATATTGGAATTGTATGTTTAGTAGTCGTGTAATTAATGCAAATTGTTAAATGAATGCTCCATTCCTTTCAATGACGAATTCCAGCATAGTTATAGCAACAAGGATGATCGAATCATTGAGAGAAGGAGCTGCAATGACGATGACAATACAGCGTTATCAGAACACATATATTCAACACACCTTTGCAGAGCGCATTGGTGGAGCAAATTACGGCAAAGACACGAACATTTACAAATTCGAAAAAATAAAACGTGCGAAAGCAGCCGCTAAACAAGCGTATCCCGAAATTGAATTGATTGATATGGGAGTAGGCGAGCCGGACGAGATGGCCGATGCTGGCATTGTGGCGATGCTGGCTGAAGAAGCAGGAAAGCCGGAGAACCGCGGCTATGCCGATAATGGAATTTCTGAATTTAAAATGGCGGCGGTTGAATATTTGCGCACTGTGTTCGGGGTGCAGGACATTGATCCCGAGACGGAAGTGCTTCATTCCATCGGCACGAAGCCAGCGCTGGCTATGCTTCCGTCCTGCTTCATCAATCCGGGAGACGTAACCATTATGACGGTTCCGGGATATCCAGTGATGGGCACGCATACGAAGTATTTGGGTGGAGAAGTATATAACATTCCGTTGACGAAGGAACAGCGATTTCTGCCCGATTTGGATCGGATTCCGCTGGACATCTGCCGCCGAGCCAAGCTGCTTTATTTGAACTATCCGAACAATCCGACAGGTGCGGCGGCCACGATCGAATTTTTCGAGAAAGCGATCGCGTGGGCGAAGCGTCATGAAGTCATTATCGTTCACGATGCACCCTATGCCGCATTGACGTTCGATGGGGCCAAGCCATTCAGTTTCATGAGCGTACCTGGTGCAAAAGAGGTGGGCGTTGAGCTTCACTCCCTGTCGAAGTCTTATAATATGACGGGCTGGCGCATTGGCTTTATTGCGGGTAATCCGCTTATCATCAAAGCATTTGGCGATGTGAAGGACAACAACGATTCGGGACAGTTTATCGCCATTCAGAAGGCAGCGGCATATGGGCTTTCGCATCCGGAAATTACAGAAAAGATTGCGAACAAATATTCACGCCGTCACGACCTGCTCGTATCGGCTTTGAATGAGGCGGGATTCCGTGCCGAGAAGCCGAAAGGATCTTTCTTCCTATATGTGGAGGCGCCAAAATCGATACAGAACGGACCCCAGTTTGCAACGGCAGAAGATTTTTCCCAATATCTGATCCGGGAGAAGTTGATTTCCACGGTTCCTTGGGATGAGGCGGGCTGCTTTATTCGGTTCTCGGTTACGTTCCAAGCTGATGGTGAAGCGGATGAACGCCGTGTCATTGCGGAGTTGAAGCGTAGACTGACAGATGTGGAATATATTTTTTAATTTACTCTGCTTGACAGGATGCAGGGGAAGTGGGATAATCCTGTTAAATGAATATTGAACCTTTAAATCAGTCCCGAGAGGCTGGCAAGGTAACGCTCATTGCGAGAAAGGACTCGTGAAGGGTGAAGGTCTTCAAGTGCAATCACTAACTACCAGAGAGTGGGAAGTGATTGAAGCTGCGGAAGGTCTTCTCACGCCCTGGTCACGCCGTATCCTTTCATGCTCACTTATGAAGCATACAACTCCTTGCCTGCGGGCAAGGAGTTTTTTTGTGCGATTAACCGCAAACACTTAAAGAGGTTGTTCAAAAAGTCCACTTTTGATCACGAAGCATTTCAAGATTCGATATCGAATCTTGAGGTTGCACATAAGAAAACGGCCTTTGCAATATGGGACTTATAACGGAAGGAGTAATCACCCAAATGAGTAGTACGGCAGACTTCAACATTATTATGGATGAAGCGGGGATTCGGCGAGCGCTTACCCGAATTGCCCACGAAATTCTGGAACGCAACAAAGGGATTGAGAATTGTGTGCTGGTCGGAATTCGAACAAGGGGCATATACATTGCACGGCGAATCGCGGAACGAATACAGCTCATCGAGAATACGAGCATCCAGGTCGTCGAACTGGACATTACGCCGTATCGGGATGACAAGAAAAAAGAAGAGCGGGAAATGGCAGCCATAAGCGAACCTTTCCCGATACAAGATACAAAAGTGATTTTATGCGATGACGTGCTGTATACCGGCCGCACGATTCGAGCGGCGATGGATGCCCTGATGGACCAAGGCCGGCCGCAAATGATACAGCTGGCGGTACTGGCAGACCGAGGACATCGTGAACTGCCGATACGACCGGACTACGTCGGCAAGAACGTACCGACCTCGCGAATAGAAGAAATTGAAGTGGCACTTGCAGAAATCGATGGTATCGATGAAGTGAAAATCGTACACCACAGGGGGTAGCAGCAATGACAATGGTACAAATGGACCGTACGGTGAAGGAACGCAGCTTGCTCGGACTCAAGGATCTTAGCAAGCAAGAGATTGAATCGATTCTGGATCGCGCCGCTTACTGGGAGCAGCAGCCCATTAAGGTGAACGATGTTCTCCGACATAAATTTGTTGCAAACATGTTCTTCGAGAACAGCACCCGCACCCGCTGTTCGTTCGAAGTGGCCGAGAAGCGGCTTGGTGCAGAAGTGATTAACTTCACGGCTGCGGCTTCCAGCGTAGAGAAAGGCGAATCCATCTATGACACGGTTCGCACGTTGGAATCAATGGGGATGGATGCAGGAGTGATTCGCCTAAAGCCGGTAGGTCTCTTGGAACAAATTGCGGAGCGCGTCAAAATGCCGCTAGTCAATGCAGGGGACGGTATCAACGAGCATCCGACTCAGGCTCTGCTCGATATATATACAATAAGAAAGCATTTCGGACAGTTGAGCGGCCTTAACGTAGCGATAGTCGGAGACGTCGAGCACAGTCGTGTTGCACGCTCCAATCTATGGGCGCTGCGCAAGTTCGGGGCACAGGTCAGCTTCTGCGCTCCAGACAATATGCGCACACATGATTTGGATGTGCCATATGTCACCATGAATGAGGCGCTGCAAGCCGATGTCGTCATGATGCTGCGAGTTCAATTGGAACGGCACGAATCGAATATGTTGAACTCGGCGGAGCAATACCGGTCCGGTTACGGGCTAACACTTGAACGCGTTGCACAGATGAAACCACATGCCATTATCATGCATCCTGCCCCGGTTAACCGCAACGTCGAAATTGACGACAGTGTCGTCGAATGTGAACAGTCGCGTATTTTCGACCAAATGGCAAATGGTGTGCCTATACGAATGGCGGTTCTAGAACGGGCCATGACTTAATTATAGTGAGAGTTCTGAACAACCAAACTTCTTCATGTAGAGGGAAGTCAATATCCGATAGAGAACGGAACAGCACGCATGATGAGAGGAGACAATAATCGATGCTAGTTATTACAAACGCAACGGTGCTTACTAATGAAGGAAAATTGAAATCCGCACACATTTGGATTGAGGACGGGGTCATCTGCAGGTTGACGGATACGGAGGAGCCAATTCCTGCACATGCCGAAGTTCAAGATGCTGCTGGAAAGTTCGTATCGCCTGGTTTTATCGACATGCACGTTCATCTGCGTGAACCTGGGTTTGAACATAAAGAAACGATAGCGACAGGAACACGCTCGGCGGCGAAGGGTGGATTCACCACAATCGCCTGTATGCCGAATACGCGTCCGGTCATCGATACTCCGGAAACGGTGCAGCTTATATTAGAAAAGGCGGAACAGGAAGGCACAGTAAAGGTACTGCCTTACGGTTCCATTACGAAGAACGAGCTCGGACGTGAGCTGACGGATTTCGTAGCTCTGAAGCAAGCTGGTGTAATTGGGTTCACGGATGATGGTGTCGGCGTGCAAAACGCTCAGATGATGAAGGACGCGATGAAATGGGCCAAAGAGCTCGACATGCCGGTTATTGCACACTGCGAAGATGATTCGCTAGTCACAGGAGCTGCGGTGACAGACGGTGAGTTCGCCCGCAAGCACGGACTGAAGGGAATTCCGAACGAATCGGAAGCGATTCATGTCGGTCGCGATATTTTGCTCTCGGAAGCGACAGGCGTGCACTACCATGTGTGTCACGTCAGTACGGAGCAGTCGATTCGCCTTATCCGTCAAGCGAAGCAGTTCGGCATTCGGGTAACTGCCGAGGTATGCCCGCATCACCTGCTGCTGTCTGATGAAGATATTCCGGGGATGGATGCAAATTGGAAGATGAATCCGCCGCTTCGTACCCCGCGAGACGTTGCAGCATGCATCGAAGCGCTCGAAGACGGAACTATCGATATACTCGTAACCGACCATGCGCCGCATAGTGAAGAAGAGAAGGCAAAAGGAATGGACTTGGCTCCATTCGGCATCGTCGGATTGGAAACGGCGTTCCCGCTGCTGTACACGAAATTCGTCGCCACGGGCAAGTGGCCGCTAGACTTGCTGGTGAAGCGGATGACGGCCGATCCAGCCAAAGTCTTCGGTTTACCGACAGGCCGCTTGGAGGAAGGCGCGCCGGCAGACTTAACGGTCATAGACTTGGAGACCGAATATGAAGTGGACCCGAGCACCTTTTTAACGAAGGGCCGCAACACGCCGTTTACCGGCTGGAAGCTGAAAGGCTGGCCGGTGATGACGCTGGTAGATGGACGGGTTGTCTGGAGCAAATAACCGATAGAACGGAAACAAACATAGATGATTTCGGATAGCTGATAGAATCGTCCTGTAAGGACAAGAGACAGAGAGAGCGAGGAGTGACGAACATGCAAGCAAGATTGTTGTTGGAAGACGGTACCCTATTTACAGGCGCTGCGTTCGGGGCGGATGGTGAATCTGCCGGAGAGGTCGTATTCAATACTGGGATTACAGGTTATCAAGAGGTGCTGTCCGACCCGTCTTACTGCGGACAAATCGTGACTATGACATACCCGCTTATCGGGAATTACGGCATTACGCGTGATGACTTCGAGGCGATTCGCCCTTACGTGCATGGCTTTGTCGTGCGCCGTCACGAAGTTACGCCTAGCAATTGGCGTGCGGAATATACGGTGGACCGCCTGCTGAAAGAGTACGGCATCGTCGGCATTAGCGGTATTGACACACGCATGCTGACGCGCAAGCTGCGCCACTTCGGAACGATGAAGGGGATTCTGACCACAGGCAGCCAGCCGGTAGATGAGCTGAAGGAAATGCTTGGCGTCACTGAATTAATGCGTGACCAAGTGGCTCGCACCTCGACGAAGCAATTGTTCTCCAGTCCTGGCGATAAAGAACGGATTGTGCTGGTTGACTTCGGAGCGAAGAGCGGTATTTTGCGCGAATTAACGAAGCGCGGCTGCGATGTCGTCGTCGTGCCACACGATACGACGGCAGAAGAAATTCGCCGCCTCCGTCCAGACGGCATCCAATTGTCGAACGGGCCTGGGGACCCGAAGGATGTGCCTCACGCTGTGAACATGATTCAGGAGCTGCTCGGAGAGATTCCTATCTTCGGCATCTGTTTGGGACATCAGCTCTTCGCGCTTGCTTGCGGCGCGGATACGGGCAAGCTGAAGTTCGGTCATCGCGGCGGCAACCACCCGGTTAAAGAATTGACGACGAACCGTTGCTATATTACATCTCAGAACCATGGCTACACGGTAGTAGAAGAGTCGGTTCAAGGTACAGACTTGGTCGTGACGCACATCAACAACAACGACAAGACAATCGAAGGCTTGAAGCATGCGAATATGCCTGCGTTTTCGGTGCAATACCATCCGGAGGCTGCTCCGGGGCCGTATGACAGCAGCTATTTGTTCGATGATTTTATAGAAATGATTCGTGAGCACAAACATAACCAACCACAAGTTTCGCGCCAAGCGGAGCTCGTAGCACAGCTGAAAGGGGAACTATAATATGCCTAAAAATAAAGACCTCAAGAAAATTCTTGTCATCGGTTCGGGTCCGATTGTCATCGGTCAGGCAGCGGAATTCGACTATGCGGGAACGCAAGCCTGCCAAGCATTGAAAGAAGAAGGCATGGAAGTTGTTCTCATTAACAGCAACCCGGCTACGATTATGACAGATACGAACATGGCGGATAAGGTGTACATCGAACCGATTACGCTCGAATTCGTCACGCAAATTATACGTCAAGAGCGTCCAGATGGCTTGTTGCCGACACTAGGCGGTCAGACAGGGTTGAACATGGCGGTCGAATTAGCACGCGCTGGTGTGCTGGAGCAGGAAAATGTGCGCTTGCTAGGAACGCAGCTTGATGCGATTGAACGTGCGGAAGACCGCGACTTGTTCCGTGAGCTTATGCGTGAACTGGAGCAGCCGGTACCGCAGAGCACGATTGTGAACTCGGTGCAGGAGGCCGTTGATTTCGCGAATGAGATTGGCTATCCGATTATTGTTCGTCCGGCTTATACGCTTGGCGGTACAGGCGGCGGTATTTGCGACAATGAAGAGGAACTGCTTGAGACGGTAGCGTCCGGTATTCGCTACAGCCCAATTGGACAATGCTTGATTGAGAAGAGCATTGCTGGTATGAAAGAAGTGGAATACGAAGTGATGCGCGATGCAAATGACAACTGTATTGTCGTATGCAACATGGAGAATTTTGACCCGGTCGGCGTTCATACGGGTGACAGCATTGTCGTCGCTCCAAGCCAAACGCTGTCTGACCGCGAGTACCAAATGCTGCGCTCCGCGTCGCTCAAAATTATTCGCGCCTTGAATATTGAAGGCGGATGTAACGTACAGTTCGCGCTCGACCCGTTCAGCTATCAATACTATGTCATCGAAGTGAATCCGCGTGTGAGCCGGTCATCGGCCCTCGCATCGAAAGCGACAGGCTATCCAATTGCGAAGATGGCGGCCAAAATTGCGATTGGTTACACACTGGACGAACTTGTGAACCCGGTAACAGGACAAACGTATGCCTGCTTTGAGCCGACGCTCGACTACATCGTATCGAAGATTCCACGTTGGCCGTTCGATAAATTTATGCAAGCGAACCGTAAGCTCGGCACACAAATGAAAGCGACGGGCGAAGTGATGGCTATCGGCCGCACGTTCGAAGAGTCGATGCACAAAGCGATTCGTTCGCTCGAAATCGGTACGCACCGCCTGTACTTGAAAGATGCGGAACAGCTTGACGAAGCAACGCTGCAAGCGCGCTTGAAGGCGCCGGATGACGAGCGCTTGTTCTTGCTCGCCGAAGCGTACCGCCGCGGCTATTCACTGCAGCAGCTGCAGGAATTGACGAAGATCGATTGGTGGTTCCTCGACAAGATTGAGGTTATGGTCAAATTCGAAGACGCTATCCGCGCTGACGAGACGCTGTCGACAGAGACGCTCTATGAAGCGAAGCGCATGGGCTTCACCGACCGCGCCATTGCAGAGCTGCGCAGTGAAGTGCATCCGGGCGGGGCGTACACGAAGGAAGAAGAAGTGCGTCAATTCCGCAAGCAGCAAGGCTTTGAGCCGGTATATAAAATGGTTGATACATGTGCGGCGGAATTCGAAGCGACGACGCCATACTACTATTCGACCTACGAGACCGAAAATGAAGTGATTGAATCCACTAAAGAAAAAGTTATCGTGCTTGGTTCCGGCCCAATCCGCATCGGTCAAGGTATCGAATTCGACTACTCGACCGTACATGCGGTATGGGCGATTCAAGACGCTGGTTACGAAGCGGTCATCATTAACAACAACCCGGAAACGGTATCGACCGACTTCAACACATCCGACCGCTTGTACTTCGAGCCGCTCTTCTTCGAAGACGTCATGAATGTCATCGAGCAGGAGAAGCCGATTGGCGTCATCGTTCAATTCGGTGGACAGACGGCAATTAACTTGGCGGCGCCGCTTGCCAAAGAGGGTGTGCGCATTCTGGGCTCCAGTCTGGAAAGCATCGATGAGGCGGAAGACCGCAAGAAGTTCGAAGCGCTGCTGTCTCGCCTGCACATCGCGCAACCGAAGGGCAGCACGGTGACTTCAGTTGACCAAGCGGTAGGAACGGCGCAGGGCCTTGGTTATCCAGTGCTCGTCCGCCCATCCTACGTTCTCGGCGGACGCGCTATGGAAATCGTCTACTCGGATAACGAACTCTTGAATTATATGGAGCAAGCAGTGAAAATAAATCCGGATCATCCGGTTCTAATCGACCGCTACATGCTAGGAAAAGAAGTGGAAGTCGATGCAATTTGCGACGGCGAAACCGTGCTTATCCCAGGCATTATGGAGCACGTGGAACGCGCTGGTGTTCACTCCGGCGACTCGATTGCGGTCTATCCGCCGCAGCACCTATCAGCTGAATTGAAGCAGCAGGTCGTCGATATTACAATTCGGATTGCGAAAGAATTGAAAACGGTCGGGCTGATTAACATCCAGTTCGTCATCTATAAAGAGCAAGTGTACGTTATTGAAGTGAACCCGCGTTCGTCCCGTACAGTGCCATTCTTGAGCAAAGTAACGAACATTCCGATGGCGAACGTGGCAACGAAGCTTATTATGGGAGCTAAGCTGTCTGAGCTGGGTTATCAAGAAGGCCTGTGGCCGGAAGATGACCATGTGTCGGTAAAAGTGCCGGTATTCTCCTTCGCGAAGCTGCGCCGTGTCGAGCCGACGCTCGGACCGGAAATGAAGTCGACCGGCGAAGTCATGGGCCGTGACGTTCAATATGCGAAGGCTTTGTACAAAGGCCTGATCGGGTCTGGCATGAAGATTCCGGCAACGGGCGCCATTATTTGTACAGTAGCGGATAAGGACAAGGAAGAAGCGGTTGAGCTTATGCGCGGCTTCGTCAGCTTGGGCTACAAAATCATTGCGACGGGCGGTACGGCAACGGCGCTTGAAGACGCAGGCCTTATCGTCACGCGGGTGAAAAAGCTGACCGAAGGTTCGCCGAATATATTGGACCTGATTCGCAACGGCGAAGCTCACTTTGTCGTCAATACGCTCACGAAGGGCAAGACACCGGAACGCGACGGCTTCCGCATCCGCCGAGAAGCGGTAGAGAACGGCGTCGTCTGCATGACTTCGCTCGATACCGTGCGCGCGCTCCTCGGCATGCTGGAGCAGATTAATTTCTCCTCCCGCCCGATGCCAGCTTTCCATAACCATAGTTAAGCGGAGCTAGAGAAGAGTGCACAATTGCATAGAGGTTGAACGGGGAGGCCGGAAGGCCTCCTCGGATTGTGAATATGCATCTCATCCGTCACATCGAACAGCTTCCTCTCTTAAAATGCGTGTTCAGAAAGAGGGATTTCTTGAAAAACCCTTTATAGTGCGTGTTCAAAAAGGTCGGTTTTCAGCAACGAGAAGGTTGCAGGACTTCGAGAGTGAATGCAAGATTCGATGCCGAGTTACTTTCTGAGTGACTTCGTGATCAAAAGCGAACTTTTTGAACAACCTCTTATATAGGTAACAATGGGAAGGCAGAGTGATATCTACGATGAATCAACCTATAAATGCTGCTGACGCAGCTGGTCGTATAATGGTAGCGCTCGACTATCCGCATGCGGACGCGGCTCGACAGCTAATTACGCAGCTCGAAGGCATTCCATGCTACATGAAAGTGGGAATGCAGCTTTTTTACGCGGCTGGTCCGGCATTCGTCCGTGAATTGAAGGAATACGGATATAAAGTGTTCCTCGACGTCAAAATGCACGATATTCCGAACACAGTCACAGGTGGAGCGAACAGCGTGACGAAGCTTGGCGTCGACATGTTCAACGTCCATGCCGCCGGTGGTGCGAGCATGATGAGAGCAGCAATGGATGGCGTACAAGCTGCATTGGCGGAAGATGCATCGCTTCAGCGTCCCGTCGTCATCGCCGTTACCCAGCTGACGAGTACGAATCAGCAGGTGATGAACGATGACATCGGCATCCCTGGGTCAGTAGAGGAAGCCGTCGTGCGCTATGCCAAGCTGACGCGGGAAGCGGGGCTTGACGGAGTAGTCGCTTCACCACAGGAAGTGACGCGCATTAAAGCGGCTTGCGGCGCCGACTTCAAGACGGTTACGCCGGGAATCCGGCCCGCAGGCAGCGAGAAGGGCGACCAATCCCGTGTCATGACACCGGGTGAAGCATTTGCCCGCGGCACGGATTACATTGTCGTCGGGCGTCCCATTACGGCGGCACCGAACCCGCGTGCAGCATTGGAATCAATCTTAAAGGAGCTGGTGAACTTATGACAACGACAAACATGGAACGAACGATTGCAAGCCATTTATTGAACATTCAAGCGGTGGCGCTGCGTCCGCAAGATCCGTTCACTTGGACTTCCGGCATCAAATCGCCGATATATTGCGACAACCGCTTGACGATGTCCTATCCGGACATTCGCGCTGCGATTGCGGAAGGCTTCGCAGCCTTGGTTAAGGAATACGCGCCGGATGCGGAGATCATTGCTGGGACGGCTACGGCCGGTATACCGCATGCTGCATGGGTGGCAGACAAGCTTGGACTGCCAATGGCGTACATTCGGGACAAAGCGAAGGGGCATGGGAAGCAAAATCAGATTGAAGGCATTATCCGTCCCGGACAAAAAGTTGTCGTCATCGAAGATTTGATTTCAACGGGCGGGAGCTCGCTGAAGGCTGCGCTTGCGGTCAGGGAAGCCGGGGCCGAACCGCTCGCAGTCTTTGCCATCTTTAGCTATCAGTTGGACAAAGCCGTGTCGGCTTTTGCCGAAGCAGGCATTCTACTGCGCACCTTGTCCAATTATTCGGCGCTGATCGACACGGCGCTTGAGTTGGGCGTCATCCAAGCCTCCGATTTGGATATCTTGAAGGCTTGGCGCCATGATCCTGCCAGCTGGAATAACTAGCTTGTCGCCATGTAAAGATCTGATCGCACTGCGCGATCAGGTCTTTTTGTCGCTATTAAGGGAAATTTAAGCTTTCTGTCGAAAAAAAGCATAATATGCATTCCTTATTCCGATCGAACCAACCTCATCACGCGGCCGCTCATTTTAGAAGGGCCCCGATAAAGGCTGTCCCGTATAGAAAATCTGCTCTCGGGCCGAGTATAGAAACACTGCTATATCAGACATCTGTCGAATTTATTTACATTGTGAAACAAGCTCGATTTCTGAAAATTGGTAAAAATATTGTTGTAAATATGGAAAAAGCGTTACAAACTTTGTAACTTTTCACCCCATTCAATCGTTTATACTTTAGGAGAGTTTGACGTCATGTCCGAGAGAAAGGGGCAAGGAAACGATAATGAAGTGGCTTCGCAAACGGAAACAAACAGATCCTGGTGAGACGACCCCGGTTCTCGCGGCGAACAAGCAGAAGAAGAAAGATGCGCAAGACGAGGCGGAATACATAGAAGAAGATGGACAATCTGCAGCTTGGCCCGCACGCGCAGTTCCTGTCGTGACAGATGAGCTTCTACTGGACGTTCGCGGCGTGGAACGAACCTTTCAAGCCGGAAGCGAGAAGGTACATGTGCTAAAGGGAATCGACATGGTAGTTCGTCCGGGTCAATTGGTTATGTTAAAAGGCCGCTCAGGTTCAGGGAAGACGACGCTCTTGAACATGCTGGGCGGACTTGATCTGCCTACAAAAGGCGAAATTTTCTTCCGGGGAGATTCATTATCGTCTTGGAGCGACAACAAGCGCACCGTTACCCGGCGCAACGACATCGGCTTTATTTTTCAGGCTTTTGCCTTAATGCCGCTCTTATCTGCATACGAAAATGTAGAGCTATCGCTCCGCATGGCCAACATTCCCCGCCATTTATGGAAAGCGCGCGTTCAGCATTGCTTGGAACTGGTCGGTCTTGGCAAACGGATGAAACACCGTCCGTACGAGATGTCCGGAGGGGAACAACAGCGTGTTGCGATCGCGAAGGCTATTGCTCATAAGCCGTTATTGCTGTTGGCCGATGAGCCGACGGCGGAACTAGACTCACAGATGGGTGCTCAGGTCATGGGGGTATTCCGACAAATTTTACACACTGAAAACATTGCAATTTGCATGACAACCCACGATCCTACAATTTTGGAGGTTGCTGATCATGTTTATGAAATGGTCGACGGAAAATTCATCTCCTGACACAGGAGTATTACAGAAACGGAACTGGCGCCGCGCTATGCTGGCGTTCATGTGCGGCACGCTGCTGCTCACCTCAGCATGCTCGCTGCTGCCGGACGAGGCAGAAGAGGAAGTGCTCCCGAGCATTACAGAGCCAACGATTTCGAAGAAGCCGGAGTATGAGGTCACTAAGAAAGCTTGGGTTTCGTCAGCTAGCGGATCAGGCAAGATTATGTCCGAACAGGAAGAGACCGTATTCTTTACTTTGGACAACAAGCCGATCAAGGACGTTCTTGTCAAGAACGGCGATACGGTGAAAGCCGGTCAAACAATCGCTGTGCTCGATGTGGATGATATGCAGAAGGATTTGCGACAGAAGCGGTTAGCGCTGCGCAAGGATGAAGTCGAACTGAAGGGCACGCTCCGCCAAAAGGATGAAATGGACCCGGTTCAATTCGAAGAGGCGCAAATTTTGTATGAAGAGAAACGCCAAGCGATTGCCGATTTGGAGACCGATATTGCAAAAGGCACGGTTACATCTCCGTTTGCAGGAGTCATTGTGTCCCTTAACGTGAAGAAGGGGGCGACATCGAAGAAATATGACCCAGTAGCAACGATTGCGAATACGTCTCTACTAACGGTAGCGGCACAGATGTCGAAAGACGACTTGAAGAAAGTAGCGCCGGGCATGGAAGTAGAGGTCAGCGTCAATACAGTTGATAATTTATTGAAGGGAAAAGTAAAGGCTCTCCCGATGCCGACAAATGACAACAACAATAATGGCAGGCAAGGCAATGAACCGGATCAAGATCGGCTGGACAAATATATGACCGTCGAACTGCTGGATAAGCTGCCGGCTAGCGTCATGCGCGGAACGCCGCTTAGCGTTACGGTCATTGTCGAACGAAGAAAAGACGTCACCGTCATCCCGCTGGCTGCCCTGCGTACGATTGGTTCGCGCACTTACGTGCAGGTCATAGACGAGAAAGGCAAACGGGAAGTCGATGTCGAGGTGGGAGCGCAAAAACCGACAGAGGTCGAGATTAAATCCGGGCTTGAGCCGGGACAGAAAGTAGTGGGTAGATAATGGGCATGCCTATGATGCGTTTTCTGTTCCGCAAAATGTGGAATACCCGCTGGCTTACGCTCAGCACGCTAGTGGGTCTTATCGTTGCCGTGTCTTTTACGGTCAGCATTCCGATGTACTCGGACGGAGCGTTGAAGCGTGTTGTCACGAAAACGCTGCAGGAGAACGGTGGAGGCTTGCCAGCAGGTTCCTTGCTCATGCGTTATCAAGCTTCAGGCGGAGGGAAGACCGACCTTAATGCGCTCAAGGAAGTGGATCGTTACATTCGAGATGACGTGACGGCCGAGATCGGGTTCCCGACAGAGGTATTCGTCAATACCCGCAGCTTGAAAGCGACAGAGGTGTCCCCGGTCGATCCGACGAAGGTGGATGCAAGCCGCGTCCGCACGATGACGCTCAGTTCGTTGACCGGCTTGGATGAACAAGTCGAATGGTCGCTCGGCAAGCCGTATGAGGATGGAGAGGCGAACGGTGTGCTGCAGGTCGTTATGCTTGAGGAAGCGATGTACCGTAACGACCTTCACATCGGCGATGAACTGGAATACTCGGTACGCGGGGAAGTCCGTCAGACGCTCACATTGAAGATCGTCGGCACGTTCCAGCCGAAAGAACTGACAAGCGCTTATTGGCATCAAGGATTGGAAGGCATGATGAACTCTCTCTATGTTACTCCAAATACGTTCAATCAAGTGCTGTTGGAACAGAAGGGTGCTCCGCTGCAGCTATCGAGCTGGTATTACGCCTTTGATTTGCGCCAGATTCAGACGAGTCAATTGAATCCGCTTGAGCGCACGCTGGATCGTCTCGGCATCGAGCTGTATCAGAAGCTGAAGGGAACCCAGTTGGAGCTGTCTTTTGCAAAAGTGTTGAATGAGTTCCGCAGTCAAAGCATACAACTGCAAATGATGTTGTTGACGTTGGCCGCGCCGATGATTGCGATGGTGTTCTATTATATTGCGATGAATGCGAGCCAAGCGTTGGAGAAGCAGCAAAGCGATATTGCCGTTCTGCGCAGCCGTGGCGCCAGCACACGGCAGATTATAAGGTTGTACTTGCTGGAAGGATTGCTTCTTGGAGCGGTCGCTTTAGCCATAGGGCCGTTATTCGGTTGGTTTATGGCCAAATCGATCGGCTCAGCGAACGGGTTCTTGGAGTTCGTCAACCGGAAATCGATTCCGGTCGGCTTCACGACCGACGCTGTCTTGTTCGGAGTGGTAGCAGTCGTCATCGCATTGATGGCAAGCATCATTCCGGCCATTATATTCGCGCGTTCATCCATCGTTAATTTGAAGCAGAAGATGGCCCGTTCGGATCGCCGTCCTGTATGGCAGCGCTGGTTCCTTGACGTGCTGCTGCTTGCAATCGCGGGATATGGCTATTACATGTTGAATCAACAGCAGCTGCTGTCTTTCAAGACGGGGATGAGTTCCGATCAACTGCAAGTGCAGCCGTTTCTATTCTTCGTTCCGGCGCTTGCGATATTTGCAGCCGGCCTGTTCTTCTTGCGGCTGTTCCCGCTCATTTTGCGGCTTGTCCAATGGATTGGCGGGAAGCTGCTTCCAGTGCCGCTGTATTTGACCTTGACGCAGTTGTCACGTTCTGCCAAATCGTACTATCCGCTCATGATTTTGCTCATACTGACGCTCGGCCTAGGCGTATATAACGCTTCGGCAGCGCGTACGATTGACACGAATTCAACCGAACGGACGTTATACAAACACGGCGCTGATGTCATCATTAAAGCCGTATGGGGCAGCACGCAGGAAGTGGACCGCAGCGCTAACAACAATAATAACAACAATAATAACGGCGGTGGCGGCAAGCCGGGACCGGGTCCGGGAGGCGGCAATCAACGGCCGAAGCCAGGTCGCGATATTTATAACGAACCGCCGTTCGAGCCATTCAAACGGATGCCTGGCGTCGAAACTGCCACGCGTGTATTGAAGGAGAAAGGCAATATGATCGTGTCCGGACGTTCTATCGGCTCGGGCACGATTATGGGGATTGATAATGTCGACTTCTCTAAGGTCGCTTGGTTCCGCAACGATCTCTTTCCGGCGCATCCTTATCGGTACTTGGATGCTCTCGGCAAATATTACGAATCAGGCGTCATCATACCGACCAATGTCGCGAAGAAATATCAACTGAAGCAAGGGGATGTCATCTCCGCTTCGATACGGGAGCAGATGGTCGAATTCGTCATCGTGGCGATCCTGCCGTACTGGCCAAGTCTGTACCCGGATGAGGCGCCGTTCTTTATTGCGAATATGGACTATATTTATGATCAGGTTCCGATCTTCCCGTATGAAGTCTGGATCAAGATGCAGGATAAAGCGCCGCTGACGCCGGTCGTAACCGGGCTGCAGAAGGAAGGCATCGAGATCTATGACTATCAGGACGTGCGCAGCGAGCTCGCGACACAGAGCAAGCATCCGACGCGCGGCGGGGTGTTCGGCATACTCAGTATGGGATTCTTGGTCTCTGTAGCCATTTCTTTAATCGGCTACTTGTTGTACTGGTTCTTCAACCTGTCAAGGCGTGTCGTTCAATTCGGCATACTGCGCGCGATGGGACTATCACGCAAGCAGCTTACAGGGATGCTGCTGTTGGAGCAATTGTTCACGGCCGGACTGTCGATTGTGCTCGGTATCGTCTTAGGGAAGCTGGCTAGCCGCTTGTTCCTGCCGTTCCTGCAATCTGCGGAAGGTGCGAAGAAGCAAGTTCCACCGTTCCGCATCGTCTTTGAGGCGAAGGATACCCTCCAGCTGTATATCGTGGTCGGTGTCATGATAGTGACCGGGGCGACACTCTTGTTGATGCATATTCGCCGCCTGCGCGTCCATCAAGCCGTGAAGATGGGAGAGGAGCGTTAATCCGTGATACATTGTGAAGGCCTCGTTAAAATTTATAAGACCGAAGATATTGAAGTAGTGGCCCTGCAAGGCTTGAACTTATCGGTGAAGCAAGGCGAGCTGATGGCCATCATTGGGAACAGCGGGAGCGGGAAATCAACCTTGCTCAACATCCTTGGCGGATTGGATCGTCCGTCCGCCGGAGCAGTCCGGGTAGGGAAGTGGGATCTGCTCAAGATTACCGAAGAGCAGTTAGTCGAGTACAAGCGCGATACGGTCGGGTTCATCTGGCAGAACAATGCCCGCAACCTGCTTCCGTATTTGACCGCGCTGGAAAATGTAGAAGTGCCGATGATGTTGTCGGGGAAGCTGGATCGCAAATATGCAAAAGAGCTGCTGGAATGGGTGGGGCTCGGGCATCGCATGAACAACAAGCTGCACCAGCTGTCCGGAGGGGAGCAGCAGCGGGTCGCCATCGCGATCTCGCTCTCGAACCGGCCGCAGTTGCTGCTGGCCGACGAACCGACGGGCTCCGTGGATACGCAGACGTCAGACATGATTATGAACATATTCCGGCGAATGAGCTCAGAGCTTGGGGTAACCGTCGTAATCGTAACGCATGATCTATCGTTGGCGGGAAAGGTGGACCGTGTCGTTGCGATTCGAGATGGCTTGACCAGCACAGAGTTCATTAAACGCAATCCGAATTTGAATTCGGATGGAGGTGAGGATGAACAGATTGCTGGGCAGGGGCTGCAGGAGCTGCATGAAGCATATGTCGTCGTTGATCGTGTCGGCCGCTTGCAGGTGCCAAAAGAGTATTTGGATGCTCTCCACATCCAAGACAAGGCTTCTATGGAATTAGACGGAGACAAGATTATTATCCGCACACCGAAAGAGTTGGAGGGGTAACCTGATGAATCGAAAGAAATGGGTACGCAAGTTGTTGATGGTTACGTTGACGTTAACCATGATTTTCCCGCTACTGGCTGCGTGCAGCAACAAAAATGACGTGGAACCTGGTCAAGAGCGCGTTCTGCGCATCGGGGTTCTGTATGGTGGGTACGGCGGTGACGACACCTACTTCCGCCAGCAATATACTGACGTATACGAATATGCGAACAAAGGCATTCGCATTGAGATTGTTCCAGCTATAGATGCAAGTGAACAGCGTTATGACAATCCTGCGGATGGGTCTAGAAAAGAGCCTGACCGTGCCGAAGCATTGAAGAAGATCATGACATCCGCCAATCCAGTCGACATCGTCGTAACGGATGCCAGTCAGTTCCGCAATCTTGTGCAGGACGGTATGCTGAAGCAGCTGGACCCGCTCATTCAGCAAGACAAATTCGATACAAGCGATTATGTTCCGACCGTTATTGACGGCATCAAGGCGATGGGTGACAACAACCTGTACGGTTTGGCACCGACTTTTTATTCTCAGGCATTATTCTATAACAAGACCATGTTCCAAGAAGCAGGCGTCAATCTGCCGACTGACAATATGACATGGGAAGATATGTTCACCTTGGCACGCCGCGTGTCCAAAGGGGAAGGCGCGGATCGACAATATGGATTCTCATTTAACCGCTACAGAGGCGGCGAGCCGTTCTGGGACATTATCCAAATCTACAATCCACCGTTGAACCTGCGGGTAATCGATGAAAAAGGCGAGAAGATGACGGTCAATTCGCCGAAGTGGGAAACGGTGATGTCCACATTTGCGAAATTAGTGAGCGAGAAAGTTATTCCTGGCGACAATCAAGACATGGACATGTCTGGAGGCGGTGAGGAATACAATCCGTATAGCCACGACAGCTTCTTGTCTGGAAACGTAGGGATGGTCATTGGTGAGTACTCCTATATCAATTCTGATTTGGCAGATGCGATGAAAAATGCGGAAAAAATCAAAGGCTTCAAAAAATTCGATTGGGATGTCGTGACGGTGCCTTCTCATCCAGAAGCGCCAGGAGTTGCCGGCGGCGTATCATTGAACAACATATTCTCCATTAACCAAAAATCGCCTAATCCGGATGATGCTTGGGACTTCATCAAATTTGTAAACAGCGAAGATTGGGCAAAGATTCGCTCTCGCAGCAGCTGGGAGATGGTTGCCCGCAAGAAATTCATTACACCGAAGGATGGCGCTAACTTCAACATTGCAGCCTTCTATACGGTCAAACCAGTACCTCCGACAAGTGCGGATCCGAACGAATTGTTCATTCAGATGCCGAATGCATGGCAGGTGCAGGAGCCTGGACAGACCTTGTTCAAAGACGTAGTCAGCGGCAAAAAAACATCTGCTGATGCATTGAAAGAATGGGAGACCGAAGGCAATCAAATATTGCAGCAGCTTAAAAAGAACTCGAAAGACCCCGTTCAAGGCAACGTATACGGCGATTAATGACGGCCGCTGCAAGCAAGTAATACCAAGTGAAGAATCGGTGAGTATCGCGAATAGCGGGCTTGCCGATTCTTTTTTGCTGTTCTTGGGAATAGTAGAAAATGCGTGTTCAAAAGGTGACTTTTTGAATGACCTCTAGAAATGACAATCGACGTACACGAAAGGAGGACCATCCAGTGCACTGGGTATATTGGGGCAAGCTGTACGATACGAAATTTCAAGCACGCTGTTTGCTGGAGCGATTAGAACACGATGCTTGGATATATGGGTACGATACACTCCAAGAGATTGAAGTATTTCGTTCACGTAAAGGCAAGTATGGCGTTCGTTTCGTCCCCTGAATATGGAAGCCGAATTTCGTAAGTTTTTTTGTAATTTCCCTTGACTGTTCATATATCGATGTTGTATAGTAGTACTTGTCGCTGCTGAAACAACACTTTAAATAATGTCGCGGGGTGGAGCAGTCCGGTAGCTCGTCGGGCTCATAACCCGAAGGTCGTAGGTTCAAATCCTGCCCCCGCAACCAACTTACAATTTTCATAAACAACGGCGTACGGGCCCTTAGCTCAGTTGGTCAGAGCGGTCGGCTCATAACCGATTGGTCGTGGGTTCGAGTCCCTCAGGGCCCACCAGAATCCGTTGTTTTCAAAGATTCATAGCTTAATACGCCGGGGTGGCGGAATTGGCAGACGCACAGGACTTAAAATCCTGCGGTAGGTGACTACCGTACCGGTTCGATCCCGGTCCTCGGCATATCAATACTTATGGTGCTTTTTAGAAAAGTGTTATTAATTCGAAATTTATAAAATGTCCTACGTGGTAGAATCCACGTTAGGGCTTTTTTTCTTATCATTAAGCAATATTTAAGTTATCGTTATCACTAAACGCGGTTTCCTGTAGTTTGCAGCATTGTTGCAAATTATCCTTCCTAAGCTATTATTGATTTGTATAGTAAAGCAACAACATTTTAGAAAAGAGCCTTATAAATAGATATTATGGCTATTCTTCGAATTGTTCTCTACATTTTTAAAAAAAGGGAGAAGAAAGAGCCCCCCGCCTAGATAGCTTAACGAAGCGTCTCAGCGGCGGCCTGCAGTGTTGATTCCACATAATGGCGAAGTTTTTATCGGATGCTACGGTTGACGATTAGTGAAGAAAGATGATATATTGATTGATGCTAATACATACATTTACGCCGGGGTGGCGGAATTGGCAGACGCACAGGACTTAAAATCCTGCGGTAGGTGACTACCGTACCGGTTCGATCCCGGTTCTCGGCACCATTAGTAGACAATGAGACTCCTTCAACGGTCTGTTTCCGAACAGCGAGTGAAGGAGTTTTTGACTTATTCTATTTATAGTCAAAGAGAGGAAGATTATTGTGAGTGTACTGGTACATAATGATTGGGCGGAGCTGCTCCATGATGAGGTAAGAAAGCCTTATTTTAAGCAGCTGTGGGGATGGTTGAAGCAGGAGTATGAGCAAAATGTCGTGTATCCTCCATTTGAACACATTTTTTCTGCCTTGCAATATACGTCTTATGAGGATACGAAGGTCGTCATTGTCGGACAAGACCCGTACCATGGGCCCGGGCAAGCCCATGGGCTGAGCTTCTCTGTTCAACCCGGTGTGAAGATTCCGCCTTCGCTGCAAAATATGTTGAAAGAGAGCGCTGCTGACGTTGGAACGACAATGCCAGACCATGGCTATTTAGCCCCATGGGCCAAACAAGGCGTCATGATGCTGAACACGGCGCTGACTGTCTATCAAGGTCAAGCAGCTTCCCACCGTGGCAAAGGTTGGGAAATGTTCACTGATCGCGTCATTCAGCTTTTGAATGAACGTGAACGTCCCGTGGTCTTCGTGCTGTGGGGTTCACACGCACAGGCGAAGCTCAGTATGATTGATGCGAATCGGCACGGGATCGTCAAAGGGCCGCATCCAAGCCCGCTCTCCGCGCACCGCGGATTTTTCGGCAGCAAGCCGTTCTCGAAAGTAAACACGTATTTGCAGCAGTTCGGCGAACCTGAAATTGAGTGGCAGCTTCCTGCGATGGAAGCGATACGTCAGCAATCATTTTAATATTTATCGCGATTACGGCTTGAGTAAGACCCTGTTTCCATCGATTTGAGACGAACTGGAGATAGGGTCTTTATATTGAATCTTAGATATCAATTTCCAAATTAGGGATTGACTCAGACTAGAAAAATTGATATATTATTAATTGCTTACGACCTGTTCTGATAGCTCAGTCGGGAGAGCACCATCTTGACAGGGTGGGGGTCGGCGGTTCGAGCCCGTCTCAGAACACCATACTACATCTATTAGAACCCTTGAATTAACCAAATTCAAGGGTTTTTTTGCATATTGTCATACAGGTATCTAAAAGGGAGAGGAGATGACAGGGCTGATTGTACTTTTGTTTGTTGGCTATCCTGCACTCACCGCTGGGTTGTCTCTGATCGGCAGGCTGTTCGGACAGCGGACATAACCCTGATGCGAGTCCCTTCGTCTAAAATTCACTAATTGTTCATACATATGTATCATCTGGCAGCTGCCTTATACGGGTTGTTCGGATGAGATGAACATTGTGACGAGCGGAGGGAGAATGATGGGCGGCATATTATTCGCATGGTTGATCGGACTGTTCGGCATTACGATTCTCGTCATCTGGGCGCTTATTCATATGGTCAGCAAAGACAGCATCCGGTATGATGAGCAGTTTGTGTGGAAGCGAGAGCTGAGTTCTGAAGCAAAGCAGGAAGAAGAGTAATGTTTAATTTTTCTTGAAAACGGTGACAATGGCATTGTAGTCATCCTATGAGTGGTTGAAGCGGAGGTCGGTCAGATGAACAAACCGTGGCATCCCATCATTTATATGGTTGCAGTGGCCATTGTCGCTGTCGTGGTTTCAGGCTGTGTTGCGCTTGCAAACGGTGCGCCCCGATATGAGTCCCCGGACTTGCCTAAACCCGTTCTTCCTAGTATACAGAGCGACGTATATCAAGCTCCGGTGCCGTCGGAAGTGTATGCACCTTAAATCCGACTATAATTGGTAAGGCCTTGTTCTGAATTTCTGACGTTAGGTCGTCTGCAGTAACAAGGCTTTTTTCAATTCCTGTTATGATGCACTACCTGTGTGCTCATCTTCTTCATGGGCATTAAGAAAGTTCTGTTCATCTTCCCATTTGCGTGAATAGGCTTGTCTGGTGACGTAGAGCAATAAGAAGACCATTCCGATTACCATAATTACGACGGCGACAATGGTAGCTACAACCGGATCCACGGTTTATCCCTCCCTAACTATTTAATACTGAAGCGTTATTTATAACTGCATATGAATAACTATACATGAAAACGATTTTTCTGTATAATATAGATTCATTTTAATCACACTTTTTATGTTTGTTGAGCGAATAATGATTAAGGATTAAGGATGGTGCGTTACATGGCAGCAGAAGTGATTGAAGTTAAGACAGACGAGCAATTGCAGCAATGTCTGGAGATCCGCAAAGAAGTATTCGTTGATGAGCAACAGGTTCCAATGGAAGATGAAATTGATGATTTAGATACACTTGACGCGAAGGCGAATCATATATTGCTACAGGTTGACGGTGAGATTGCTGCGACCGGCCGGATTAAATGGCTGGATGAATCGACCGCTAAAATGCAGCGGATTGCTGTTCGGAAGCCGTATCGCGGTCATGGTATTGGGCGTTCGCTTATGCTTGCTCTAGAGCAGTTGGCTCGTTCCATGGGTGCGACAGCCAGTATTTTAGATGGACAGTGCCAAGCGGAAGGGTTCTATCAAATGCTCGGCTATCGTACGATATCGGAAGAGCCATTCTATGACGCAGGAATTTTACATGTCCGCATGGAGAAAAAGCTGTAAGCGCGAGTTCAAAAATCCACTTTTTGAACTCGCGCTAACGGGTGAATAGTCTCTGATAGATGCTTTAAAATGATCACCTTCCGGGAAGAGTAACATAGAGTTCTGTTTGATTGGCATCCTTGATGCCCTAACGTAAAGCAGAACCTGTAATTTACCCTTTAGGAGGTTATGTCATGGAATCGCGTGAAACTTTTGTTGCCGTGCAGAAAAATGGGGATGGGGACCTGACTGCATTTAAGACCGACACGGGCAGAGTTATGGCTTACGATGAGGCGATGCATGCCGTTCAGTCAGGTCATATTGCCGGAGTGAACGTCTTCAAAGGTAAAGACGGCGGGATGTATATTCGCGGTGATGCGGATGGCGATCCAACGAATAACTTAGATAACTTGCCTATGTTCTAAATTCAAAAAACACCGGTGAGGATGCTGTCGTTATACGACAGACCTCACCGGTGTTTTGTTATCATTAAGGAATGATTAAGTTCTGTGAAGCGATAAAGCGAAATCAATCCTTCCTTATGGTGATAAAACCAACCTCTAAACGCGGTCGCTCAACTTCGAATGGCCTCGATAAAGGTTTTCTCATAATCGTCAGAGTTGCTCCCGAATGGTGATGATCTTATGCTGCTCCACAAAAGGCATCGGTCCCGTATGTCCCTCATACTGCGAGCGCTCATCGCCATAATGCATTAAATAAATTTTTCTTTGTATCCATTCCGGCAACGTCAACAGCTCCGCGAGTGTCGTATGAACTTCCCCTTTGCCGGTCAACTGGCAGTCATGGAAGATAAGGGTGACTCCCTGCTGCTCAATTAATGTATGCAGCAGGTCAGGTTGAAATCGCATATCAGCGCTGTAGAAGAAGGAATGGTTAACTAACAGCGAGAAGCTTCGCTTGCCGGCGATGTGTGGAGTTTCGATGAGCTGTATCTCCATGCCCGCAGCTAAAGAATAGGTGTGGTTCGGCTCAAGCGCATGTACCTCAAATACATCCTCCAGACACGAGATGCCTTCCTGAGTTAACCCGCCTTTAAGCGTGTTGTTCCACAATGGCTGAACTAACGGAGAAGCAATATACAATTTAGGTTTTCGTCCGTGAATAAACTTCATTTGAAATGCAAACTCTTCCAAGCCTCCCACATGATCGGCATGAATGTGAGTAATGAGCACACCGTCGATATCAACGAAGGATTTTCCAAGCTTATGCAGCGCCATGGGTGCAGTAATACCGCAATCGATGAGTAGGGTGCTCTGTTCCGTGTAAAGGAGCGCGTTATTGTTAAAGTAATGCTTTGCAAATGCGCTGCCGGTTCCAATCATTTGTATCTTAAGCTTCATCTCCATCCTCCTAATCCATGGCATCGGTTAAATTATGACCTAACTGTATCACGCTGCTGGGCACATACACAAGCAAAGCTCTTCCAGTCTTCATACGATATGACGTGAAACGTTAAGCCAGCTGTGGCGTTTCGTGCGAAACGGTCAAAAGTAGGTGGAAGGATTGGCGAAAGGAAACGCAAAGAAAAAGAAGGATCCGGCAGGCGGTCGTACCCAGTATATGATGCGAATCGTCACATCTGACCGTTGTGCTGTCTGTCCGACCCCTTGCGCGAGAGGTGTGAATTATTTGAATCGGGTGTCCGAGCCGGGAGCCGTGGGCAATGGAATTCCATGTGTGTTAACGCGAATGAAGGTTAGCACATAGAATGGTTTCCATCATGACGACACCGGGAAATGAACGAGGATATCAATCATTTCCCGGTTCAGCGTAGCTTTCGCCACCTCTCTGTCGTTTCACATGCCGCCGTTTGGCGAATGCATTCGAGAGGGAGAGGTGTGTAACGATGGCGGTTGATGTTGTGTGGAAAGGCAATGAATATACGAATTCGAGTGACCGGAAAGGACAAGCTCCCCTTATCATCGTCAATCATATATCAGCAGGAAGCATGTCTAGCATGGATTCATGGTTCACGAGCCCGGACAATAAAGTATCGTCGGCTCATTTTGGCGTATCAAAGCAAGGAATCATTCATCAATATGTAAAGTTGGAACGTATGGCCTGGGCGCAAGGCATTACCGCAGATCGCATCGCGACAGCGCCCGCAGCCATCGTGCGAAGCAAAGGAATCAATCCAAATCTGTATGCCGTATCGATCGAGCATGAAGGGCTGGATGGGGAATTAACGGAGCAGCAATTTGATGCGAGCGTTGCCCTGCATCGCTATATTCAAGCCTATGTTGCCGATCATTGGGGTTACACGATTCCATTCGATCGCGAGCATGTGCTCGGTCATTTTCAAATCGATCCAGTCCGCAAAGCGAGCTGCCCAGGATCTAAATTTCCATGGAAGCATCTGTATGCCGCTTTGTCACTGCCGGACAAGGGGCAAGGAGGGGCGGATAGTATGGAGGAGCAATTGAAGCAGTTGCAAACCTTAGTTACAGACTTGAAAGGCAGACTGGCTGGGCTCGAATCGCAGCATCAATTGCAAGAGGTTCCCGCCTGGGCTAAAGCGAGTGTGGACAAGGCTGTAGCCCAAGGCTTAGTGAACACGCCGACACCGTCCTCGCTAGATCTTTATCGGATGTTAACCGTACTAGACCGTAAAGGATTATTATAGTGCGAGCGCAACTCTCCTGCTAAAAAAGAGTATAACTTAACAACTAAACAGTTGGAGGTTACGCGATGAATTGCAGGAGAATTGCTGCATTTGTTCTTCTCGGGAGCATCTTGGGCGGAGCTTATGCGTCAGCACAATCAGACCCGTCTACTTCTCTACAAGCCGCAGCATCGGCTGAGAAGATTCAGGTCATATTGAATGGCAACACCGCTCAAGAAGGGGGGGTTATGTTAGAGGGACGAGCGTATTTATCCGTACGCCAGATTTCCGATGCGCTGCTGGCATTTGTTACTTGGGATGAAGCCAACAAGAAGGTCGTCATCGAGAAACCGAATGTCGACTTGCTGTTGTTCAAAGATAACACGCCTTTCGGCAAGGTGGAGACAGGTAAGACTTCCTTTACCGCACTGGCTCAAGTGGACAGCCTCAAAACATCCGTTGACAAGATTAAACTGACCATCACCGATCCGAAAGGGAATACGACGCAAATCCAAGAAGACGAAGTCAAGACAGACGAGGATAATTTCTGGTTTCGCACTTCGGAATTCAAATATGATTTCAAAGCAAAAGGGGACTACACGATCTCGTGCTATTTGAGACAGAAGAATGGTGAATTTACGCTATTGTCTCAAAAGACGGTAGCGGCGATTTAATCTAAATCCCTTCGTTTCTCTATACATATGCAGCGGTCCCTTTCGTTGACCTTGTCCTCATAAAGTGGTACGATACGGTAGTATGACCACTACCTGAATACAAAGGAGATTCACGCATGAGCGAACATAACCATGACTGCGGATGTGGACACGACCACGATCATGACCACGAACATCAAGAAATGGTCGTTACTTTGGTAGATGACGAAGGCAACGAAATCGATATGGCTCTCGTTGAAACGTTCAATGTAGGTGAGCAACTGTACGCGTTGTTGCTTGAACGCAACAATCCGGAAGCAGACGGCATCATCGTGCGCGTAGACGAAGAAGATGAAGATATGGTGCTTAATCCGATTGAAGATGATGAAGAGTGGGAGCGCGTGCAGCAAGCATACGAAGAGCTTGTCGCTGCGCAACCGGAATAAGACTCGCCCCGTCTCCTGAGGGATTATAACAGTCAGAACCTTACAGCTCCGAGGCATCCCTCGGAGCTTATTTATATTTCGCCTGCCTAATGCCTATTCACGGCTGCTTTAGTATGTATTCGTTTGCAAATGAAGGCTATTTTCTAGGATTATAGTACATAATGCGACCGTTGAACAGCTTGAGTTCAGCTTTCCATGTCTTCGCTAAATATTTGCACAGCTCATTGCCCTTTCCTTTGTCTCCATGTGTGGCATCGTCAGGCAACACGACCTGGACAAAGTGACGGGGTGTATCTTCCTTCGTTGTCCCTACGCCAAATACAATATGTCGATACAGAGGAGACGTTCCCTTCAAATAGAACCACAGCTGTTCCTGTCCGGGCTTGGCTTCAATCGTGTAGGGAAATGCGGCATCGGCATAATCCCAACTTAACTGTTCGCCGGTCAGACTCGCTTGATGACGATAATGAAGCAACTGCTCCTTCAGCTCATCTAAAGTAGCGGACGACACGGCCGAACCGTCGACGAACGTAATCGTTGCGCTTTGACTCATTTCTTACACCTCCCATGAATCATCGGATCTCATTTATCATATCATCGCCTATAGTTCATGGCAATATTTACATGATTTTGCGTATGCGACGGATTGTAGGAAGAGGATATTTCATGATATAGTAATGAAATCAGCCCATTAAATGGTTGGTGTGCTTGGAAAAGGATAATTCAAGGAGGGGATGCGATGTTTGACCAATTGTACGAAGAAACGGAACAAGCAAACGTGAGTTTTGTCGGATGGGCTACAGAAGAAGGCCGGTATGACTTTGCACTCATTTATTCGAATCACTTTATCGGTAAAACACTTGTCGTTTGCATGCAGACAGGACGTTCAACTTTATTGTGCGCCGATGATTTGCGACCCGAGCTTCTGAAAGATAAGTTTCAATTGGGGCATCTTGAAGCAGCAGTCGAAGCGTCCCAACTGCTTCGTGCCCGCATACCTTCCCTGAAAGCGCAGGACCAGTATTAGAGGTTTTCGATTTCTCCTTTGATCACGAAGATCCCGAGAGTTAATTCAGCACGCGCTGTTAGAAATCATGACTCGTTAGTGAGATAGAAAGGCTGCTCCTTCATTGATATGCTCCCCTTACGGTAGACAGGTGAAATAATAAAACCTGTGTATGGGGAGCTTTTTTATGCCTAATAAAAAATATGATGCGTCAGAGAAACTCATTATCCTTGATGAAATCGCAAGTGGCGAAATTGGTGTTAAGGCTGCAGCCAAGAAATACGGTATCAGCAACACGACTTTGGCGAAATGGCGTCGTCGTTACAAGGTGTATGGTTATGAGGGGTTAGAAAAACGAAACCATAATCGAAGTTATAGTGCTGAGCTTAAGCTCCAAGCGGTGAAGGATTACATAGAGGGTGGATTGTCTCAATATCAGATCATCGATAAATACAAGATTGCAAGTAGAACGCAGCTTTCCAACTGGATTAAGGAGTATAATCGTCATAGCAGCTTAAAAGCTTATTCAGGAGGAGCGAAAGCGATGACGAAGGGGCGTTCGACGACTTGGCAGGAACGGATCGATATTGTGCAATACTGTCTTGCTCATCAGCATGACTACCATAAGACAGCGGACCATTTTCAGGTCTCCTACCAGCAAGTCTACCAATGGGTGAAGAAGTTTGAAGATGGCGGTCAGGATGCGTTAAAGGATGGACGGGGAAGAAAGAAAGCGCCGGAGGAATTAACAGAGGCCGATCGCCAAAAACTCGAGATGAAAAAGATGGAATATGAAAACGAGCGGCTTCGAGCGGAGAATGCATTTCTAAAAAAGTTACAGGAATTCCAAAGGAGGCGAAGCTAAGCCAATACCGTCAAGAGAATGTCTATCTTGCTATTCAAGCGCTCCAGGAAGAAGCGTTGTTCAGCGTTCAGCTTCTGTGTGAAATTGCAGGCATTTCACGTTCAAGCTATTACAAGTGGCTAAATCGCAAGCCCAGTTCCCATGAGCAGGAAAATGCAGAGCTGACGCATGTCATGATGTCCATTTATGAGAAAGTCGAGCGTACCTTTGGATACCGTCAATTAACGTTGCACATGCGCCGCCAAACGGGAAAAACGATTAACCAAAAGCGCGTGTACCGGCTGATGAAGATACAAGGAATTCAATCCGTCATCCGGAGGAAGAAAAAGAGAGATGCGAGATCCACTCCACAGCAGGTAGCTGAGAACGTGCTGAACCGCAAATTCACTGCAGATGCGCCAAATGAAAAGTGGGTTACGGATGTGACGGAATTCAAGTACGGCAATGGCCAAAAGCGTATTTAAGCGCTATTCTCGACCTTCATGATAAATCCATCGTCTCCTATGTATTCGGGTGTTCCAATAACAATCCTCTTGTATTTCAGACATTGAAACGGGCCTTGCAAGAAGCACAAGGAAGCAAGCCCATGCTTCATAGCGACCGGGGTTTCCAATATACCTCTCTGGACTTCAAGAAGCTTTTGGACGACAACAAAATGACTCATGTCCCGTGTTGGATGATGCATCGATAACGGTCCAATGGAATCTTTCTGGGGAACCCTAAAATGCGAGAAGTATTATTTACACACCTACCATACCTTTGAGGAGCTCGAAAAAGACATCCAGGCCTACATCCACTTTTACAATTACGAACGGTTACAAGCAAAACTAAACGGCCTCAGTCCGATGGAATTCAGGACCAAGGCCGCTTAATTGATTTTTATTTTTTGTACTGTCTACTTGACGGGGTGCAGTTCACTTTTGGGACAGCCTTTCGTTCTATTCATATATCGCTTTTTCCTCTTTGATGACCTTCACGAATTCAATATATCGGTCTTCAGGCCCTTTCACAGGCAGACCGATGTCGACGTGATCGCGGATGTAATCGATATTCTCCTGTGAGATGACTTCACCTGGCAGAAGAATCGGAATTCCCGGCGGATAGACGTAGATGAATTCCGCAATGATTCTGCCCGCCGATTGCTTGAATGGCACGATTTCCGTATCCGCGTAGAACGCATCGCGGGGAATGAGGGAAAGCTGCGGAATTTCCGGGATTTTCACGACGAGCTCTTTCACTTCATTTCGTTCAAAATGAAGAGCCGACAATTCACGCAAGGCCTGCAGCAATATTGCAATGGTATCATCTGTATCTCCTGGTGTAACCAAGCAAAGGATGTTATACATATCGCTTAGCTCAACTTCGAGATTGTAATGGTCGCGTAGCCAATTCTCCGTCTCATAGCCTGTAATGCCCAAATGACGCACATGTATGGTCAGCTTGGTCGGATCGTAGCTGTACGTCGCTTCTCCGCCGAGGATCTCTTCACCAAAGCAGTATAATCCCGGCATCTCGTTAATTTGTGTGCGGGCGTGTTCGGCGAGTGTAATTGCGCGTTCAGCCATGTCATGCCCATGCAGTGCCATGTTGCGACGGGACGTGTCAAGCGATGCGAGCAAAATATACGACGTCGATGTCGTTGTCAGCATGCTGAAAATCGTCTGCACCCGCTGCGGGTTAATCAGCCCATTTTTCACATTGACATTAAGCACCGAGCTTTGGGTCATGGAACCGCCCAGCTTATGCACGCTCGTCGCAGCCATATCCGCTCCGGCTTCCATTGCGGACATCGGCAGTTTTTCATGGAAATGAATAAGCACGCCGTGAGCTTCGTCAACTAGGACTGGAATCTCATGTAAATGGGCGAGCTCAACGATTTCTTTCAGGTTAGCGCAAAGACCGAAATAGGTCGGATTAATGACAAGCACCGCTTTTGTATCGGGATGCTTCTCCAGCGCACGGCGTACCGAACGGGTCGTAATGCCGTGATCGATGCCGAGATTGGCATCACGGGCAGGAGAGACGAACACCGGCTTCGCTCCGGCAAAAATAATGGCCGACATAATCGACTTATGGATATTGCGCGGGACAATAATTTTGTCTCCCGGGGAGCATACCGACATAATCATCGTCATAATCGCTCCGCTTGTGCCCTGAACGCTGAAATAAGTATAATCCGCATCGAAGGCATCGGCCGCTAAGGCTTGAGCTTCGGCGATGACGCTCGATGGCTGATGTAAATCATCTAGTGGCGCAATGTTAATCAAGTCTATGGAAAGCGCTTGATCACCAATAAAATTTCGGAATTCCTCATCGGTGCCAACGCCTTTTTTATGGCCTGGAATGTGAAATTGCACCGGATTTTTAGAGGCATGTTCCGTCAGTGCGGTAAATAGAGGCGTCCGATGATGGTTCATCGCCGTATCACAACCTTTCATGCTGGGAATAGAGCTTAGATGCGCATGTTGCGTCTCAAGCAAACAAGGTTAAGTGTAACAAAAACGCCTCGGAATGCAAGCAGTTTTTCTAACGATTTTTATACATACTTCTTGGACCATTCGTTCGAATTTTATTCATTTCCGATTCATTATCATCTGTGATAGGATGTACATAAATGGAGGGAAGTGTGATGAAAAAGAAAATGACCGTCGTCATGCTCATGCTGATGATGGTATTTATCGGGTTCGGCATTGTCATTCCGGTGCTTCCGCTAATGATTACGGATGCTGGGGCCAATGAATTTCACTTGGGGTTAATGCTGTCGCTTTATTCGCTTATCTCATTCATCGTGTCGCCAATTTGGGGGGCATGGTCTGAAAAAGTGGGTCGACGTCCGATTATTCTCATCGGTACACTCGGCTTCAGTATAAGCTATTTGTTATTCGGTTTGGCGGATGGCCAGCTGTGGCTTATGTATGTGTCGCGCATACTCGGCGGATTGTTTTCTGGTGCTGTTACGGCGGTTATTGTAGCCTATGTGGCGGATATTACGACGAACGAGCAGCGAACGAAAGGAATGGCACTCGTCGGAATGTCGATCGGTCTAGGCTTTACGTTCGGTCCGGCCTTTGGCGGGATATTAAGCGCCTATGGGCATAATACGCCATTCTTCGCAGCTTCTGCATTGACTTTGATCACATGCGTGCTCGGCTTTGGAAGATTGAAGGAGTCGTTGCCACAAGAGAAGCGGACAAGCCGTAATGAGGCATCGCCGTCACGCTGGACCGCATTTACGGGACGCATGAAATATTTATATGTGCTCTCGTTCTTCGTCACGTTCACGCTGGCTGGACTGGAATCGACGCTGTTGTACTTTGAGGCGCAGCGGATTCCTGACATTACAGCAACGCAGATCGGGTTCATGTTCTTCTTCTGCGGTCTGGCCGGAGCTCTCGTTCAAGGCGGGATCGTCAGGCGGTACATAAAGAAAGGCAGAGAGAAGAAGACGATCGCTGTCGGGCTGATTGTGTCGTCGCTAGGATTCTTCCTGCTGCTCTTGTCATCCAATATCGTAGATGCAACGATATACCTATGCGTCTTCGGAATCGGCAACGCGCTTATCCGTCCATGCGTCATTTCCTTGATTACGCAGAAGACGACGGTGAGTCAAGGCATTGCGTCGGGACTGAACTCCTCGATGGATAGCTTCGGACGGATCGCTGGTCCGATATTGGCGATAGCGGTATTCAACTGGATTCCTAGCATGCCGTATATAATCGGTGGGTTGCTGTGCCTCGTCGCTATCGGATTGCTCGTTCGCTTCTCAACACTGGATCGACCGCAATCGACGGCTAATACTTCCGCATGAACGAGGTACGCCTCTCATGAACAAACGGTGATTCTGCTGCTGTAAGAGCGGTGAATCACCGTTTTGTTTGATTAGTTAGTCTCAATCGCTCGTTTCCTGCATGGATGAAGCAATCCCGGCTTCGTGGTGAATGAGAGCTTTGTAATAGAGGTATTACACTTACGCTTCGGCGGCGAGCTTGTACAATGGCATAAGTGTTTCCATCGTTTCCCTTGCTAGAATCATGAACGCTGTGCCGTTGGCCAGTATCGGATCGCTCGCAGCAATATGACGCCCCACCAACCACTCAGCAGCTTTAACGTCCCGGAAGCGGCACAATTTGGCCTCCAGCTCTTCCGTATCCAAATCTCCGAATCGGACCGCATCCTTTTTCATATGATCCAAAGAAATAGCATAATCCTGTGGCACGGTTGTTGCGATGCGATCAATCTGTTTGAGCATGGATTGCGCAATATTTTGCTTGTTGGCAACCTCATATATAAAAGCGAGCCAAATAAAGACATGATCGTCGAACAGTCCGACCTGAAAGTGGGGCAGCGATTTGTAGCCGCGTTTGTTCGGTCCAATGGCCAACCAGGAGTCCTGCGGCGGATTCACGGTGCGGCGCGCATGCTTCGCAATATGTAAGTACATTTCTTGGCCGCTTAACACGGCGGCATCGCCGACAAGCTGCTCGCCAATGGCTCGGAATTTAGGTTGAATTCGGTCGCGTATCGCTTCCATGCGGGCATCCAAGCCATCAATAGTAAACGTTGCGAAATCAGAGGAAGTAAATCCGGTAAAAGTCATGCACATTCTTCCTTTCTCTATTTGCCGGTATCGTATATTACATTAGAATCATGACATTTGTGGAACATATTTTATTATACCACATTATAATGAGAACGTTTATCAGTTTATAATTATTATATTTTACATACAAAAAGCCTCTTTGTTAGAAATCGAGTCAATAATCCAAGTTACCGAATCATAAGATGGAGTATACGATAAGGTAAGGAGGGATTGCCGTGAATCGCAGCGACGAGGTAGAATACTGCAACTTGGAGCTACGTTTTGACCGCCGGCAAATCCAGAACCTCATCCGAGATCTTATACAAGAGGGCTATTCCTTGTACTGGAGCGAGAATGAATCGTTGTTTATTGTTTCGATCCGAACCGGACGGAAGCTGGTCAAACTGCGCTTTCAACGCATCCATCACCGCTATAAAATTGTAGGCGATTACACGATACGAGACGAGAAGCTATCCGAGTTCATGGAGAAGATGATCGGCGATTCACGCGGGCATGCGGTGGTCAAACGTTTTAAAGACAGACATATTTTTGTAGAAAATATTATGTTTGGCGAACGCATCCGTTTAGTGGAAATATGCGGTCCGGAACAGCGGGTACTGTACCAAAAACGGCCGGCCGTAACGACAGAACAGATGATGGAAACATTTATGTCTATGCGGGCCGAGGAGCGCATGGAGGTACTGCGAATGGAAGTGGATTATACATTGGCTGAACTGCATGAAGCGATTGTAGGCGAAGATTCGGTCAAGACGAAGTGCTGCAAAGAGAGGCTGAATGTCATGCGGACCGAAATGCTTCAGCTTGAATGGTAAAGCGATGACCCTTGTTTTTCACCCTCCCATCCGCCGCATGCTGGATGAAATGCTGTTTGCGAGATGGTTGCAGGGTTTTTTGCTGTGCGGTACAATAAGCGTAATGCAAACTATATAAAAATTTCAGGATAAAGGATGGAAGAACCATATGACGAAGAATCAAATTGGTGTCATTGGACTTGCGGTCATGGGCAAGAACTTGGCTCTCAATATTGAAAGCCGCGGGTTCACAGTCTCGGTATATAACCGTTCTCGCGAGAAGACGGACGCGCTTATTGAAGAAGCCCAAGGCAAGCAACTGACGGCTACATATTCCATTGAACAATTTGTGCAATCTTTAGAAGCACCGCGCAAAATGTTAATTATGGTTCAAGCCGGACAAGCTACAGATGCTACAATTGAACAATTGCTTCCGTATCTGGATGAAGGCGATATTATTATCGACGGCGGGAACGCGCATTTTCCCGATACTCGACGTCGCAGCAAATATTTAGAAGATAAAGGCATTCGTTTCATAGGGGCCGGCGTGTCTGGCGGCGAAGAGGGCGCTTTGAAAGGTCCTGCCATTATGCCTGGTGGACAAGAGAGTGCATATCGCTTGGTAGAGCCAATTCTGACAAGCATTTCCGCTAAAGTAAACGGCGATCCTTGCTGCACGTACATTGGTCCAGATGGTGCCGGCCACTACGTGAAGATGGTTCACAACGGAATTGAGTACGGCGACATGCAGCTCATTTGTGAGGCGTATCACCTGCTTACGACTGTGCTTGGCGTTAATGCCGAAGAACTGCACTCGATCTTCAGTGAATGGAACAAAGGGGAGCTGGACAGCTATCTGATTGAAATTACGGCAGACATCTTCTCCAAGTATGATAAGGAGACAGGCAAGCCGATGGTAGACGTCATTCTTGACGCAGCTGGTCAAAAAGGAACAGGAAAATGGACGAGCCAAAGCGCGCTCGACTTGGGTGTTCCATTGTCCATGATTACGGAATCCGTATTTTCCCGCTTCCTGTCCGCGCTGAAAGACGAACGCGTAGCGGCGAGCAAAGTGCTGCAAGGTCCAGCAGCGAAGCCGTTTGACGGTGATAAAGCTGCATTTATCGAGAGCATCCGCAAAGCGCTCTACGCGAGCAAGATCGTATCGTACGCGCAAGGCTTTGCTCAAATGCGTGCGGCGTCGGAAGAATCCGGCTGGAACCTGCGCTATGGCGAAATCGCGATGATTTTCCGCGGCGGCTGCATTATCCGTTCTCGTTTCTTGCAAAATATTAAGGATGCGTACGACCGTGATTCCGAATTGAAGAATCTATTGTTGGACCCATACTTTAAAAATATTGTGGAATCGTATCAAGACGCATGGCGTCAAGTTATCAGTACAGCTGTTGCATACGGCGTACCTGTTCCTGGCTTTTCGAGCGCACTGTCGTACTTCGACAGCTATCGTACCGAGCGTCTGCCGGCGAATCTGCTGCAAGCGCAGCGTGACTACTTCGGCGCGCATACGTTCAAACGTGTAGATAAAGAAGGCTCGTTCCACTTTAACTGGATGTCGGAGTAATGAACAGCAATAACGCCGAACCCTAGAGGGGCTCGGCGTTATTTTTTTCTAGTGCATCTTTATCCCACAGACCATGCACGGCTTCGGCCAAATATTGCCGAATGCGGTCAGACTCTTGACCATAGCTGCTGTTCCGAATTAACAGCAGCGATACTTCGGCGAAATAACGAAAGTTGCGGATGACTCGCTCAGGCTCAAGCTTGGACCATGCTTCATCCTGATCGGTAAGCTTCTGCTTCACTACGTTAAGCACCCACACAATATCCTCCCTGCATAAGGGATGGTTCGGGTCCATAATACGCGCCATTCGCGCTGCTGCTGCTCGCTGAGCTGCTGGAACGGGATGCGAATCCGGGGCGGGGGAGGTTGACATGCCAATTCACTCCTAAACAACCAAATCTCTACTATAGTTCATCTTTACGTTGAAAACGTTATTTTTATACATGTCAGCATTGTCGAATGAAAGAAACGTATGGTATCATATGGGAAGTTTACCGTCTGCGGACAAAGAAAGACGAGGGAGGGCCTGAATGACAACCCGACATATACTATTAATCGGCTTCATGGGAACAGGAAAATCAACAGTCGGAGAACAGCTGGCCCGGAATCTGAATTATGCATTCGTCGATTTGGATGCCGAAATTGTAAAGCAGGTGGGACGAACGATACCCGACATATTCGCGCAAGATGGGGAAGCGTTCTTTCGAGAACAAGAAAGCCGCATTCTCGCACGCTTGTTGCGTGATCGGACACGGCTTCTTGTCATCGCTACTGGCGGCGGCGTCGTGTTGGACGAAGCGAACCGCAAGCTAATGCGGGAACATGGCGCAGTCATCCAGCTTACAGCGGCAGAAGAGACCATAGTGCAACGTGTCTCACAGGACCGCAACCGTCCGCTGCTGCAAGGAGATGCTGCCAGCCGTGTACGCAAGCTGATGCTAGAGCGTCAGGGGTTGTATGATTTCGCCCATTTAATCGTTCCGACCGATCACTTGACGGTGGAGCAAATTAACGAGCGTATCGAAGCCCATCTCGTCAATGAAAAGGCATACTAGTACAGGATGCGGTTGGCTGCTTGGGGATTAATCGTTCAGTTGGGACCAAGCAAGCATACCGCCTTCCATATTGACAACGCCTTGCACGCCGATTTGCTGCAAGTACTCACACACGCGTTCACTGCGGTAGCCGCTGCGGCAAATAAAGATAATTTCGCCGTTCTGTTCGATTTCGTGCAGCCTGTCAGGAATCTGATTCATTGGAATATGTATGGCGCCGGGAATCATGCCGTGAGCAACTTCCTCATCCTCCCGCACATCAATCATATTTAACGCTTCGCCGCGTTGCAGGCGATCTTTTAATGTAAATACATCAAGTTGAACAATGGAATTCATATAATTTTTGTACATCCTTTCTATAAAATGAGAGATGAGCAACCTCTTGGATTGAAATTCAAGTTGTAATCAATAGCAGATAGTACTTATTATACTTGTAATAGTAAAGGAGTGAAAGCGTATGGACGTTATCGTTAAGCCCACACTAAAGCTGCAAGGTGAAATCCAAGCATTATCTTCTAAAAACTATACGACACGTTACTTGCTTGCAGCCGCATTGGCGGATGGAAAGAGCACCATTTACTATCCAGCCCATAGCGAGGACAGCGATGCAATGCGCCGCTGCCTGCGCGATCTGGGAGCCGTGCTTGAAGAGGATGAAGAGAAGATCGTCATTACAGGCTTCGGCAAGACGCCTGCGCTTGCGAATCTGAATCATGAGCTGAACGTCGGCAATGCTGGCGCTGTGCTGCGCTTTCTGATGGGCATTGCGGCCCTGCTTCCAGAAGTGAACTTCGTCAACACGTATCCAGATTCGCTAGGGAAGCGGCCGCATGACGATCTCATTACAGCGTTGGAACAGATGGATGTGCGTGTGGAACATCGGGAAGGAAAGCTTCCGATTACGATTCGGGGCGGGGAGCCGAAAGGCGGGCACATCAAGGTGTCTGGCAATGTCAGCTCACAATATTTAAGCGCCCTCCTGTTCCTGACACCGCTGTTGGCACAAGACAGCATCATTGAAGTAACGGATGATTTGAAGTCCAAGGTCGTCATCGGTCAGACGCTGGAAGTGCTTGCTCAAGCCGGCATTCATATCGAGGCACGCGAAGATATGATGTATTATCGCGTTCCAGGCAATCAACACTATGAAGCGAAGACATATGTCGTCCAAGGTGATTATCCAGGTTCAGCAGCCGTGCTGGCTGCGGCGTCGGTCATCCCGTCCGATATCACTGTGCGCGGGCTGACGGAAGACAGCAAGCAAGGGGAACGGGCGATCGTCGATGTGCTGCGCATGATGGGCGTACCACTTGAGCATACGGATTCCATCGTCCGCATCAAGGGCGAAGGCCGCTTACAGCCGGTTGAATTCGATGGCGATGCGGCAACCGACGCGGTGCTCGCCATGGTAGCCGCTGCCGTATTTGCAGATGGAACTTCACGTTTCTACAACGTAGAAAATTTGCGGTACAAGGAATGCGATCGCATTACTGATTATTTGACAGAGCTGCGCAAAGCCGGCGCTCAAGTCGAAGAACGGCAGGCGGAAATTATCGTTCACGGCCGTCCGGAAGGTGTAGAAGGCGGAGTGGAAATTAACGCTCATTACGATCATCGTGTTATTATGGCATTAACGGTGGTTGGCTTGCGCGCACAGCAATCTATCCGCATTAAGGATGCTCATCATGTAGCGAAGTCGTACCCTCAATATTTCGATCATCTTCAGGCGCTGGGCGCTCAAGTGGAATGGGTGGAAGCATAAAAAGCAACGTCACGGAAGGAGCGAGGAAATATGAGTTATGAGCAACCGTCACAAGAAGACATCAAGCAATTGCTGCAAAAGAGCACTAACATTGCGGTGGTCGGCTTGTCCGATGATCCGACGCGAGTCTCTTATATGGTAGCCGAAGCGATGCAGAAGAAAGGATATCGCATCATCCCGGTCAATCCGAAGGCGGGACGCATCCTGGGAGAGACATGCTATTCTACGCTTCAGGATGTGCCGGAACCAATCGACATTGTGAATGTGTTTCGCCGCAGCGAATATTGTGCTGACATTGCACGCGACGCCGTTGAAGTTAAGGCGAAGGCCATCTGGCTGCAGCAGGGCATCGTGAACGAAGAAGCTGCGCGCATTGCATCGGAGGACGGGTTGGACGTAGTTATGGACCTGTGCATCAAAGTATTGGATTCCATTTTACTGCCGCACGGCAAAGCAACTTCGTGATGCGCTAAAAGAGATAATGCCGGGAGTTCTCGCTATAATGAGGACAGAGAGCCCCGGCTTTTCGTGTGTTTTCCTTTGACAAAGGAACGATATGCCCTTACCATTCATGGTAGAAGGAGAGGATGTCCTTGAATCAGTTAGGGCTGTTGCAGCAACTCTCGCGGGCTTTGATGCAGCCGCTAATCGCATTACCCGCAGCAGCGTTAGCTGTTGCCATCGGTCACATGCTGCAGGGTACTGGGATGCACGATGCCGCTACACTGTTTGAGTTGACCGGAAAAACGATTTTTTACGTGCTTCCTTACCTTTTTGCGGCAGGGGTAGCGCTTGGGTTATCGAACAATGCGGGCGTTGCCGCCATGTCCTCGATGCTGGGGATGTTTATTTTTAAGCAGCTCCTGACCCATTGGCATGCTGCATTTGAGCCTACCATTTTGAACGGTATACTGTTCGGCGTGCTGGCAGGGATGATCCATGAGCGATTTAAAAATGTCCAGTTTCCAGAATATTTGCAATTTTTCGGCGGTCCCCGATTTGCTGTCTTGCTTACGACGCTAAGCTCCATTTTTCTCTCATGGGTGATGATTGTACTTGCGCCGTTCATGCATCAAGGGGTATCTTTTCTTGGGCAAGAAATATTGGCAATGGGCGGGTTTGGCATATTTATATACGGTGTCCTGCACCGGGTGCTGGTCGCTTTTGGACTTCACCATTTATTGAATAACGTGTATTGGTTTCAAGTCGGCTCGTTCACCGATGCTGAAGGGATGACCTTTACCGGTGATTTGCCACGTTTTTTTGCGGGAGATCCGACAGCGGGCGTGTACATGGCAGGCTTGTATCCGATTATGATGTTTGCATTGCCTGCGGTCGCCTTGGCTATTGTGCATGAATCGCGCGAGGATTTGCGGCCGAAGGTGCGCAAGACCTACTTCACGGCTGCGTTCGTATCGCTGCTGACGGGAATAACGGAACCGATTGAATTTGCTTTTTTATTTGCGGCACCGTATTTATTTATCGTGCATGCGTTATTGTCCGGGGCTGCGATGTGGTTGACCGCCGAATTGGGAATTCGACACGGCTTCTCTTTTTCGGCAGGCGCCATTGATTATGTCGTGAATTTTCACCAATCGACTAAAGCGCTTTGGATTATCCCGATAGGGGTTGCGTTTGGGTTGATTTATTATGTCATATTTCGTTTTGCGATACAGAAATTTCAAATCCCGACCCCGGGGCGTGTGGAAGTGTCGCTGCTCGATGATATGGCGAGCGACTTGCTTCATCGCGTTCCTCTTATCATTCAAGCATTGGGCGGTAAAGATAATATTGTCGATACACAGGCATGCATTACTAGGCTGCGTCTTCGAGTACAGAATGACAAGCTCGTGGATCGGCATGCGCTCCGCATGATGGGTGCAGCCGGCGTCATCCGACTTGGAGGCGGGCATTTGCAGGTCGTCTTCGGAACGTATTCCGAGCTCATCAAAGAGGAGATGGTGAAGCGTCTGCAACGTGACCCGAAGCAAGTGTGGTTTGTTGCTCCGGTGCAAGGCCGCATGATCCCTATCGAAGAAGTGCCGGATACCATCTTCGCGAAGAAGCTGGTCGGGAAAGGGGTAGCCTTTTACCCTGATAGGGGAGAACTCGTATCTCCGGTGAGAGGCTTCATCCGTCACGTGTATCCGACAATGCATGCTTTAGGTATTGAGACGCCCGAAGGGTTAGAAGTGCTGCTTCATATCGGAATTGAGACGTCATCATTGAATGGCGCCGGTTTTCAAGCGGTAGTACAGGAAGGTGATGAAGTGAAACCGGGACAGCTGCTCATTAAGTTTGATTTTAATGAAGTGAAAAAGCGCTGCAAGTCGCTTGCGACACCGATGGTCATTACGAATTCGGATAAAGTCGCCTCATGGAGCATGGCGCCCTATGCTCCAGTGAAGAAAGGCCAGACGTCTGTCATGTCTGTCGTCTTGCACGAACATGCGCTTGGAGGTGTACACCGATGACGCAAAAAGTGCAGGGAATCGGCGCATCGAACGGAATTGCAATCGGTAAGGCGTTTGTGCTGCCGTCATGGGAGTGGGATGTGCCGGAGGAGAAGATGGACCCGACCGATTTGGCGCGTGAATTCGAACGGCTATACGAAGGTATCCGCTCTTCAAGGGACGAAATCGAGTTCATCAAGAGTGAGATTCGCGAAATGGTTGGCAGTGAAGAATCGACTATCTTTGATGCACATCTGGCCATTTTGGAAGATCCCATCTTCATGAACGAAATTCAAGGCATCATTCAACGTCAATATAAAGCGGCCGAAGTGGCGGTGAAAGAAGCAATCGATCATTTTGTCACGATGTTCGATCTGCTTGATGATGAATATATGAAAGAGCGGGCGCTCGACATTAAAGACGTCGGCAATCGCCTTTTGAAGCATCTGCTCGGCGCCCCTGAGATTACGCTGCCGACGGATACGCAGCCTTATATCCTTGTGGCGAAGGAGTTGTCTCCGTCGCAGCTTGTGCATTTGAATCCAAAAAATGTGCTTGGCATCGTCATGCTGATGGGCGGGAAAACATCCCACTCTGCTATTATGGCACGTGCGTTGGGTATTCCGCTCGTACTTGGGTTGGAAGGTAAAATCGTAAAGCCGATTCAAACGGGAGATTTCATTATCGTCGACGGTGAACACGGTATCGTACATATCGAGCCGGCGGAAGATATCCTGTCCTGGTATGAGGCGCGCCGTGACTTCTATGCGCAAGAAGCCGACGAGTTGAAGAAGATCGTGTCGCTACCGGCCGTAACGAACGACGGTTACGAGATACATCTCGCCGCGAATATCAGCTCGACGAGGGAACTTGAAATCGCAGAGCAGAACGGAGCAGAAGGCGTAGGATTATTCCGTACCGAATTCATGTACATGGATCGCTCCTATCCGCCATCTGAGGCAGAACAGCTCACCGTTTATCGAGATGTCGCTGAGCATTTCAAGGATAGTTCGGTCATTATCCGCACTCTTGATATAGGCGGGGACAAACCGATGGAATACTTGGATCTGCCTGAAGAAGACAATCCATTCTTAGGCTACCGCGCTATTCGCATCTGTCTGGATCGGAGGGACTTGTTTAAGACGCAGCTGCGCGCCATATTACGCGCCAGCGCATTCGGTGAAGTGAGCGTCATGTTCCCGATGATTTCGTCCGTTGAAGAGGTGCGGGCGGCGAAGGGCATCTTAGAAGAAGCCAAGCAGGAGCTGCGTTCCGAAGCATTGCCATTCGATGAGGAGCTGCCGATTGGAATCATGGTCGAAGTTCCTGCAGCGGCTATGATTGCCGACCGGTTGGCAGAGGAAGTAGACTTCTTCAGCATTGGCACGAACGATTTAGTGCAATATACGCTTGCGGTCGACCGGATGAATGAACAGATTGCTCATATGTACGATCCGTTCCATCCTGCGGTGCTGCGTCTCGTCCGCCATACGATTGAAGCCGCGAAAAAGTGTAATATCATAGTCGGCGTATGTGGAGAGATGGCAGGCGACCCGCGTGCGGTGCCGTTGTGGATTGCGCTCGGTGTTAATAAGCTGAGCATGTCTTCGCGCTCCATCCCGCGTGTCAAAGCGGCGATTCGACGGGCATCGCAAGAGAACAGCAGAAGCGTGACCGATAAAATATATAAGGCTGGTTCCAAAGCAGAATTAGATGCACTTCTGGAGCCGCAATCATAACTAAAAAGGCATGACCCGCTATAAGGGTCATGCCTTGAGTTTGTTGAAAAACCAAAAATCAAGTGAACAGGAAACAATCATGGTGGGGGTATCCGCTTCCGTCGCTGTTGAATCCAAGTCATTGAGATGAGACTATGCGGGGATGACTCGGATTCAAAGGCGATCGCCAGGTCTCTCCAGCGCATACCCTTCACCCGTACTTGTTTCATTTTCAACCTCCGGTACTGACACCGGTTCGGCCTGTTATTATGAGTCTATTTCTCTGCCATCTTATCACAAAACGCTTTGCCGTAGGCTGCCAGATCCGGCGGTCTGCGCGCAGATACCAAGTTGCCGTCGATAACGACCTCTTGATCGAGCCACGTTGCGCCTGCATTTTCCATATCGTCCCGAATGCCGGGAGTCGACGTTACCGTACGGCCTTGCAAAATTTTAGCAGAGATAAGAACCCAGCCTGCATGACAAATCTGTCCGATCGGCTTATCAGCCTCGTTCATCTGTCTGACGATGTTCAGTGCATCCTCATAGCGGCGCAGCTTATCGGGTGCCCAGCCTCCTGGAACGAGCAGACCGTCGTAGGTGCTGGCATCGACATCTTTAAATGCGTAATTAGAAGTTGCTGGCACGCCATATTTCCCGATGTAAGTCTTACCAGGCTCGTCTCCGACCAGATGCACTTCAGCACCTTCTTCACGGGCGCGGTATATCGGATACCACAATTCTAAATCTTCAAATTCTTCATCCACAAAAGAGATGATTCGCTTTCCGCTTAAACGCATGAATGTTGTCCCTCCTTCGTATCTTGTACAGAGCAGCTTATTACCCAACTTCGCAATAAGCCGTTCCTATTTCCCAAATGATGTGTATTGAGTCTTTCCGATATATGACCTACGATGGTTTCAATAGGTTGCATTGCTCGTGTAAGGGTTGTTCGTTCTACTTTCTATTTAACCATAATGTCATGAAAATTAACATGTTTATTTAAAAGCGATCAGAATAATGTGATTTATATCATTGTTGAAAATGTTTTGTTGTTCCAGTTGGTTTCTAGTTGTGTAAAAAAATACATCTTTTTGCATAGAAGGAGAATGAAGGACAAAGTCGAAATATACGTTAACCATAACGTGTAATAGGCTATAGCATTAGGGTTCGAACTTCATTAACATCATCAAAAACATGAAAAATTAGGGGTGGACCGTATGTATAAACGTTGTACCTGTGGTCATTATATGGATTTAACGCTACGAACCGTTGTACACGCGCGTTCGGTGCATATTCACCGTGTTCCTGTATTTACTTGTACGAGTTGTGAACGTTCTGAACTGCTGTCGCTCGTTAAGAAAGAGATTGCAGAACTCATTCGAAATCGTATGAGCCTAATCGCTGCCAACTCGCATATCACCCAGAACGGACCGCTCGTGGTGTCATTTGATGAAGTTCATGAATTATCCAGCGTCCTGGCAGAATGTGTGGAAGAAGACGGTTGCGACGATATGGTGCCGGTGTTCGAACGCCGAATGGATGAACGCGTCAACCAACTGCTTGATCTGTATCTGATCGCGAAGACATGCAACGATACGATCTGGATGATGGACCTTCAGCGCAGATTAAAACAAGTTACATGTTTTAGTTTACAGCCATATAGGGTTAAAATAAGTTAAGAGGTTCCATAGATATCAGTTTGAATACAGATTGGCTGTTTTCAAGTAAGCGGATAAATTGTTAGCAGGAGGAGGTAAGCATGAAAGCTGTCAGTTCCTTGGAACATTTGCAGGAAGCCATCGATTTGTCTTCACAGCAAATCGTAGTCTTATTCAAGCACAGCACGCGCTGTCCGATAAGCGCGCAGGCGGATGAAGAAATGGCGAAGGTGGAGGAGGACTATGGAAATAAGGGCGTAGGGTTCGGGCGTATACTCGTCGTGGAGAACCGTGATGTGTCCCTAGCTTGTGCAGAGAAGCTCGGCATCAAGCATGAGTCCCCTCAAGTGCTTGTACTAAAGAATGGCGAAGTCGCTTGGCACGATTCACATAATGCGATCCGATACGACAAGTTGGAGTCTGTTTTGACAATGTAAAGGTAAGTTATGGTAAATCAAGGCGGTTTTGGCCGTGACATTGCGAATTTTCTGAAAATATCGTATCATTGAATGTAATATGTATGTTCGCATTAAATTTTCGGTAATTGGAGAGAAGGATCGTGACGGTAACTATTTATGATGTAGCGAGAGAAGCGGGCGTCTCAATGGCCACCGTTTCCCGGGTTGTGAACAACAATCCGAACGTGAAGCCGCAAACGCGTAAAAAAGTGTACGAAGCGATTGAACGTTTAGGTTATCGCCCGAATGCGGTCGCACGCGGACTTGCGAGCAAGAAGACGACGACCGTTGGGGTCGTCATTCCTGATATTTCCAATTCCATCTTTGCTGAAGTCGCGCGCGGTATTGAAGATATTGCGAATATGTATCATTACAATATCATTTTGTGCAACGCGGATAAGAAGAAGGATAAGGAAATACGTGTTATCAATACGCTCTTGGAGAAACAAGTGGACGGGCTCTTATTTATGGGCGGCGTTGTCACGGAAGACCACATTCAGGCCTTCCGCACCGCATCCGTGCCAATTGTGCTTTGTGCAACGACAGATGAGAATGGTATTATTCCGTCAGTCGATATCGATCATGAGGCGGCGGCTTTTGACGCGGTGAATACACTTATTCGCCATGGCCATCGTGATATTGCGATGATTAGCGGCACGCTTCAAGATCCGGCCAACGGATTTGCCCGGTTCCAAGGGTACAAGAAAGCACTGGAAGGTGCAGGAATTGAGTATAAGGAAGACTTGGTTCGAATCGGTAACTATCGTTATGAATCCGGTGTCGAAGCGATGAAGTATTTCCTTGGCTTGAAGAAGCGCCCGACTGCCATTTTTGCGGCAACAGATGAGATGGCTATCGGTGCAATCCACTGTATTCAAGATGCCAACCTGAAGGTGCCGGATGATTTCTCCGTCATTAGTGTCGATAATATTCGTATGGCCTCCATGGTACGTCCGCAACTGACTACAGTTGCACAGCCAATGTATGATATTGGTGCCGTAGCCATGCGTTTATTAACGAAGTTGATGAAGAAAGAGAATGTAGACAATTCACGCGTCATCTTGCCGCACGAGACGATTCTTCGTCTGTCGGTAAGCCAAGTGAACGAATAGCACACTGCCTAGTTGCAGGACAGAAGCCCCAGGACGATGGGGCTTTTTGTGTGAGCATGTATTTATCGAGACATAAGAGGAGGAATGGGTATGGCAATGGAAGCTGCGATTGGCATTATCGGCGCCATGGACGAAGAAATTGAATTGCTGCTGAAAGCCGCGCAACCGATTGAGGAAATTCAAGTGGCAGGGCTGCGTTATTTTCAAGGCAGTCTATTTGGCAAGCGCGTCGTCATTTGCAAGTCCGGAGTAGGGAAGGTTAATGCAGCCATTACGACACAAGTTCTCATCGACCGCTTTCACACGAAGACGGTGCTGTTCACCGGAGTAGCCGGTGCGGTTCATCCAGAGCTGAACATCGGGGATATCGTCATTTCAACGGCGTGCATGCATCATGATATGGATGTGACGGCGCTGGGGTTTGCGCCAGGTGTCATACCGTTCCAGGAGACGTCGCAATTTGCGGCTGACCCGAAGCTGATGCAGTTGGCTGAACGCGTATGTGAGGAGCATTTCCCAGGCCGCTACCGGACGGGCTTGATTTTGTCGGGCGATCAATTTATCGCGAGCCGGGATAAGGTGCGGGAGCTGTACGAGACGTTCGAAGGTGCCGCGTGCACGGAAATGGAAGGCGCGGCTGTAGCGCAAGCATGCTTTATTAACCAAGTTCCGTTTGTCGTCATTCGCTCTATGTCAGATAAAGCAGACGGCTCAGCGCATGTGAATTTTGCAGAATTTACGGTTGAGGCTTCTGAGCATTCTTATCGAATTGTGGAAAGCATGGTCAAGGAAATCGTCGTGTAACACGAGCAATTGAACTTTACAACTAGCAGGCCGTTGATATTGCGCATCTCATAGCCTTCCTCGTAGAGAAGGATGGAGCAAGCGTATGTCAACGGCCTATTTCAATCCCGCCGGTAGTTGAAGGACTTCATTCTCGAGTCAGTTCTAGCGCACATATTCCAGCGCCAGATTCTTCACATGAGCATTGCGCTCCTCAATGAAGTTCCGTCTAGGCATTGGGACCCAGCTCTCGACGTCATCAAGCCATGTCCCCGGCAAGGGCACAGGAGATTTCTGTGACCAATGGGTGACCCACGGGACAGGCAATTGGTGCAGTGGTTCATTCTCTAACAGCAGCCGCAGCGGGTCTTCGTTCATTTCTAACCAGAGCAGGCTCCATGCGCGCGGAACGACTTGCCATATTTCGTAGCCGCCGCCGCCAAGAGCGACCCATCTTCCGTCACAATGCTCGTGCGCCAGCTGATGGATGAGTCGCGGCATCTCCGCGTAAATCCGCATGCTGCAGTGCATGTGTGACAGCGGATCCAGCGCATGCGCGTCGCAGCCGTGCTGACTGACGATCATATCGGGCTTGAACGAGCGGGCAACCTGTTGAATGGTCTCCCTGAAGCATTGCAGCCACGATTCGTCCTCTGTATACGGTTCCAACGGAACATTGACGCAGGCGCCGAATCCCTCTCCCGCCCCGCGCTCATGCACGAAGCCGGTCCCGGGAAATAAATATTTTCCCGTTTCGTGAATAGAGTAAGTAAAGACATCCGGGTCCGTATAGAACGACCATTGCACACCGTCTCCATGGTGAGCATCCGTATCGATATATAGGATGCGCGCGCCGTAATGCTTGCGCAGCCAGGCTATGGCAACGGAGGCGTCGTTGTAGACGCAGAAACCTGCGCCTTTCTCCCCAAACGCATGGTGAAGCCCTCCGCCCAAATGAAGGGCGTGTGCGGCTTGTCCCGACATAACTGCATCACATGCCGCGATAGAACCTCCTACAATGGCGCAAGCGGCGTCATGCATTCCGGGGAAGTAGGGGGTATCTTCTGTATGCAGACCGTATTTATCTGCCCGTGACGTCCACTCCAGATGGGGACGAGGGTCACTGAGCCGCCTCACCGTTTCAATATAATCATCACGGTGAATTAATCCCAGCCATCGCTCCCACTCAGCAAGGGTTCCCTTGGGCCGGATAATTTGCGCTTCGTGCAAAGCTCCGGCATGATAGAGAAGGTCGTTCGTCATCACGACCCGCTGCTGATCGAATGGATGATCGGCGTGAAAGCGATAGCGGAGGGAATCATTGTGCATGAAGTATAGAGCATTTCCTGACATCTGATATCCATCCCTCTCATACAAACTAATAGAGGCAGTTCTAAGCGCAAAAACGCATGCAACGCAATTAGTAGTGCGTGATCAAAAGGGGGATTTTTGAACAACCTCTAATACATGAACCGTTGTCTAAAACGGACGCGATCGAACTGTTCCTTTGAATCGAGCGGCACGTCCTTTCCGATACGTACCATCAAACAGTTGGCAGGGTGGGCACAAATCTCGGGATCGTCAGTCGCATACCATATCATCTCGACCGACTGCATCAGCTTTTCCATCATTTTTCGGTAGTCCCATACGCTCAACCCCGTACCTTCCATATCCCAATGCCAATAATATTCGGTCGTAAATACGATATAGCTTTCCAATTGATCATCTTCAAATGCGGTGATGATGAGCTTTTTGCCTAATCCTAGAGAACGATAGTCATTTGCCACTTCGATGGCGCCGAGCTCGATTAAATCTTCCATATTTCCTTCGGACCAACGTTCCAGCTCATCGGGATAATGAAACGTGACATAGCCTACGATCGTCTGTCCGTCACGTGCAATAATGATGCGCCCTTCTGGCAGTTCCGCAATTTCGATGAGCGCCTGATGCTGTTCTTTAGGCCTTCGGAACGCGTTCAAATCGGCATGCATGCTTAAGGTGCGCAGCGCCTCAGGCTGAATAGGTCCTTCAACCACAACGATGCGTTCCTCATGAGGAATGATTTGCGCGTGATAACATTTTCGATGTTCCACACCTAGCAGCTCCTTTCGTCTCTATCCTATCGTTATAGCAAAAAAAGGGTGCTTTGAAAAGGAAAAGAATAGGCGAAAAGGTTTGCATGTGATATAATAATTTTGCCATAAAATTCATGGAATCTCCCCTTGACAGCACGAACGACATCATCGTCCTTGGAATTACAGCTTTCTGAAAGCGGTTTTATTGCATCGTCTGAAATCGTCTGATAGCTGAAGCGACCAATAAAGAAGGGAAAGAAATAGGAGGATGAAACGACTATGAGTAACGTGCAAGGAGAAATCATTGCTGCATCAGCAAGTAACCCGAATATGCAGAGCTATGAAAATTGGGCAGGAAATTTTAATTGGGAAGACGTGGAGAAGCAATTCTCTTGGTATGACACGGGAAAAGTAAACATGGCATATGAAGCGATCGATCGCCATGCTGCGAATGGACGCGGAGACAAGGTGGCGCTTCATTACAGCGATGCGGAGCGGGATGAATCATACACATACGATGACATGCGCCGCAAGACGAATCAATTCGCGAATGTATTGCGTAAACACGGCATCCAGAAGGGTGACCGCGTCTTTATCTTTATGCCGCGCACGCCAGAGCTGTATTTTAGCTTTATGGGCGTATTGAAGGTGGGGGCGGTTGTAGGGCCATTATTCGAGGCATTTATGGAGACTGCCGTCAAAGATCGGCTGGAGGACAGCGGCGCGGTAGCGATCGTCACGACGTCAACGCTGCTTCAACGTGTGAAGCACGAGGAACTGCCCCAATTGAAACATGTCATCGTGGTCGGCAACGATGTGCAGACCGGCGACGGACTGATTGATTTCCATGCTGAGATGGCCGATGCAGCGGAAGAAGCGGACATCGAATGGCTGGAGCGGGAAGACGGCCTTATTATGCATTATACATCCGGTTCGACTGGCAAGCCGAAGGGTGTCTATCATGTCCAGAATGCGATGATTCAACAAGCTTATTCAGGGAAGATCGTGTTGGATCTCAAGGAGGATGACATCTACTGGTGTACGGGCGATCCAGGTTGGGTCACAGGCACGGCCTACGGCATCTTCTCCCCATGGCTGAACGGCGTCACTAACGTCGTTCGCGGCGGGCGCTTCAGTCCTCAGGACTGGTACGGCACGATTGAAAAATATAAAGTGACGGTGTGGTACAGCGCGCCTACCGCTTTCCGCATGCTGATGAGCGCTGGCAACGACGTCATCGCGAACTTCGACTTGTCCAGCCTGCGCCATGTGTTGTCCGTAGGCGAGCCACTGAATCCGGAAGTGGTGCGCTGGGGGATGAAAGCATACAACCATCGCATTCACGACACGTGGTGGATGACGGAAACGGGCGCGCATATGATATGCAATTATCCTGCCATGCCTATCAAGCCGGGCTCGATGGGGCGTCCTGTGCCGGGGATCGAAGCGGCTATTCTCGACGATCGAGGCAACGTGCTGCCGCCATATCGCATGGGCAACCTGGCGATTCGCACGCCATGGCCGGCGATGATGCGCAAAGTATGGAACAACCCTGCCAAGTACGAAGAATATTTCCGCTTCTCCGGCTGGTACATCTCCGGGGATTCCGCGTATATGGATGAAGAAGGCTACTTTTGGTTCCAGGGCCGTGTCGATGACGTCATCAACACGTCTGGAGAACGAGTCGGTCCATTCGATGTCGAGAGCAAGCTGGTGGAGCACCCAGCTGTGGCGGAAGCCGGTGTCATCGGCAAGCCGGATCCGATTCGCGGGGAGATCATCAAGGCATTCATTTCCTTGCGCGAAGGGTATACGCCTTCCGACGAGCTCAAAGCGGAGATTGCCCAATTCGTCAAGCAAGGGCTGTCCGCTCATTCCGCACCGCGGGAAATCGAGTTCAAGGACAAATTGCCAAAGACACGTTCTGGTAAGATCATGCGCCGTGTGCTGAAGGCATGGGAGCTGAGCTTGCCGACCGGAGACCTGTCTACGATTGAAGATTAATGTTCCGCACTCGTTCTATAAAGTGTTGACAAATCCATAATTGTGGGATATTATCCCAGTAGCGAAGCGAATTTGCAACGCGAAACGACAAGTACAGAAGAATGGACATAACATGTTACCGCAAGGGCATTCGTTATGGAAGTTCAGTCGCTATGTGACTGCCTTCTTAACGTATGCCCTTTTTGTCGTTCCGCTGTTTTCGCTTGCTTTACTTCCAATTTGGAGAGGGGTAATCGATATGAACGCAAAGCGTCCCACTTGGGGCAACTCCCTGAGGCTGCTCATCATATGCGTGCTGGCCATGATGATGGCAGCAGGTTGCAATTCCGGCAGCAAGACGAATGAAACGGCGAGCAGCAACGGCAGCGGCACGGAGACCGTGCAGAAAGAGGAGTCGAAGCAGGAGAATACCGATCAAGGCAATGATGAAGTGTCGGGCGATTTTGAAATCCAATATTTTGTAGGCGGCTACGGCGATCAAGGCTGGAAGATGATTTTGGCGGAATTCCAAAAGAAATACCCGAACGTGAAAATTAAGGAATCGGCTGGTTCTAAAATCAATGATCAGATGAAACCACGCTGGATTCAAGGCAACCCTCCTGATTTCGTATACATTGATGGTGCGGGATCGAATGCGACGCAAATGGTGCTTGACGATCAATTGATGGATTTAACCGATTATTATAAGGATGCCAAAAACGCGGATGACAATATCATCAAGGATGAGCTTCTGTTGAAGCCGATTGAATACGACGGTAAAATTTACACACTTCCATTCGTGTTTGGTTCTTGGGGTGTGTTCTACGACAAAAAGCTATTTGCCGATAATGGGTGGACCGAGCCGAAAGATTTCGACAGCTTCTTGAGCGAGTCGAAGAAGATTAGAGATTCCGGCAAAGTGAATGCGCCGCTCATCTACACAGGGAAATATCCGTACTATTTCCACGGTGGCATTCTGGATTCGGCGTTTGTCGTGAACAACAATGACGATACGTCGATTTTACTCGATATGGCAGCATTAAAAGAAGGTATCTTCAAGAGTGACCCCGTAAAGAAAGCGTTGGCGCAAATGGTGCAAATGAGGGATGCGGGCATCATTGATCCAGCCTCAGCACCGATCAATCACATCGACTCGCAGATGCTATTCCTCCAGCATAAGAATGCATTTATACCGAACGGTCTCTGGTTAGAAAATGAAATGCAGAAAGATGTGCCGCAAGGTTTTGAATTCGGTTTCATACCTTCGATTACACAGCCAGCAGGCGGCAAACATATTGCGATACCGTTTACAGCAACGGTCGGCATTGCGAAGAAAGCGAAAAATCCTGCGGCGGCGAAAGCCTTCCTGGAATTTTTGTTCACGAAGCAGTCAGCTATTACATGGGCGGAACAGACCGGAGCTCTCGGCAATCTGAAGGCAGATCTCGACAATTCCAATGCAAGCGCCCTCGTGAAGTCAGCGATGAAATTTTATGGTTCTGACAATACGATCGTAGCGCCTTACGTGCAGCTGAATGCGGATGTCGACAAGGTGAAGCAAGATTCTACGCTCGCGCTTATGACCGGCAGCATTACGCCAGAAGAATGGATGGATCGAATGGAGAAAGCGGCAGCGAAGGTGCGGAAATAACGGTAAAGATGAGGCGTAGTGCGCAAAGAAACGGATGTGTGTGGCCATTCGCCGCATGCATCCTTCCCAATACAATGTGAAATGGAGGGAGACACACGTGAACAGTGCGCCACCTGTTCCAGGCGTGACGGTTAAGCCGGAAGCGCCCCGCGGTTTCACTTGGAAGAAGAAACGAAACATGTTCATGTTCGTGTTCACCGTACCGACGCTGCTGTTTTTTTGCTTATTTATGATATATCCGATCTTTCATGGGCTCTACTTCAGCTTTACCGATTGGTCCGGCGGCTCGGAGACGAAAAACTTCATCGGATTCGACAATTATAAAGAGATGCTGAATGATCCGATTATCGGCACAGCGATTGTAAATGACTACTTCCTCGTGTTTTGGAAAGTGATCGGCATTGTTGGACTTGGTGTATTGTTCGCCGTCATATTGACGAGGTTTCGGCTGCGTGGAACCGTATTTTTCCGGTCTGTCTTTTTTATTCCGAACATATTATCCGTAGTTGTCATCGGGGTGCTGTGGAATTACATTTACAATCCGAGCATCGGATTTTTGAATTCATTTCTATCCTTATTTACGAACGAGAACGTGCAGACGCCATGGCTCGGCGATACAAAGCTTGCAATATGGATGCTTTTGCCGCCCTCGATTTGGGCAGGAATTGGATTTGTTATGATTCTCGTCATCGCAGCAATATTGAACATTCCAAAAGATTTGTACGAGGCGGCGAGCATCGATGGCGCGCAAGAGTGGCAGCAATTTTGTCGGATTACGATGCCGCTTGCATGGGAGCAGATTAAAGTCTCGATCTTGTGGGTCGTCATGACGACGCTGAACGGCTCCTTCGTGATCGTATGGATGATGACGGAAGGGGGACCGGATAATTCGACACAGGTAATGGGCTCCTATTTATATCAGATGGGATTCCGTCAATACCATTTCGGCTATGCTTCCGCTATCGGCGTCCTTATTCTTATCTTGTCATTAATTACGACTTTGGCTTTGCAGCGCCTCATGCGCAGAGATGTGGTGGAGCTGGCCTAATACTCTTATGCAGAAGGGAGAGATCGATTTGCAATCTGCGTGGCAGCATAAGCGCAACAACCCAGTCATCCGTTGGTTGCTTTACGCATTGATGGTGGTGTGGAGCATCTGCGTCATATATCCGCTTATATGGACCGTCCTCGGCTCGTTGAAGAGCAATCAACAATTTATGCTCAAAGCACCGTGGAGCCTGCCGGACTGGCCGTTTCGCTGGGACAACTTCGCGAACGTCTGGAACAATTACAATTTAGAAACGTACTTTATGAATTCTCTCCTGGTGACGACTGTGAGTACGGTGCTGGCGTTATTGTTGGCATCGACGACCTCTTACATCATTGCGCGTTTTCCGTTTCGCGGCAGCCTTGCCCTATATAACCTCTACTTAGCCAGCATGATGATTCCACTTATATTAGGATTGATTCCATTGTTTTTCCTGTTATCGGATCTAGGGTTAGATAATTCGTTGTTTGGTCTTAGTCTCATTTATACAGCGATTAATTTACCTTTCGGCATATTTGTGCTCGTCGGATTTTTCAAATCGCTGCCCAAAGAATTGGATGAAGCGGCTTCGATCGATGGAAGCTCCCATTACGGCGTGTTCTTTCGCATCATGCTTCCACTCGCTAAGCCGGGGATTATTTCGGTTGGCATGATGAACGTATTGAACATTTGGAACGAATATATTATCGGTACAGTGCTTGTGAACGATCCTGGCAAGTATACCATTCCTGTCGGTATTGCGGTCATGCAGGCCGAAATGCAATACCGCACGGAGTGGGGAGCCTTGTTTGCAGGACTGCTGTTGTCCATCGTGCCGGTTCTTATTCTATATGCGATTTTCCAAAGACAGATTACGAGCGGCATGATTGCGGGAGCCGTGAAATAAGGTAACTGAAGCGTGAGATCAAAGGGCCCCTTTTCAGCGCCGAAAAGTACAAGTTTTCATAAGAAAACTACATCGGAAGCATCACTCGAAGAAGGAGAAGCGGAGTGTAGGCGAAACTACATGAGCATCTGAAATGTTTCCAAAGGAAACATACTTCGGAAGCATATGCTATTCGAGAGTGAATGCAAGATTCGATGTTGAATCACATCTTGGTATACTTCGCGCTCAAAAGGGGACTCATTGAACAACCTCTTAAAGTAGGTGCGGAGCATGCGATTGATGTCTTATATGCAGCAGATCGGGCGTTCACTCATGATACCGATTGCAGTACTTCCCGCGGCGTCGATCTTGGTTCGAATCGGAGAATTTCAATTTGAGACCCCTTGGCTTGCGGCGGTTGCCAGCGTCTGTAAGTTAGGGGGCGATGCCATTTTTGGGAACTTGCCCATTTTTTTTGCCATCGGCGTGGCGATTGGATTGACTTCTGGTCAAGGTGTGGCTGCGTTGGCGGCGGCGGTAGGCTATTTCGTATTTACAAATGTGCTGAAGCATTTCGAGACAGGGGCCGCTGTAGAGCTCGATACTGGCGTGCTTGGGGGCATGCTTTGCGGCGGACTTGCCGCATGGCTGTATCAACGATTTCATCAGATTAAACTGCCGGAGGTCTTAGGATTTTTCGGCGGAAAAAGGTTTGTCCCGATCATTACTTCGCTCATCATGGTCGTCGTCGGGGTCGGAGTGGGCTTCATCTGGCCTTCAGTGCAGCAATTAATCCGGGAAGTGGGCACGGGGGCGATGACGTCCAGTGAATGGGGGGCGGGGATTTACGGCATATTGAACCGCTTGCTCATCCCAACGGGACTGCACCATATTTTGAACAATATCGCATGGTTTCAACTTGGCGAATTCACGAATACAGCAGGCAGCATCATCCGTGGCGATATGTGGAGATTCCACGCGGGCGACCCGACGGCCGGTCTCTTTATGGCAGGCTTCTTCCCTGTCATGATGTTCGGACTTCCAGGCTACGCTATGGCCATCGTTCACGCGGCACATCGAGAGGAACGCAAGCGCATCGCATCGATTATGCTCACCGCATCGTTAACGAGTTTTTTGACGGGCATTACCGAGCCGCTGGAATTTGCCTTCATGCTGACCGTTCCTTTGTTGTATGCCATCCATGCAGTGTTCACTGGGGTTGCAATGATGCTGACAGCCTGGCTTGATATTCGGGCAGGCTTCGGATTTTCGGCCGGGTTTATCGATATGGTCATCACGTGGACGAATGGTCGCCATATGTGGCTGCTCCTCTTGTTGGGGCTCATTTACTTCTGGCTGTATTATACCGTGGCTTCCCTTGCCATTAAAGTATTTCATCTACAGACGCCGGGAAGACGCGAGACAGCGCTGCATGAAGCGGTTCAGCCGACAGGACTGCTGTCTGATGAGCTGGAGAGCAAGCTCGAGCAAATTATCGGTTGTGTCGGTGGGATGAGCAACATTCGTTCAGTGGATGCTTGTATTACGAGACTGAGGCTGCAGCTGTGGGACGATGCGAAAGTGGACGAAGCGGGACTATTGATGTTGGGAGCATTTGGATTCATGCGGGTAGCGAAAGGACATGTTCATATTATTATGGGAACCGATTCCGATATTTTGCGTGAAAAAATAGAGCAAAGACTTGGCGTAGCCGCATATATCAATGGGTAGTGCATAGGATTGGCATAGAGTGGGGTGGACGTTTCTTGGATTAGATGGAGGGGGAATTAAATGATTGAACGCAAAATTGTTCATATCCTATCTCATAACGTTGTCATGACCAAGCTGTCAACGGGTAAGAACTCCATCGCTTTTGGCAAGGGGATCGGATTCCAGAGAAAACCGGGCATGCCCGTCAATGAGGCTGACATCAAACAGGAATTTTTGTTGCAAACCTCTGCAGTTCTGGAACACTATGAGCATATATTGAATGCTGTTGATTTCAAGATTATCGGAGTCGTAGAGGAAGTGATCGCCTTTGCTCAAGGGCATTTGGAGGGCGATTTCTCCGAAACGATTCATTCTGCGTTAGTGGACCATATTAATTTGGCGATTGAGCGCACGAAGCGCGGTCTCTTCATTCGCAATCCGTTCATGTTTGAAATTCAGCATTTATACCGGGATGAATATCGCGTTGCGGAGCATGCGATTGATTATTTGAACGAGCAGCTTGACGTCGAGCTGCCGCCTGATGAGATAGCCTTTCTCGCGATGCATTTTCACGGGGCAAGACGGAGCGAGAAGGGCGGACATGCCGTTTCTGAAATCAAGATTATTTCTAAGGTGCTGGAAGAAGGCAAAAAGATAGGCATCCGTTTTGATGAATCCCTTTCTACCATACTGTTTATCGGACATGTAAAGGGGTTGATTGACAGAGTGAAGGCAGGAAAGACCTTGAATAATTCACTGCTGGTTCAGATTCGCGAGGAATATGAAGATGCGTACGAACAAGCAATCATGCTGGCTGGAGCGATTGCGGACGGACTGAAGAAGCCCGTGCCTGCGGAGGAGATCGGATTTCTGACAATGCATCTGGAACGATTGGTTCAACGTCAGAATTTTGTTATATAAGTGCGAGATCAAAAGGGGGTTTTTGAACAACCTCAATAAAAAAGAGGACAGGGCTGCAAATTGCACCCTGTCCTCTTGCACTGTGTAAGGGAATCAATCTTCCGTTACTGAACTTTGACAGAAGCGGTTGGTTCGGATTCTCCAGCACCGTTCACTGCGGATACTCGATACCAGCCTTCAGGCGTCATTGTAATCAGTTCGAACCCTGGTGTTGGAGAAGAACCGATATGCTCAAAGGTGCCGCTGCTGCTCGAACTGAAATAAACACGATACTCGCTTGGATTGTTGGAGGAAGCTTTCCAAGAAAGCTTTACCCCCATATCCGTCAACGAGGATTGGAGTCCACCCGGTGTGCCCGGAGGTCCGGCTGCTACCGATGGTTCTTCGGTACCGGTGGAATCGCTGCTATTGTCTGTCGATCCGCTGTTGTCAGACGTCTCTCCGTCATCGGTCTGCGTCGGATCGGTAGTATCAGGCACACCCTCTCCCTGACCGGTCTGTTCGGGAGGATTGTTCGGCTCGATAGGCACGCCGTCTCCCCATTGAACAGTCGCTGACGGTGTGGACTCATGGCCGCCGACATCAACAGCGGTCACGTAGAACCCGTATTGCTTGCCTGAAGATACGTAATTTTTGAACCGCGTCTCATCGCCTGTCAGCACCGTTCCTTCAGCGCGCTGGAACGCTTCGCCGTTTAACGAGCGATACAGCCTATAACCGACGACGTCAGAACTGCCGCTTGGGGAGAAGCTGATGCGCACCGTCCCATCCCCGGGTGCTTCCACATTAAGATTCCCCGGAGCCGTAGGTGCTTTCCCATCGTCTTTGCGCGGGTCAACCTTCGCTGGCGCATCCGAAGTGGCATCTTCCGGCAAATAGCTTGATAATGAGCGACGACGGCTGCTGGAAGATAAGTGGCCGAGCGCCTTCTTCAACTCCTCGATAAGCTCTTGAATCGGCTTCTCGCGCTTAATAACGACCTTCTCACGCGTCATATCATCTGGTGTGTTCTCCTGCGGAATGTAATTCACACCATCATAGGTGATGTATTTCGCCCGTACGAGCACATCTTCTTTTTCTGTCGGTATATATTTGCGGTTGAAAATATCGGTCACATAGCGGCCGGCTTGACGTGTTAATTCGTCTGGCAGCTTGCCGCTGTATCCGGATACCGTCATGCTTACGATGCCGTCCGGACGCTTGAATTCCTTTGTCTTCAACAATTCAGGTTTTGCCTTCGTCACTTCGTTCATCACTTTTGACCAGATCTCGGTTGACCGTGAATAGGCACTGCGGTTCAAGACGTGAATCGGCTGATCATATCCGACCCAGACGCCCATCGTGACGTCAGGCGTATATCCGACAAACCACGTGTCCGCATAGTTCTGCGTCGAACCGGTCTTGGCCGCGACTTCGACCGAACCATATTGATTGAACTCAGATTTGACGCGTCGGGCCGTACCTCTTGGGCCGGAGATGACTGACTTCATCATATCCGTCATCAGGTAGGCGCTCTGCTTCGAGACGACCGTTTGGGGCTCTGCCTTGTGCTGATACACGATATTCCCTTTGGAGTCCATAATTTTTGAAATCAAATAAGCGTCATTAAAAACACCTTCATTCGCGATGACTCCGAATGCATTGGTAATTTCCTCGACCGTAACCCCATAGCGCAGACCGCCGATTACGCCTGTCTGTGCATAATAGTCTTCCGGCTGAATAGTTGTAATACCGAGCTTCTGCACGAAGTCAAGCGCCTTCTTCACGCCGAGCTTCTCAATGTAAATATTGAGCGCCGGCAAGTTCAGCGATTGGCTTAGCGCATCACGTGCGGTCACTAGCCCTTGATAGCGGCCGGTGGCGTTACCCGGGATGTGGTAGCCCTTCGAGCCGTCCTTCAGCACCATCGGCGCATCGTCCAGTATTGAGGCAGGCTGCACCTTGCCTTCTTCAATCGCCGGTAAGTATGCGGCGAGCGGCTTCATGGTAGAACCCGGCTGACGCAGCATCTGCGTGGCAAAGTTCATCTGCTCAAGATAGAAATCACGGCCTTCAATCATGCCAAGAATGGCCCCGGTCCGGTGATCGAGCATAAGCGCGGCCACCTGCTCTTCGCCCTTCGTATCGCTAGTAGGGGAGAAGTTGTCCTTATTGTTCGAGACGCGCTTCATTGAGCTGTATATGTCTTTGTCGATCGTGGTGTAGACCAAATATCCGCCACGAAGCAGCTGCTCACGCGCATTCTGCAACAGCTCGTTGTTCTCGCGCTTGCGCAGATCCGCTTTGGTAAGTCCAGGATTTTGTTGAAGCAAGAGAACTTCGGCCGCAGCGCGCTCTGCTTCCAGCATCAGATAAGGGTATGTAGCATAAGCTTTCTCTTTGGGTTTCGCAATCGAGGCGCGAATGTCGAACGCCACGGCTTCGTTATATTGCTGCTGCGTAATTTTGTGTTCCTCCAGCATGCGCTTGAGTACTAATTTCTGGCGTTCTATAGCACGGGTTAACCCTTTCTCGTTCGGTTCGCCCTTCCCGTTGAACGCGGAATAAGCGGAAGGAAGCTGCGGAAGCCCGGCTAAATAGGCGGACTGTGCAATATTGAGTTGATCCAATTTATCAATGTTAAAAATTCCTTTGGCTGCTGCTTTAATTCCATACAGATTATACCCTGTCGAACCGTTTCCAAACGGTACTTTGTTTAAGTAGGCTGTAATTATTTCTTCCTTAGACAGGACGCGTTCCATGCGCAAAGATAATAGGATTTCTTTGGCTTTACGGCTATCGGTACGGTCTAAATTAAGAAATACTCGTCTTGCCAATTGCTGTGTGAGCGTACTGCCTCCTGTTTGTACAGGTCGTCTCAGGACCTTTTGCATTACAGCACGAGATAGACCTCTAATATCAATGCCCATATGTTCGAAGAAGCGATTATCTTCGGTTGCGATTAAAGCATCGATGACGGATTGCGGTATTTCATTCAAGGAGACGGGTCGTCGGTCTTCCTCGGTGCGCAGTTGTCCAATTTGAGTGCCATCATTGAAATAGACAAAGCCCGTAACGGCATTTTCCTGAATTTTCTGCTCAATCAATTCGCGCGGGCGAATCGGTTCATCCTTGACTAAGGACGTGACGTAACCGGCGCCTGCACCACCAACGAACAAGCCGCATAGCAGGCCGAACAGCATGAGCCACTTTATAACGGACCAAATTCGACGACCAATCGACCTTTTCCTCGTCGGTTGCTCGTCATTCTCCGTCAATTTCTCCTCAACCATGCATTTTTTCCTCCTTAATAATTGCAGCGCTTTCCATTATACCATAAAAATTGATTGGGTAGATGTCACTTTTGTTAGCGGATTGTAGGCGTTAAACAGGCGGTGCGACAAGGTCTAATGACCTATGCTTCAGGTCGTATTCCGGCCCGATTCAGCCTTGCAAATTGATGAGCGCAGGAGTAAAAAGATGATTACGAGCTCACATGTGCCGGCACCAGAGCACACCAACCACTAGCATGGTCATGGAATGAAGCCGCACTTCCGTGCAGAATGGATTCACTGCATTCGGATCGGTCTCTATATGAGAGAACGCGAACTCCACAGTCAAGCTACCTACCCGTATTTGAAGGCGTTCATTTTGTTTTAACCGCTGAATCGAGGCAAGCTATCTCGTCATTGTTCCTTCGCGTCACCCTCCCTCTTGGTCAGAATAAGGATGCACATGTTCATGATAGTGTGCCCTTCTTGGCTCCCTCCTCTGGCTCAATCTCTGAGGCTGTGCACAACCGCAGTGGGAGGTGTCATCTGAATGATGGGGGGAGTGGGTAGAAGATGAGAAAGGTTACACAGAGTTTGAAGTTTGACATCTGAATGATGGGGAGAGTGGATAGAAGATGTGAAAGGTCACACCGCGGTGGAAGTTACTATCTGAATGACGGGGAGGGTAGGTAGAAGATGCGAAAGGACACCCCTTCTTCGGGCAGGATAGAGTGACGGTGACTCTTGTGCGCGATGACAGGATTAAAACCCTATGAAAGGTTGTTCGTAAAAGCACCCTTTGACCAATAAGGAATATTAAAATTCCGTGAAGCGTTAAAGCGAAGCAAACATTCCTTTTGGCGATAAAATCCACCTATACACGCGGTCGCTCATCTTCAGAAAGCCTCATATAGAGGTTTTCTCATCGTGAAGCAACCCAGGTGCGAACTTCAGCAACTTGCCCTCATAGGTCTAACGAGATACACGTATTGATGTGGGGGACCAAGAATGATATAACTGAGCAGATAATTATGCCATTGTGTACTAGCTATAACGCAAAAAAATCGCCACCCTGCAAAGGATGGCGATTGTCGTCTTGCACGCGATAATCTTATCGGCTGTACAACTCGACGATTTGTTTTTCATCGATGTCTTGGGACAATTCACCGCGTTCAGGCAAACGTACATATTTGCCTTCTACAGCAGCTTCATTGAATTCCAAGTAGTTCGGCAAGTGATGGCGGCCTTCGATCGCCTCTTTAATCACTTTCAAACCACGGCTTCTTTCGCGCAAGCCGATAACGTCACCAGTAGATACGAGGTAGGACGCGATATCGACCTTCTTGCCGTTCACCGTTACGTGACCGTGAGCTACCAATTGGCGAGCTCCTGCACGGGAGTTAGAGAAACCAAGACGGTATACCAAGTTGTCCAAACGGCTCTCAAGCAAGAACATGAAGTTCTCACCCGGGATTCCCGGCAATTTGGTTGCGCGGTTGAACAAGTTGCGGAATTGCTTCTCGCCCAAGCCGTACATGTGGCGGAGCTTCTGCTTTTCTTGCAATTGAACACCGTAACCGCTCAATTTCTTGCGTTGTCCTGGACCATGTTGTCCTGGAGGATACGCGCGTTTCAATTCTTTGCCTGTGCCACTCAGAGAGATTCCGAGACGACGGCTTAATTTAAATTTAGGACCTGTGTAACGTGCCATATTAAAGTTGACTCCTTCTCAATCGAATTTAGATTGTGGGGTCTCTTTGCGCCGAATTTCATGCAACGCTGCAAAAAAGTGCAGCTCCGACACGAGGTTTCAGCCGCAGCTCGGCCGGCGATGAAATTCGTGAGGGTGACACAACAGCTTCTCCCATATACATCACATAATATTATAAGAAGAAGCAGCTATATGTCAAGTTTGAATTGCCCATGCTTCAAAAATCAATCGTTCGACAAATATCTTCAGCAAAAGGGTGCATCGTTCGACATAGTTCTTATGACCTAAAAAAGTTTCGAAGGTTATGTTGATTTAGTACATTTTAATTGAAAAATATTGTATGATAGTTGGAGACTAACCTTTCTATAGAAGGAGAAGAGGATGACGGAACGTCAACTCCACCACCAGCAAATTGAATCAGAAACTACCGTCAAAGACTCGAACGATCCTTTCGAACTCGATTGCGAGCGTCGTGATCGACACCCAGAGTTAGACGGCTGGTTGCTGCAGCGCGATATCACCGTACATGATTTCCCGTATATCGAATCGCTGCTGCAGACTGCATACGAAGACTGGCGTGAAGATCTGCCCACGCATTCGCTCGTTGCTCAGGGTGATATAGCGCTTTACGACTATACCAGTAAGTGGATTGCCGGCGATTGCGAATTGCAGCATCATGACGACGCGCGCCAAGCCGCGGAGTGTTCCCTGCGCGAGAAGCGAACCGTCATGTATGTAGGAACAGACAGCAGTCGCTATGCCGCTTGCCCATTGAAGTTACGATTGGGACAAGACTGCTTTGCGGTCGCTGTGTGCCGGCTGGACAAGCCTTCTGTCGATAGTCCCGAAGCGTTGTTAGAAGTATGGGTGCACACACTGCGAGCTCAATTCTATCGCAGATTTGAATATATGTTTATTGAAGAACTTATCTACACACAGCGTGCAGTGGAGCGCGAATCCAAACGACGCGATGTCTTTTATCATGTTATTCGCCACATGCATGATCGTATCGATGTGGATGCGGTCTTATCGCAAATTATGAAGAGCGTAGAGCTTCTTGTGCCGGAAGCTGGCATTGAAGTGTATTTATCACAGGATCATAGCAGCGTGAATCCGAAAGTGAAGACGCTGTTATTCAAGCCGTGGAGCGACCCGATTGTCATGGAAGCCTTTATGAAGGGGGAACTATGTTACCGCCGTTCCGATACAGGCGAACGTACAGAAGTGGCATTCGCCCTGTGCGGCAAGCAAGGCTCATACGGAGTGCTTAAGATAAGTTTTCCAATGGTGTCACCCGATCCGTCAGACATTCAGTTGATTCAGCTCATCGTCGAAACGGCAGGCACTGCCTTTGAGAACGCGCGGCTGCATGAACAATCGAACGAAGTGATACAGGAATTGCGTTTTATTAATGATTTGACCAAACGAATTAACCAGAGCTTGCGCTTGCGTGATGTATTCCATGATGCGACCCACGAATTGCTGCGGGTATTCAAGGCGGAATTTTGCGTGCTGCTGCAGTTGAATGATGATAAGAAGCGTTTTGAGGTTGTGTCGTGCAACTTGGACGAATTTGACGGTTCGCATTTCCCGTCAGATGAAGGATTATTTGGATATATGTATTCGATGCGGGATTCCGTTATCGTGTCCGACAGTAGAGATCAATCGCCGACACGTATGCATTTTTTTGAGAAGCTTGGCCTCCATTCCGTTATTGCCGCCCCTCTGTTCGGCAGCGGTGAAATGGTAGGCATTGTTGTGCTGGCGGACAAGCGACCGCAATTTTTCACCTATGATAATTTGAAATTGCTGCAAATGCTTGCTACGCACATCGGGCTTGCAATCGCCAATGCAACGCTGCACGCGCGCGTAAAGCATTTGGCGAATAAGGACCAACTGACAGGTCTGTATGCGCGCCATTATTTGGACAAACAAATTGACCGGCAACAAAAGAACGATTTTTGCGGTTCGCTCATTATTGTAGATATCGATTATTTCAAGCAAATCAATGATACGTATGGACACCAAATCGGTGATAAAATATTAAATCAAGTCAGTCAAATTATCCGCACCTCCATTCGTGAAACGGATATCGCTGCACGATGGGGCGGAGAAGAAATCGCCATCTATTTGCCTCAGCTCAATGTCAGCCAGACGATACGTGTTGCTGAACGGATTCGTTCGCGTGTCGCAAATGAGACCAATCCGCAGGTTACCGTGTCTTGCGGCATTGCGGAGTGGAATTGGCAGGACGAGAAAATCAGTGTCGAATCGCTGTTCTATCGTGCCGATATGGCCCTCTATCAAGCGAAGAACAGCGGGCGTAACCAGATTCGCATCAGCAATTCATATGCATAAAGCCAAATCGTGTGTGAGACGATAGTAGAGATGGGTCATGACCCATCTCTTTCTTATTTCGGCATAACATCGTGAATTGTTTAGAGCGCAATAGAAATGTAGCTTTACGAATGATGAAGGGTGGAGGCACATGCTACACAGATTTCCTCGATTTGAAAGAACGAAGCGAGCAACGATTTTGACGCTAGCTTCCATTCTGTTGGTGACATCGGGTACGGGATGTCTCCCGCCCTCAAAGACGCCACCGAATGTGCTGCTGGACAGAGCGTTAAGCGGGATGGCTGGTCAAGACCAGCTTCGCTTTGACGGAGAAGCTGAACTTCGGGTTGGAGAAGACATGATCGTCACGAAGCAGTTCCGCTATGAAGGAGAAGTTCGGCAGCATAAAGGGATTTACATGCGTCTCAGTCCGCAAGTGGAACACACGACGACAGAGAAACGATGGAACCCGCTAAAGCAGCTGGATGAGCTGAGAATGACTTCGCAGAAGAAGGTCGAACGTCTGTCACAAGCTCATGTGACAGCACAGGGAGCATCTCTGGAAAGCGGTGCATCGAAGGTGCCTGAAGCTCTGGGCATGCAAGCAAAGGAGCTGATCCCGCTGGAAGTAATACTTTCCGACGAAGACGCCAAACGCATTTATTCCGCCCAAATTGAAGAAGACTTCAACCGCTTAGTTATTCCTAATGTGCAACTCAATCAAGTGAAGACATCGCTCAGTCAGCGTGAGCGGCAACAACTTGAGGCGAAGCTGACGACTATCGCACATGAAGGGCGGCAAGAACTGCAAAAACGGCTGAAAGCAGCGAAGGTGCAAGCGAAATATATGATATGGGTGGAGCGGCGCCAATCATTGCCTGCTTATATGGAGGGATGGATTACCGCTTTTTATACGGAACAAGAACAGCCGAGGAAAGAGACAATTCATGTGAAGTCCCGGTTCAGCTATCGGTAAATGGTATATGGCGATAACGAGTACTCGCGAATGCGCTGACTTCCCTGTACCATCATGTTACAATGAGAAAGGTTCGTTTTATTTTATACCGACCGAGGAGGAACGTAACATGAAAGACCCGCGATTGGAACAGCTGGCAAAAAACTTGGTTGGATATTCTATTGATGTGCAACCGGGAGAAAACGTATTGGTTGAGATGATTGGCTCGGAACGAGAACTGGTTAAATTAGTAGTAGATGAGATTGCGAAGCGCGGCGGCCGTCCGTTCGTGCAGTTGACAGATCGTGCTGTGCTCCGGTCCATGCTGATGAACGCTACGAAAGAGCAGATGGAAACATGGGCAGAGTACGATTTGCTGCGTATGCAAAATATGCAGGGGTATATTGGAATCCGTGCAGGAGAAAACGCGAACGAGCTGGCAGACGTGCCTAAAGATAAAATGAAACTATACGAAGCCATCTATTCCCATCCCGTACATATGGAAGAGCGTGTGAAGCGCACGAAGTGGGTCGTGCTGCGTTATCCGAACGCATCGATGGCCCAATTAGCCAACACGTCAACGGAAGCGTTTGAAGATTTCTATTTTGATGTGTGCAACTTGGACTACTCAAAGATGGACAAGGCGATGGATGCGCTGAAGACGTTGATGGATCGTACAGACAAAGTGCGCTTGGTTGGTCCGGGCACGGATCTGACGTTCTCCATTAAAGGCATCGGTTCGATCAAGTGCTCCGGTCAATGCAACATACCGGATGGAGAAGTATATACCGCTCCGGTTCGTGATTCGATTAATGGGACGTTATCCTACAATACGCCGTCCATTTATAATGGCTTTACGTTTGAAAATGTGCAGTTCCGCTTTGAAAACGGCAAAGTTGTGGAAGCGACGAGCAACGATACGAAGCGTCTGAACGATATTCTGGATTCAGATGAAGGCGCGCGTCACATCGGGGAATTTGCGGTTGGCGTCAATCCTTACATTTTGCACCCGATGAAAGATATTTTGTTCGATGAAAAGATTGCTGGCAGTATTCATTTCACTCCAGGACAAGCGTATGAAACGGCGGACAATGGCAATCGTTCGTCCATCCACTGGGATCTGGTGCTTATTCAGCGACCGGAGTATGGCGGAGGCGAAATGTACTTTGATGACGTGCTCGTGCGCAAAGACGGGCGGTTTGTCACTTCGGAGCTGGAGTGCTTGAATCCCGAACATTTGAAGTAGTCTAAATTTGCTGGCGTTTTAAGCGGATTATATCTTGCGCCCAGCATCTCATTCACGGTATGATGGAATGGTAGTATTGACAAGATTCATTCGATGACGGAGGGATTTCGATGTCCAATAACTCAGCAATTGTGGAAATCTCGCAAACAGCCAACAAATTCAGATCTTCGATTGTGTTGCAAGCCGACAACAAATACATTGATGTAAAGAGCATTCTTGGTCTGTTTACGACCCTCGTAGGCAACCAAGCGTATGAGCTTCACGTACACGGCCCTGATGTCGATGAAGCGAAGGCGGCAATGGCTGAAGTATTCGCTAAACATGGATTAAACGTTACAGTAGTAGCTGAATAACAAGTAGAGCCGGAACGACTCCGTTCCGGCTCTTTTGTATATCCAAGTTGTGCGAATGATCACAGAAGTTTGCCGAGCATCTTGTGTTACAAGTCATGATCGTCTAATATTAGAAATAGAACAATCGTGACTTCAAGTCATAGGGGGGAAATCAGGCATGTCTTCGTCGAATGTGGTACAACAGATTAATGACAAAGCGCTCGCTTTGCTTGAAGATGAGGCGCATCAAATAGAGAAGCTCATTCAAGTTCAGATGGAGAACTTGGCGACGCGTTACTGCCCTCTCTATGAGGAAGTGCTGGACACGCAGATGTATGGTTTTTCTCGGCAAGTGGACTTTGCCGTTCGGGCTGGCCTTATACAGGAGAACGTAGGCAAGCAGCTTGTCAGCAAATTAGAGCGCAACCTAGCAATCCTATATGAAGCTTTGAACAAGGCCGAGTAATAGCACAGTGAACGGAAAAATGCGAGTATGAACAGGACAAGAAAGCTTGGGACAATGAGCCCCAAGCTTTTTTTTATTGTATCCACTTAATAGAGGTTGTTCAAAAAGTCCGCTTTTTGATCACGCACTTATACCAAGTAGAAGGATACACCCAAAATAATATATACGACAAGCAGGAGCAAGCCCTCATACCAATTCGTTCTCCCGTCTTGGGAAATGGACTTGGCGATAAATACCGCTACCCCGATGGCGACCATCTCGATAGTTGTGAAGACGATATCCATCGTATTGCCGAATAGAGAACTGATGAAGACGAGCACTGGCGCCACAAAGAGCGCAATTTGCAAGCTGCTGCCGATAGCAATTTCCACAGCGGCCCCGATTTTGTTCTTCATCGCTAACATGACCGCTGCACTGTGCTCCGCTGCATTGCCCACAATAGCGATGACGAAGGCCCCGACGAACAGCTCGGACAAGCCGAATTGTGAGGTGAACGTATCAAGCGTTTCTACAAGCCATTCGCTGACAAGTGCGACCATGACTGTGGAAATGACAAGAAATATAATCGACAGCTTCTTGGACCAGAGAGGAGATTCTTCCTCCCGCTCTTCTGCTCGTTCCGATTCGTCGGACAGCATGTCTTTATGCGTAATCATAGAGAAGACCAACCAGAGCAAATAGGCGACGATGAGAATACCTGCTACGACCAAGCTCAGCGTCTTCGTTCCTTCCGCGTTGATGGAATGCGTCGTGAAGAAAGCCGCCGGTACGAACAGCGCGATTACGGCCAGCAGCATTAAAGAACCATTCATCCCGGCTAAGTCCGCATTGAAGCGTTGCGTTTTGAATTTCAGTCCGCCCACGAATACGCTCAACCCGAGCACAAGCAGCAAATTTCCGATTATTGCTCCAGTTAAACTTGCCTTCACCATATCGAATAAACCATCGCGAACAAGAAAAATCGCAATGATGAGCTCTGCCGCGTTACCGAACGTGGCGTTCAGAAATCCGCCCAAGCGCTGTCCAGCATAATGCGAGACGCTCTCTGTGGCGCGTCCGAGAAATCCAGCCACGAAAATGATCGCAATCGCGGATATGACGAATTGCAGTGTCATGTTCCAATGCAAATAGTGCCCGGCCCCACTTAAAGCGAAGGCTACTATAAGAGGCACGAAAAATAATCGGTTACCCAGACCGATCACTCCTAACATGATCTTGAATTTTTTTGAAAACTTCCCGATAATAAATATATCCACTGCTTTTCATTTGTAAACAATGGAAGAACCTTGAAAAGCGTTCGACGTTTGCTTTCATGTTCAGGGACCGCTACAATAAAGAGGAGATCGAAAGGAGGATGACGATGACAGAGGAACAATTAAACACACAAGAGGGTAATATTCGTATTTCTAACGATGTCGTCGCCACAATCGCAGGTCTTGCTGCGCTGGAAACTCCAGGAATTGCCGCCATGTCAGGGGGGCTATCCGAAGGTTGGGCCAAACGCCTAAGCGGCAAGAATGTGCAGAAGGGCATAACTGTAGAAGTGGGGCAACTAGAAGCCGCTGTAGATTTAAGAGTGATTGTTATGTATGGCATGCCGATTCAGGAAGTATGCCGTCAGCTGCAATTAAACGTTCGTGAAGCGATTCAAAATATGACAGGTCTTTCCATCGTTGAAATTAACGTGAAAGTGGAAGGCGTTGCATTTAAAGATGAAGAGTTGGAAGAGATTCAACGGATTAAATAAGCACTCATGATTGGTAGACAGAAAAAAGACTACACAGGCCGCAGCGGCCGGTAGTCTTTTTTCTGTGATTGGGTTGTTGATTTGGACGCGGATTTTTTTTGCGGATGCACCCTGTTGTACTCCCTCGAGACACTGAGTAATATACCGATGCTTCCCAATGTAATAAATAACGAGGAGCCGCCATAACTGATAAGCGGCAGCGTAACTCCCGTAATCGGAATCGTGCGCGTCACCCCGCCGATATTAATGAATGCCTGAATCGCAATAATTCCGACGATGCCGACACTTACGAGCGTGCCATAAATGTCCGGGCAGCGGACAGCGATAAGAATGCCCCGCCAAATAAACAGTAAATAGACAACAAGAAAGATGCTTGTTCCGATAAAGCCCCATTCTTCTGCAATAATGGCGAAAATAAAGTCATTGTACGGATACGGAAGATAGAGCAGCTTCTGAATGCTCTGTCCAAAGCCGGCCCCTGTCCATCCGCCATGCGCAATTGCCTTCAACGAGTGCAGCAAATTGTAGCTTGCTGCTTGCGTATCGTGAAAAGGGTCAAGCCACGATTGAATCCGGGCGAATTTGTAGCCGCCAGTCAGCTTGTCTGGAGAAAAAAGCATGCTGAGTCCGAGCACGACGAGCACTCCGGTCAGCCCAACCAGCATACAGTTCATAATGTGCTTCAGGTTCGCTCCGCCAGCGATAACGATGACGCCTGCGCAGGCCGCCAAAATTAACGCTCCCCCCATGTCAGGCTGCAGCATAATAAGTCCGACGACGAAGCCGACGATAATCATGATGGGGAACAGCCCTTTCTTGAAATCGCGGAACTTCTCGCCTTTCTTTGTAATCAAAGCAGCGAGATACAGAACCGTCGCAATCTTGGCCAGCTCTGTCGGCTGGACGCCGATGGAACCGATACCGAACCAGCTTCTTGCGCCGTTAATATCTTTACCGATATAAGGGACGAGCATGAGCATAATGATTGTAACGATAAATAGAGGGATGAACAATTTTTTGTAGGCCGTATACCGGATATTCATCGCAATGAACATTGCAATAATGCCGATAACGGCCCACATTAGCTGACGTTTGCCGAAGTATAGTGCATCATGGTTGTATAGTTTTGAAACGGCAGCTAAGCTCGAGCTCGCGCTAACCACCATGACGACACCGAACCCCACGAGAAGCAACGTGAGCACAAGCAATAGAAAATCAGGCGTGCCTTTGTTGATGGGAGTCGGGTTCTCTCGTTTCATGGGTCTATATGTTCTAGTCAATGGAGAACCATTACGCGCTAAGCGCTTGCTTCAATTCATTCAGCTTCTGCGTAGCTGAATTGAGAATTGGCTGCGGAATCGGCGTGTCGTAATCCAATCCGTGCGGGAAGGAAGCACGACCCATGTAAACCGCTTCTACCGCCAGTATCGTGTCAGGCTTCTCCAGCTTGCCTTCCTTTACACGAGTGTTGATGCGCAGAAAGTATTCTTCTCCGTTGGCTTCAAATTTCAAGTCATATGTAGCACGGTAATATTCCCATTGCCAGCGTACAAAACCAATATCTTCTGTCACTTCGTCCAGATAAGCCAGGTCAGATTCGAGCCCGATAAGGCCGGAATTTTCGATAATCATGCACCTTTTCCTCCTTCAAATGATTGCCTAGCATTTAGTAGTTCGTATTCCAAACAGATCCTCATGATCCTCTTTATCATGATAGTATGTTTCCAAGTCTTGTGCAAGACATCCCTTGTCCCTCGCGGCATGATTTGGCCTCATATGTTGGCAAACCGAAAATGCGTCGTCGCAACGCACAGGCGTATGGTACAATATATAAAATGAATCAATGCACCGAATGGCTAGTTTGGGGGGAGAGAGTGTGACACGTACGTTCGTATCTCATTGGAAGGAAGCGCTCACAGCGAACTATGAGCAGACCATTGCTTGGCGGCGTCATTTGCATCAATATCCGGAAGCTTCCTATGAGGAGCGGGAGACAGCCCGGTTCGTGGCTGACCATTTGATATCGTTCGGCATAGATATCCAGAGGGGTGTCGGCGGTCAAGGCGTGGTCGGCGTCATTCAGAACGGAGAAGGACCGGTCGTCGCTCTGAGGGCGGATATGGATGCCCTGAATATGCAGGACGAGAAGGACTGCGCATACCGCTCGAAGGTACCGGGCGTGATGCATGCATGTGGTCATGACGGGCATACAGCCGTCCTGTTGTCCGTCGCCAAGGTGCTGGCGGAGCATCGGGACAACTGGTCGGGAGAAATCAGATTCCTGTTCCAACCGGCTGAAGAAGTCAGTCCTGGCGGAGCGCAGGCGATGATTGGCGATGGAGCGATCGAAGGCGTGGACAGCATGTACGGCGTGCACTTATGGACGCCGCTGCAAGCCGGTGTAATCGCAACGCGCACGGGTCCGATGATGGCGGCAGTGGACGATTTCTTTTTGACGATATACGGCAAAGGCGGACACGGCGGCATGCCGCATGCATGCATCGATGCGGTTGTGGTAGGCGCAGCACTGGTGCAGCAGCTGCAGACTATCGTAAGCCGCAACGTGTCCCCGCTGCAGCCAGCCGTCGTATCCGTAGGGTCGCTGCAGGCAGGGATGACCCAGAACGTCATTGCGGATCACGCGATATTGAAGGGGACAATTCGCTCGTTCGATTCGACGACCAGGAAGCTTCTGCGGGAGAGATTCGAGAAAATAGTAGAGCACACGTGCGCCATGTACGAAGCTCACTATGAGCTTGAATATCGCGTCGGATATCCTGCCCTCATTAATGACGGCGCGGAGGCCGCCCGCGTCATGCGCGTCGCGGAAGCTTGCTTCGGTGCAGACAAGGTGCAGGAGGCGGAAATGATTATGCCTGCCGAAGATTTTGCCTATTATCTGAAGAAGGTTCCAGGCTGCTTCGTGCTCGTCGGGGCTGGCAACGGGGAGGAAGCCCGCTTTCCGCACCATCATCCGAAGTTCGACCTCGTCGAGTCTTCCATGCTCACGGCGGGAGAACTTCTTCTTACATTGGCATTGGATGCATTGCAGGATACAATATAAATGGTAAGGGCATAACTTTGGTTGATTCGGGCATCCTATGCATGCATGTTCAAAAAGGTCACTTTTAAATGGTTTTTTTTGAACAACCTCTAGCTAGCGTGAATAGGAGAATGATTATGCCAACGGTTAAAGATGTAATGACATCGGAATGTGCGACTTGCACAGCAGCAGACAATATTTATGAAGCCGCCGTGTTGATGAAACAGTATGATACCGGATTTATTCCTGTCGTTGACGGGGAACGGCTGCTTGGTGTCGTCACCGACCGAGATCTAGTCATTCGTGGCGTGGCAGAGAAACATCCCGGTTCTACCCGGATCAGCCATGTCATGACCGAAGAAATTGTCTCTATCGATCCGGACATTTCCATTGACGAGGCAGCGGAGCTGATGGCAGAGCAGCAAGTGCGACGCTTGCCGGTCGTCAAGAATGGCAAGCTACTCGGTATTGTGTCGCTTGGCGACCTTGCCGTGCGGACTCCGTTCTCAGATGAAGCGGGTCAGGCGTTAAGCGAAATTTCGGAGTCTCCATATACCCATTAAGTGTGTGTTCAAAAGGTCGCTTTTCAACACAAGATTCAATTCCGAATCACATCTTGAGCAGCTTCGTGATCAAAAGGGGACTTTTTGAACAACTTCATTAAGACTTGGACGACAATGCGTGCAAGTTCATCCTGTCCCTTTAGGGAGGGATGAACTTTTTTTCGTTCTAACGCTGATAAGGCAAAGGGGGATGGCCATGGGAAACGTTTCGTTCATATTGGCAGTGCAGCAGGACTTGACGATATTAGTAAATGAGCAAAGTCCGGATTATGCCCATATTCGGGCAGCTTTGCAAGGATTTGCGGAACTGGTGAAAAATCCGGGGGGCATACATACGTTTAAAATGACGCCTATCTCTTTATGGAATGCGGCAGCGAGCGGCAAGACGACAGAAGACATTGTACAGTTGCTGGAACGTTATTGCTCCTATCCGATCCCGATGAAGGCGAAGCAAGAAATATTTATGTGGATGGGACGCTACGGCTTGTTCGTTCTAGAAGGCGAAGACAAGGAAGCATATTTGACGCTTCATTCTACAGATGAGCGGGTGCTGGAGCGGTTTATGACTGATCCCGAAGTCGGGGTTCTCTATTCTGGCAAACCGCAGTGCGGTCGGATTGCAATTCAGGCGAAGCATCGGGGCAGACTGAAGCGGGCACTCGCCAGAGCAGGCTATCCGGTTATCGATAAGGTAGGTTTCCATGACGGAGAGCCTTTATCTTTTCGACTGGCTGGCAATGGCGGATTTCGACTGCGTCCATACCAAGAGGCGGCGGTGCAATCATTTATAGGAAGCGGCGAGCGCGCGGCAGGAGATGGGGTCGTCGTGCTGCCTTGTGGAGCGGGCAAGACGATTGTCGGCATCGGTGCAATGACGAGCTTGCAAAGCGAAACACTTATCTTGACGTCCAACACAACGTCAGTAAAGCAGTGGAAACAAGAAATTTTGAAATGCACGACATTAAAAGAAGAACAAATAGGTGAATATACGGGGGCGGCGAAGAAGGTACGTCCCGTAACGATATCCACTTACCAAATGATGACCTACCGCCAACAGCAAAATAGCGAATGGCATCATATGCGCTTGTTTCATGAACGGGATTGGGGTCTCATTATATATGACGAGGTCCATTTGTTGCCCGCTCCCGTCTTCCGTACGACGGCTGATCTTCAAGCGACACGCCGCTTAGGATTGACGGCAACGCTTGTTCGGGAAGATGGATGCGAGCGCGACGTATTCTCATTAATCGGGCCCAAACGATATGAACTGCCGTGGCGGCAGCTGGAAGAGGCGGGGTGGATTGCGCAGGTCGTCTGTACAGAGGTGCGCGTGCCGCTTACCGAGCAGGGGCGCAAACGCTATAATCAAGCGGGTGAACGGGAGAAAGCGCGGATTGCCGGTGAAAATGAAACGAAGGCTGAGACGGCCAAGCATATTCTTGAGCGTCATCCCGGTGTGCCTGCATTAGTAATAGGGCAGTATTTGACCCAATTAAAGGAATTGTCAGAGGCGCTGCAAGCGCCGGTGCTGACCGGACAGACTCCGCAGGAGGAACGCGAACGCTTATATTCGCAGTTCAAACAGGGTGAGATTCAAGTGCTTGTCGTCTCCAAGGTGGCTAATTTTGCCGTTGATTTGCCAGATGCGACCGTGGCCATCCAAGTGTCTGGCAGCTTCGGCTCCAGGCAAGAAGAAGCGCAGCGGCTTGGCAGACTGCTGCGGCCGAAGTCGGATGGACGGAAGGCCTATTTCTATACGCTCGTGAGCGAAGAGACGAAGGAAAGAGACTATGCCATGAAACGCCAATTGTTTCTAGTGGAACAGGGCTATCGTTACCATATTGAGAAAGGGGAGGAACAACATAAATACGTGGCAGCTATTCCAGCGGACGGAACCGGTTGATGATTACCAGCCCCGGCAGTACTGGATGCGGTATGCAGAATACCCGGGCGAGATCGTAAGGGTGTTTGCATCACTAAGCATGGCGCTGCGTTCGTCTTTTACGATCATGCTGAGAGAAGCGGGACCGCTCCCGTTTACATTTGACACGCTTAGGAGCTGGCATGGTCCTGAAATGCCAGGTGCAATGCTGCAAATGGCGTGCAGCCCGCTGATGGACCTTGGTCTTCTCGCCAGTGTTCGCAAGACATGGGGAGAACGCATGCTATTTATTCCGTCAGATGTGTACGAGCGGTTATTGGGTTATTTACTCGAACAGCAGCATCTTCAGCCAACGACCGTAGTGATCGATGAGGCCCTCCTGCAACCGATCGGCGGGGCTATTGAAGTCGGCTCTTCCATCGAAGCGGCCAAGGGGCTGCCGCTCGATATGTTTCACTTGCTTGTGTTCGCCATGAAGGAGGGACTGCCCCTCACTTCCAAAGGGACGCTTCATAAGCGGGCCATCTCACGGCTCGCTGCGCTATTCCGGACGGATGAGTCGGCTCTCTCTAGCTTCGGGGTGAACTATCCGTTCGCAGACACGCTTCCGCTTACCGTCGCGATCGTCATTGATATGGCGCTTCGATTCGGACTGCTGAACAAGGAAGCGAACCGTTATGTCGTGAACGAAGCGGAAATGAGAGTATGGTTGCATCGCACCATTCAGCAATGGCTGGATGTAATCGCGCAAAATTTGGTGGAGCATTACGTGACGGCGGAACCGCGTGTGCGGCATATGATTCACGCCGTCCTTGAACTCGGACGTGGAACAGCGTGGCATCCGGACAGTGAAGTGATAGAGCGGCTTCTTGCGATGGGCTGGCTTGCGAATGACGAGTCACAGCGAGTCCGCAATCGTGAACTCATCCGGACGTGGCTCCGGGCTGCACATGCAGTCGGTCTGTGCGATGTTGGGGCGAGTGGCGAGGATTGGGTGTTTCGCATCGTGGAACGTGATGCGGAAGCGGTAGAAGGGGGCTTCTTCGTACAGCCTGATTTTGAAATTGTGCTCCCGTCCGATACACCGTTCGTGCTGCGCTGGGAGCTTGAGGCGTTTGCCGAAGCACAGAGCTCTGATCAGATGGATATTTACCGGTTGACGAGGGGCTCGTTCGAGCGCGGCATCGAGCAAGGTCGGACGAAACAATCAGTGCTGTTATTTTTGGAGAAGCATGCCTGGTCTGGCGTGCCCGAAAATGTTCAAGATGCTCTTGAACTGTGGAGCCAGCAATACGGGCGCGTCCAATTCGCCGAGGTCGTTCTGCTGCGATGCGCCGACAAGGATGCTGCGGACATGATCAAAGAGGAATTGGCCAGTGCTGAGCCGTATGCACAGTGGGTTCAACCTATTGGCGAGCAGGACTTCGCAGTCGATCGTCATCATATTGCCGAGTTGTCGCGATCACTAGAGCGAATCGGTCTTTCTCCGCTGCAACGCTGGGAAGGAACGGAGGAAGATGCGGGTCGTATGGCGCAAATATGGGAGGACGAATATACGTCAATCCCGCTTGAACAGGAGGGCACAGCGAAAGGGATGGTTTACAGCCCTTCCTCATTGCAGTATTATGAAATTGAAACCGAATCGCTGGGTGGGGACGAAATCTCGTCGTCGTTTCACGATGTACCTAGTTTGTGGACGAAGGCGCTTCGGCCTTTCCATGAATCTACGAAGAAGGACATGGTGACGACCGCCATCCAACGGCAGCTGCAGTTGGAGGTAGAGCGTGCGGGCGAATCCGTCCTCCTGCTTCCTGTATCGCTGGTGGTGACGGATGATGGAGCGTGGAAGGTGGAGGCGCATATTGTTGCCGGTCCGTCTTCATCCCAACTTCAGCTTCTGTCAGCGAGCGAATGGGAACAAATGAGACTGATATTGCCCGATGTGACGATTTGAGCGTCCGACCTTACAACTATATACAGAATTGAGCGTGATAACGTGCCTGTAGAAAATGTTGAACCCGCTGTCGATATGGCCGTTCTGCTCACAAACGCTTACGAATTGGGAGATATGATTAACCAGTCGGCGGAAGTTGCCGAATATTTATACTGGAAAGAACGTGTCGATAGCAGCGAGGCAGTCAAAGACCTTGTGCGCGAATTCTCCCGCAAGAAGGAGAGGTTTGAAGAAGCGGAACGATTCGGGCACTTTCACCCTGATTATCATAAGGCCCAGGAAGAAGTGCTCGCCGTTCAAAGCCAGTTGGATGCCATAGAAGAAGTATCTTATTTCAAGCAAGCCGAGCAAGCGGTGGATGAACTGCTGCACCGTTTGTCTGAGACGATCGCATTTGCGGTATCAGATACAATTAAAGTTCCTGGCAATGATCCTCAACCATCCGGGGGCTGCGGCAATGGTTGCAGTGGCAGTTGCAGCAGTTGTTCGTAAAGGAATCACACGCACTTATAGTGTGTGATCAAAAGGGGACTTTTTGAACAACCTCTTATTAGGAAAGCGAGGAAAATCATGTTTCCTGAACGCACAGGTTTTATCATATGGGTAAGTGACGTGAAAGCGGCACGAAATCTGGAAAAATACGGAGCGCTCCATTATATTTCGCGTAAAATGCTGTACGCTGTGCTCTATGTCAATGCAGACCGGGCGGAAGACACACTTAAAAATGTACGACGTCTCAATTATGTAAAAAAGATAGAGCGATCCTACCGCAATGAGCTCAAAACGGAATACAGCAGCGAAGTTCCGGATAAGACCCGCTTTTACGGAATGTAAAGGACAAATCAAACCGTTTTCTTTCAAACATTACTGAAAGAAGACGGTTTTTTTTGCTTGAATGTTAAAGTTTGCCTAAATTCTGGTATAATATGATATGCTAAACTTGAGAACGAAGTGAGCTTCATGTAATATAATGGGTAAATATACATAGACAAAAAGACCTAACGTGGTGGAGAGTGGAGGTATCCAGTGAGAGACAAGGTAATGGAGCGATGGAGCACATATGAACCTTTCTATGTCTTGTTAGGCGATAAGAAAGTGGCGGATATCGTCATTACAAATCACGCCAAGTCCCGCTGGAGCGACCGGATCGCGAAAGAGGAGGCGGATGCCGAATCGATCGCCGCGTTTATGTGGGATTGTCTTAAGCAAGAACGGATAGCGTCATATTATCGCAATGAACAAGATGTTTATTTGATCGATGAAGACATTGTGGTCGTAGCTGAGTTTGCCCAATCCGATCGGGATTTTGACCTAACTGGTGAACCAATGGTCAAAATGATCGTCGTTACATTCCTCGGCAAAATGTCGGAGACGATGGAGTTGCGTGATTTGAAGACGTACTACTCTTGGTTGCGACATACGAGACGCATGACGCTGGTCAAGAACAGCCGCAAGCATAAATAACGATATAACGCTAGAGCCGTTTCCAATAGGGGAGACGGCATTTTATTTCTTTGATAACGAGTCATTATGATGGAACATCATTGGATGAAACAGCGTGAAGCCGTTTCGATTTGCCCGCTCTTATGCGTTATAATACATATACTTAAGGCTTGAGAGAGGATGAAGGGCGGATGGGGTTGAATTTTCACCAGCTTCATATATTTTATAGCGTAGCGACGCGAGCGAGCTTCTCTGCTGCTGCGCAAGCGCTGCACATGACGCAGCCGGCGGTGACGATGCAAATCCAAGCGCTGGAAGAGTATTTCGGAACGAAGCTGCTGCATCGTTCTACGAAGAAGCTGCAGCTTTCTGAAGCTGGACAGAAGCTTTTTCCTTATGCGCAGCGCTGTCTCGAGCTTGTTCGTGAGACAGAGGAAATGATGTCGAACTACACGCTCGATCTGCAGGGGAAGCTTGTGCTGGCCGCTAGCTTGACGATTGGAGAATATGTGCTCCCCCATGTGCTCGGCACATTCGCGAAGCTGCATCCGCAGCTTGATATTCACCTCCGAGTTATGAATTCATCGCAAATCGCTGAAGGAATTCGTTCGCAGCAGCTCCATCTCGGCCTTGTCGAGGCGCCGGTAGCTGATACCGATATTAGCTTGGAGCCGGTCATGGAAGATGAACTGTTGCTCATCGTGCCAAGAGAGCACCCGTTGGCGCAGACGAACGAAGTGGAACTGCAGGACGTGTTGACGTATCCGTTCGTTCTGCGGGAGCAAGGCTCGGGTACGCGTCTCGTTATGGAAGAGGCTTTGCGCGAGCAAGGAGTGCACCCAGAGCAATTGCAGGTTGTGATGGAGCTCGGCAGTACGGGAGCGGTCAAGTCGGCAGTGGAGGCCGGAATCGGCCTGACGATGCTCTCGCCTTCAGTCGTAAGGCATGAGCAAGCGCTTGGCTTGGTGAAAGCTGTCCGGATTCAGCATATTCGTATGAAACGCCAATTTTATGCCGTGCATGCGCAGTCTGGACTGCTATCGCTGCCGGCGACTACATTTCTTACATTTCTGCGAAATAGGCAAGGAAAGGGGTTGCTGCAATGACACCATTTTTCGATGGACCTGAGTCTATGGCAACGAACGATGCTTCATTACTATCGACAGAAGGGCTTGAGGGGTCTCCCGCCTCAGCAGGCGGCGCCGATCTGCACAGTCATACGACATCTTCTGATGGGATGATGACGCCGGCAGATAACGTCCGCCTTGCCTGCAAGGCGGGGCTTGAGGCGCTTGCGATAACAGATCACGATACGGTTGCCGGGGTGAAGGAAGCGCTGAAGGCTGGACAGGAATACGGCGTGCGCATTGTGCCAGGGGTTGAGATTAGCACGGTGGAGGACGGAATTGATATTCATGTGCTCGGTTATTTCATGAATATTGAGGATGAGCTGTTCCTAGAGCGCTTGGCCAGCCTGCGCGCCATCCGTGATCGGCGCAATGACATGCTCGTGGCCAAGCTGACCGAGCTGGGCATACCGCTAACGATGGACGAAGTCATCGCTGAATTGGGGCGCCCGTTATCCCCAGGCGAGACGGTAGGACGCCCCCATATTGCCGATGCGCTTGTACGGCGCGGAGTGGTGCGCAATATGCAGGAAGCGTTTGAGCTTTATCTTGGCACCGGCGGAAAGGCTTACGTCAACCCGCCGCGTATACGCCCGCACGAGGCGGTGGCTTGGATACATGCGGCCGGAGGTGCCGCTGTGCTCGCCCATCCGGGCTTGTATGGGTCGGATGAATTGGTAGAGCGCATTGTGGGAGCTTCGCCTTGGGACGGCATAGAGGTGTGGCATTCTGATCATTCGTTAGAGGACAGCAAGCGTTACGGCGTTCTGGCAGCGCGTTGCGGGCTCATTATGACAGCAGGATCGGACTTCCACGGCGCCCGCCGCGGCGAAGTGTTCCATGGAGCGCTGGGCGGCCGCCGGGTCGGAATGGAGGCAGTGGAGCGGCTTCGCAGCAAAGGCGACAAGTATAAAGTAAAGGGATTATAGTATACAGGAAGGCTAAATATCGTTAAGGAACGCCACGAAATTCTAACTGTGATTGCGTTTTACTGGGAGAGGAGGGGCGAAATTATTGAATCAACAACATTTCGATCCCAATGTTCAATCTGAACGGCAGCTCTCAAATGAGAAGCTGATACGTGACCGACGACTTTTTGTAAAAGCGGCTATTTTGTATGCCGTGTTGTTCATGCTCAGCATCCGATTTCCCCACGGATATACTTGGTTCGAAGGAATAATGAATTGGCTCGGCATCCCTACCGTATTTCAGATCGGGAATAATACGAGAATAATTCTAACCGGACTTCCCCTATTGATTGGGGTGATCGTGATGTTGCGGATGCTTGCCCGCTCCTTGAGCCGCAAGCGGGTGCGGATCGGCATTATGGCATTCCTGCTGCTGGTGTGGGCGCCGAATTATGCGGTCAACTTGTATCAGACTTGGTTCGGAGGAGGGATCTACGCGCTTCAGTTCGAACAGACTATAGGCAGATGCCAATTACAACACGGAGTTGCGTACTGGAAAGGGGAATGCAGCCTAAAGGCCGTTAATTACGAGTCGCGGACGGTGCGAGCTTATGTGACTCTCCACGCAGATGATCTGGACGGAACGCACGCTTCCTTGAAGGAACTTCCGCTCGGCGAGGTCGATTTCTCTCCTGGACATAGTGTAGCGGTAGTCAAAGTCCATCTGCCGGATTCTGAAGCTAACTCTAAAAATTCCACAAATGTTGCTGTTTCCAGCACGATATTATTCCAGCAAGCAATCGTGACGGATGGCAAGCGTGTCCGCAATTTGTCAGACACGCGGTGGCGCAGAGCCGATACATGATCAGTATGCTTCGCAAGACGTAGGGTGGGCGAAGCAGAGCTGCTATCATAATTTAAGGCTGTCGAAACTCTCTCGACAGCCTTGCTTTAGCCTGACACGGAGTCAGGCTTATTATTTTTTGATTATCAATGGCTGCTCTGCAATTCTTTTGTTGCACTTGAGCTGCGATATGCAGTTGAGTACCGGATGGGCACCGTCCGACAGTGAGCAATGTTTCGCGCTTTTATCCCCCGGACTTCATCGTGACCGGCATCTGGTCGATTCGCTTGCTGTCCGGCGTGATGAACAGCGTCTTCTGCCGTTCATAAATGACGAATCCGGGCTTCGCTCCATTCGGCTTACGGACGTGGCGAATCAGCGTGTAGTCGACAGGGACTTGGCTTGAATTTTTGGCTTGGCTGAAATAGGCGGCAAGCTGCGCCGCTTCCTCTAGTGTAGTGTCTCCGTATTGCTCGCTTCGAATAACGACGTGCGATCCTGGGATATCCTTCGTATGCAGCCACGTATCGTTCGGCTTTCCTAGCCGATTACTTACATATTCATTTTGCAGATTGTTCTTGCCGACATAAATCGGAATACCCTCTGACGAAGTAAAGCAATGCAGCGTAGGGCGGCTATCCTTCTTTTTACGTTTCCCCTTGCGATTGCGATCGCGCAAATATCCTTGCTCGACAAGCTCTTCCCTTATTTCCTGCGCGTCCTGCACGTTCGCCTCACTCAGCTGCAGCAGCAGCGTCTCGAAATAACGATTCTCCTCTTGCGCCGCTTCCATCTGCTCTTGCACGACCGCAATGCTGTTTTTCGCTTTGTTGTATTTTTTAAAATACCGTTGAGCGTTATCAGAAGGCGACAGCAGCGGGTCGAGCGGTATCGTTATCGTTGCGCCGTTCTCATCGTAGAAATTGAGGAGCTCCACCTCTTTGTCACCCTTGGAAATGGTGTGGAGCGAGGTGAACAGCAGCTCGCCCATAATACGGTGGCGGTCTGCATCTCTGGCCTCATGCAGCGTCTCGGAAAGCTTCTCCAGCTTCTTGGTATTCTTCATGCGCTCCTGTTGCAGGAAGCGGGTTAAGTCCCCGACCCGTTGCTTGATCATATCCCGTTCCGCTTTGTTCCCGTAGAAGGCTTCTATACAGTCGCTCATCGACTCGAACGTCGACGCAATGCCGGAAATATGCGTCAACGATACTGCTGAGAAGTAGGTTTTGCCATGATCGTCTTCGACAAGCGTAGGCATATAATGATGCTCGCGAATCTCATTCATGAGTCCAGCAAAAGCATTCCACAGAGACTGGATATTCGACTCGGTCGTGAGGCTTTCCTCGCGCGCGAGGCCAGAGCGAAACACAATCTCTTCAGCCAAACGGGGGCTAATGCCAGACATGTGCTGGACAAGCCATTTGGAGCCGGTCATGTTCACCCGCGTCTGTTCGCTCTCTTGCGCTTGCTCGTTCTCCTGTGTGTCGCTTTCATTGTTCCACAGGGAACGGAACTGTGACTCGCTAACCGTCAGCGGATTGGACTTATGCTGCTCGGGAGGCGCCGTATAAGCAAATCCAGGCATGACGATGCGATAACTGCTGATGGCCGGCGTGACATGGTGTATGCCGTCGATGATCGTTGTGGCCGATGGATCGAGCAGGATGACGTTGCTGTGTCGTCCGGTCAGCTCCACGACGAGCGTCTTCACGGACTCATCTCCGAGCTCGTCCCGCTGGCGAATTTGCATATGGACGACGCGCTCCATGCCGACTTGTTCGACACGCTCAATAATGCCGCCTTCACAATTTTTCCGCATCAGCATGCAGAACATTGGCGGTTCTGGTGGATTGGAGAAGGTTTGCTCCGTGAAATGAATGCGTGGATAGGTCGGATTGGCGGAGAGCAGCAGCTTGCGATTTTTTCCAGCTACCCGCATGTGCAGCAATAAGTCGTGATCAGTCGGTTGATAAATTTTATGAATGCGTGCACCGATCGTCTGCTGCAGTTCATGAACGATTGCGCGGGTTACGATTCCATCTAAAGACATAATAGTTCTCCTATCTATCGCCTCTGCGATCCAATGGATAAGTACGTGTTCAAAAAGGGATAACCCCTATAAGTGCTGCTTGCTGCTGGGCAACCAGAGCAGGACTCATACGGATGGGACTGCATCCCTTAATGTTGGAGCTATCTCCTATGATGCCATATTTTTGCGCAAAACTTAAGCACTGGAAGGAACAATGGGATATTTTTAGACTCGTCCGAATAGATTTAGCCTAAAGGCTGTCTGCTTGGACGCGCTGTACGGCCGCCAATGCATAGCCATTATTGCGTGACAACCTCTATTATTGGGTAGGAAAGGGGAACGGACCATGGATCAAATCAAGTGGCACCAGTTAACGGCGAATGACTTGCTTCATGCGCTGGGGGTCCACGCCGAGCAAGGATTGTCGGACGAAGATGCGGCAGCGCGTCAGGAACGCTACGGGCGCAATGAGCTGTCAGAGGGGAAACGCGTGTCGCCATTGGCGTTGTTTTTCAACCAATTTAAAGATTTCATGGTGCTCGTGCTGGCCGGGGCCACGCTTGTATCGGGAATGCTCGGGGAATATCTCGATGCCATCACGATCATCACGATCATTCTCCTTAATGGAGTGCTCGGCTTCGTGCAGGAATTCCGGGCGGAGCGTTCGCTGCGTGCACTGAAGCAGCTCTCTGCCCCTATGGCAAAGGTGATGCGATCCGGCAAGCTATGCCACATCAATGCGAACGATCTAGTGCCAGGTGATATCGTGCTCCTGGAAAGCGGGGACCGCTTGCCAGCTGACGTCAGATGGCTCTCGACGAGCAGCTGCTATGTGGAGGAATCGGCGTTGACAGGAGAATCGGTTCCTGTAAACAAGCACCATAAATCGATTAGACAGGACGAATTGCCGTTAGGAGATTTGAAAAATATCGGCTTCATGGGAACGATGATGACCCGAGGTACGGGGAGGGGCGTCGTTATACGGACAGGGATGGACACGGAGATGGGCAAAATTGCGCACATGATTGAAAACACCGAATCCATGGATACGCCACTGCAACATCGTCTGGATCAGCTCGGTAAAATTCTCATTATTGTCGCGCTTGCGCTCACCGTAATGGTCGTAGTTGCCGGCATACTTCACGGACAACCAGCGATGGGCATGTTCTTGGCCGGCGTCAGTCTGGCCGTGGCTGCTATTCCTGAAGGGCTGCCTGCCATTGTGACGATTGCGCTCGCGCTTGGCGTTCAGCGCATGATTAAGCGCAAAGCGATCGTGCGCAAGCTGCCTTCCGTGGAGACGTTGGGCTGCGCTTCGGTCATTTGTTCGGATAAGACCGGGACGCTTACGCAGAACAAAATGACAGTTACCCGCATTTGGATGGGCGGAAGAGCACTGGAAGTAAGCGGGGAAGGCTTTGAGCCTGCAGGTCAAGTCACCGAGCAGGGTAAGCTGCTCGACATGAAAAATGATCAAGCGCTGCGGCGGTTTCTGCAAATTAGCGCGCTATGCAACAATGCTGTGCTGTCTGAGTCCTATCCGTCCGAGTTGCGTTCGACGAAGGGGATCGGCCAACAGACGAAGAAGGCAAAAGAAGCGAAGAAACAGGGAAGTGAGGAGTTAAAACCGATATGGGACATTAAAGGAGACCCGACAGAAGGAGCGCTGCTTGTACTGGCTGCCAAGCTGGGAATGACATCGCAGACATTGGGCGGTATGTACGCGCGTATGGAGGAGTATCCTTTTGACTCGGAACGGAAAAGAATGTCCGTCATCATAACACATCAAGGCGGAAGAAACGTGCTTACCAAAGGAGCGCCTGACGTGCTGCTTGACCGCTGCAACTATATATTGTGGGATGGCAAGGTGGTTCCACTCACAGCGGGCTTGAAGCAGAAGGCTCTCGCCGCGAACGAGGAAATGGCCAAGCAGGCCTTGCGAGTATTGGGACTAGCTTACCGCGAATTAAAAGCAAGCGAATCCGCGGCTCATGAATCCGCGGTTGAATCGCAGCTTATCTTCGTGGGCTTGGCAGGCATGATAGATCCGCCGCGCCGTGAAGCGAGGGATGCGATTGCGGTCTGCCGCCGCGCTGGCATTAAGACGGTCATGATCACGGGTGACCATCAGCTGACAGCGGAAGCGATTGCGCATCAGCTCGGCATCATACCACATGGCGGACAGACGGTGAACGGTGTCCAGTTGGCACAGATGGATGACGATGCGCTCGACAAGGTCATCGATACTATATACGTGTATGCGCGCGTATCGCCAGAGCATAAGCTGCGCATCGTAAAATCGCTTCAGCGTAAAGGGCATGTCGTCGCCATGACCGGCGACGGGGTGAATGATGCGCCAGCGATTAAAGCGGCCGATATCGGCATCGCAATGGGCATTACGGGAACGGATGTGTCGAAGGAGGCGTCGGCACTCATTTTAAGCGACGATAACTTTGCCACCATCGTTGCCGCGATCGAGGAAGGCAGGGGCATTTACGAGAACATTCGCAAATTTATCCGCTATTTGCTTGCTTCCAATGTCGGCGAAATATTGGTAATGTTCTTTGCTATGATGCTCGGACTTCCGCTGCCGCTCGTCCCTATTCAGATTTTATGGGTGAATCTGGTGACCGATGGACTGCCTGCCATGGCGCTCGGTGTCGATCAGCCGGAGAAGGATTTAATGGAGCATCGGCCGCGCACGGCGAAAGAGAACATTTTCGCTCGGCGTTTGGGATGGAAAATAATAAGCCGGGGGCTGCTCATTGGCGTATGTACACTGATCGCGTTCTGGCTTACGTGGAGTGTTGACCCGAACAGCGCGGAGCAGCTGACGAAGGCGCAATCAGTTGCGTTCGCGACGCTTGTAATGGCTCAATTGATTCACGTCTTTGATTGCCGCAGCTCACGTTCCATCTTTCACCGGAATATTTTCCAGAACCGGTATTTGGTACTGGCCGTCGCATCGTCAATCCTGCTTCTGTTGGCTGTCTTATATGTCGAGCCGCTGCAGCCTATATTTAAGACAGTTCCGCTTCATTTCCGAGATTGGGCGATTACGTTTGTCATGGCTGGCATTCCGACATTTTTAATGGGCATTGGCTCCGTATTGAGTGGACAAAAATCCGGGAAATCTGGAGGGAAGCCGGCATATACTTCCAATCGGCGTGCCGCGTAGTTCTGATTGCAGAAGCTTTCCGCAGGAAACATACTTCGGAAGCATCGGCTCTTCGAGGGTGAACACAAGATTCGACTTCGAATCTATTTCCTGTTACACTGCGTGAGCAAGAGGGAATTTTTGAACTAGAGGAATAGTACAAACATTGGTGCACTCCGTGAATACACATTCCCGCTCGGATTGCGGTATCCTAGTGACATCAGTCAGGGACGGCCGCCCGCATGAGGAGTTGGGGATGAAATGTTATTCACGAAAATGCATGGGTTAGGCAACGATTTTGTCATCGTATACGGAGAAGAGACACTGCCCGACCGGGTGGCAGAGCTGGCGATTACCGTCTGTGACCGTCACTTTGGCGTAGGTGCAGACGGGTTAGTATATATTTTGCCTTCCGTGCGGGCTGATTTTATGATGCGAATCATTAATTCTGACGGAACGGAAGCTGAACAGTGCGGCAATGCGATCCGCTGTGTTGCCAAATATGTCGTCGATAACCGCCACGCTGTCTCAGACGAGCTGACGATCGAGACGAGAGGCGCTGGTGTGCAGCGGGTGCAGCTGAACCGGGTTAACGGGAAAGTTGAATCGGTACGGGTCGACATGGGTGAACCTGTCTTGGAGGGGCTGAAGGTGCCGACCACGATCGATGAGAAGCAGATTGTCGCTCATCCTATAGAAGTGGACGGCAGGTCATTCCAGTTCACGGCGGTATCGATGGGCAATCCGCATTGTGTCATTTATGTGGAAGATGCTGCTTCCTTCGACTTCGCTGCATGGGGGCCGAAGCTGGAAACCCATTCGCTGTTCCCTCGCAAAATAAATGTAGAATTTGCAACGGTCAAGTCGCACAGCGAAGTGGACATGCGCGTATGGGAGCGAGGAGCAGGGCCAACGCTTGCCTGCGGAACGGGGGCATGCGCCACGCTTGTGGCGAGCGTGCTGAACGGATTGACGGACCGTCAGACGACCGTATCGCTTGCTGGCGGCGAACTGTGGATCGAATGGGATGCGGCGGATAATCATGTGTATATGACCGGGGCCGCTGAGGTTGTATTTGAAGGCCGCTGGGCGTAAGTTAAGTTTGGTCCGCGGATGTCCTGTCCGTCCCATCAGGACGGACGACCGTTTTTGTAAGGTGTACACGCACAAGCGTAGAAACGAAATACACATATATGAATTTTCATGAAAAAAAGGCGCTCCAGCGGGGCGTCTTTTGTTTCAAGAATGAACGTTTCTTGTTAGAATGTAGGATAAGTCATGTTCAACAATCATGGGAGAATGGGGTGCAAGACAGGATGAAAGACTTTCGCGAGGCGTTACAAGAGCAGATCATTGTCGGCGATGGTGCGATGGGAACCTATTTATATCAGCTTGGATATCCTGTTGGCATTTCATATGAAGCATTAAATGTAAGCGAACCAGACATGATTCGCGATATCCATCAGCGTTATGTAGCAGCGGGAGCTCGCTTGCTTGAAACAAATACATTTACGGCCAATCGTGAGAAGTTGTCCAAGCACGGTTTGGAAGACAAGGTAAAGGAAATTAACCGCGCAGCAGTCCGCTTAGCTCGTGAAGCGGCGCAGGACCGCGCATATGTGGTGGGGGCGTTAGGCTCCATCCGTGCGGGGAAACGGGAAAATATTCATACCGATCAGGTGAAGCTCGATTATACGGAACAGTTGTCTTCTTTATTAGAAGAAGGCGTGGACGGCATCATGTTCGAAACGTTCTATGATTTGGAGGAAATGCGGCTTGCACTCCAGATTGTTCGCAGCTTGGATGAACAGGTCCCTATCATTTGCCAGTTCGCCGTAGAAGAATCGCAGCGGACAAAGGATGGGGTAAGGCTGCTCGATGCTTTCCGTATTTTGCGTGAAGATGGGGCTGATGTGGTCGGCTTGAATTGCCGCATGGGTCCAAATGGACTGTTGCGAGCGATGGAAAGTGTCCAAGGTCAAATTGCGCTGCCGATGTCCGCATTTCCGAATGCGGGGCTTCCGGACTATGTTGACGGACGCTATAATTTCGTCGCGACTGCCGAATATATGGCGGAGAGCGCCGTTCATTTTGCCCAGATGGGCGCCCGGCTTATCGGAGGGTGCTGCGGAACGACACCTGAACATATTCAGACGATTGCCGCAGCATTGCAAGATATCGACGTTCCTGCATTGCCGCTCAATACTGAATTGGATGCAGCCAACGGGGATATGAACAGATTGGAGGTTCAACAATATCCCCATAATATAGAAGAGATAGGGGACGGCGATCAGGCGGCAAGCTCTATCGTCGATATGGTTCGTACGCGACATACTGTCATTGTTGAGCTGGATCCGCCGCGCGACTTGGACATTGCGAAGTTCATGAAGGGAGCGGAGGCGCTGCAAAAAGCTGGGGCAGATGCGATTACGTTGGCGGATAACTCGCTTGCCGTTACGAGAATGAGCAATATGGCGCTCGGTTATCTGGTATTGGATAAGCTTGGCATGCGGCCGTTGGTTCATATCGCATGCCGCGACCGCAATCTCATCGGCACTCAGTCCCATATGATGGGTTTGAACGTACTTGGCATCGACCACGTGCTGGCCGTCACGGGGGATCCGGCGCGATTCGGTGATTTGCCTGATTCCAGCTCGGTTTACGATTTGACTTCCTTTGAAATTATACGCATGATTAAGCAGTTGAACACAGGCTTAGCGTTCTCTGGTAAGCCGCTCAAACAGCGAGCCACCTTTGTCGTCGGGGCAGCTTTCAATCCGAACGTGAAGCATTTGGACAAAGCCATCACGCGTCTCGAGCGGAAGATTGAAGCGGGAGCGGACTACATTATGACGCAACCGGTATATGACGTCGCGTTAATCGAACGCATTGCTGAAGGAACGAAGCATCTGAACGTGCCGATCTTTATCGGCATCATGCCGCTGGCGAGCGGAAGAAACGCGGAATATTTGCATAATGAGGTTCCAGGCATCGAGCTTTCCGATGAAGTCCGAGGCCGTATGAAAGGACTCGAAGGTGAGGCGGGGCGCCAGGAAGGCGTAGCAATCGCCAAAGAGTTGCTGGACGTAGCAGTAAATCATTTTAAAGGCATTTATTTTATGACTCCATTTATGTTCTATGAAATGACGGCCGAATTGACGCAATACGTATGGGAAAAAGCGGAACGGCAGACAGACCCCTTGTTTCGACCAACATAATCAATTAAAATAGGATAATGGATGTGGTTCTCATGGTTTACAGCATGACCGGATATGGTCAGTCCGCACGCGAGATTGGCGGATACAAACTAAGCATTGAAGTGAAATCCGTAAACCATCGATATTGTGAAATCATGCTCCGCATGCCGCGTGAATGGACAAGTTACGAAGATCGTCTGCGCCGTATCGTGCAGCAGCACGTGAAGCGCGGCCGAATTGATGTGTTTATTAACAAGGAGCGTGAAGGTGAAGCGAAGACGCTGGTCGAAATTAACGACCAGACGCTCGAAGCTTACATGCAAGCCTCTCAATTGCTCCGTGATAAATATGGCGTATCGGGAGAATTGTCCGTTGATGATTGGCTTCGCCTGCCTGATATTATTACGATCCGAGAAGAGACATCATGGTCCGAGGAAGAACTTGCTTCTTGCTTGGAATCGGGATTGACCGAAGCAATGGATGGATTATGCCGGATGCGCGCCATGGAAGGCAGCCACCTCAATCGGGATCTGGCAGAACGGCTGGGCCGTTTACAGTCGCTTCATATGGAAATGATGGAGTGGGCTCCGGTTGTTGTGACCGAGTACCGAACCAAGCTTAAACAGCGTATAGAGCTACTGTTGGATGCGAATTCTTCCTTTGACGATCACAAGTTCGGCATGGAAGTAGCATTGTTTGCGGAACGCTCCAACATTGACGAAGAATTAACGCGGTTAAAGAGCCATTTTGGACAGTTCGGACAGCTGCTCCATAGCAGCGAACCGATAGGACGCAAGCTTGATTTTCTTATCCAGGAAATGAATCGGGAAACGAACACCATCGGCTCCAAGGCGAACCATTTGGAACTTGTCAACCGGGTCGTCGACATGAAAGCTGAGCTGGAAAAGATTCGCGAACAAGCCGCGAATATTGAATAAACTAGGAGCGTTCGAATTTAGAGGGAGGACCTGTAATGGCGATCAAGCTGATTAACATCGGTTTTGGTAATATTGTATCTGCCAACCGAATTATTTCCATCGTGAGCCCGGAATCGGCTCCGATCAAACGAATCATTCAAGAAGCACGTGACCGCCATATGCTTATTGACGCTACATACGGTCGTCGAACACGTGCGGTTATCATTACGGACAGTGACCATGTCATCTTATCCGCCGTACAACCGGAGACGGTAGCGCACCGTTTATCAACTAAGGATGACGACAACGACGAATAAAGATGGAGACGAACATGAATAAGGGGTTATTATTTGTGCTTTCCGGCCCGTCTGGAGTCGGTAAAGGCACGGTGTGTAAGGCGCTTCTGAAAAAAATGCCTGATTTGATCTATTCCGTGTCCGCCACGACCCGCCAGCCGCGGATCGGCGAGACGGACGGCGTGAATTATTTTTTCAAATCACGCGAACAATTTATGCAGATGATCGAAGAGGATCAATTGCTTGAATATGCCGAGTATGTAGGGAATTATTACGGCACGCCGCGCGATTTCGTCGAGCGCACACTCGAGGAAGGACGCGACATCATCTTGGAGATTGAAGTCCAAGGTGCGCTGAAAGTAAAAGAAAAGTTCCCTGACGGCATTTTTATATTCTTGCTTCCGCCTTCGCTGGACGAGTTGAAGGACCGTATTCGCGGTCGCGGAACGGAGAACGACCACGTCATCGATCATCGTATGAATGTAGCGGTTGAAGAGATCGCGCTCATGGCGAACTATGATTATGCGGTCGTGAATGACGAGATTGACTTGGCTTGCGAACGTATAGAGAGCATCGTTATTGCCGAACATTGTAAAATTGAGCCTAATGAATAGGCTGAGCAGGGCGCACTTTTCACGAAGTGTGCCTTGTCACGGTTCATTGTCGATACACGCTTCGGACTAAGTAAATCAGTCAAGAAGCACTAAGAAAAGGAGTGTTGAACTATGCTTTATCCATCTATTGATGAACTGATGAAGAAGGTAGACAGTAAATATTCTTTGGTCGTTGCCGCTTCTCGCCGGGCGCGCCAGCTGCGTGACGGAAACCGTACGGAGATGACTCAGCCAAAATCGCACAAGCAGGTTGGTGTGGCGTTGGAGGAAATTTACGGTGATAATATTTTTATTCAACAAGGTACACAAACGCAAGAACGCTCAAAAACGGTTCTGTAATTGCGTGTTCAAAAAGGGGCTTTTTGAACAACCTCTGTAACGGAAAACGCGTATCGTATGCGGGCTGCTTGGATCGGGGTCTGCTTATTCAAGCAGGGATATCGAACCAAGTATGCTCTTAAATGAGTCTATAATCCAAATAACAACCGAAAGGTTGTTATTTTTTTCAAGGTTGTATATTTTTAATGTAATGAAAAAACGCTTGCATGAAACGTAACGGAAAGGCGGGAGCGTATGCTGCAAGGGAAAACGATAGTGCTCGGAGTTACTGGTGGGATCGCGGCTTATAAAGCCGCGGCTCTATGCAGCAAATTAAAGCAGGAGGGTGCGGAGGTGCACGTCATTATGACGTCGTCCGCCACTCAATTCATCTCGGAATTGACGTTTCAGACGCTGTCGCGTCAGAACGTGTATACAGATACGTTCGATGAACGGGATGCATCGGTCGTGTCCCATATTCATTTGGCGGATCATGCCGATTTGGTCCTTATCGCACCGGCGACGGCCAATGTGATCGCGAAGATGGCTCATGGACTTGCCGATGATATGCTAACGACGACCGTGCTGGCGACGATGGCCCCGATCTTGGTGGCTCCGGCCATGAATGTGCATATGTACGCTCACCCTGCGGTGCAGCAGAACATGGACGTGCTGCGGCAACGAGGCGTCATGTTCATTGAACCGGAAGAGGGTCTGCTTGCTTGCGGATATACGGGCAAAGGCCGGATGGCTGAACCGGAGCATATCGTGGAGCATGTGAAGCAGTGGTGTGCCACAGCAAAGGAACAAGCCGTCAGTGAGGTGGCGCTGCCAAGCAAGCTGGGCCATGATGCCGAACTTCAACCTGGACTGGGCGGCGGGGAAGAGTTGCTGTCCGGCCGAACGGTGCTGGTCACCGCAGGCGGTACGCTGGAACGAATTGATCCGGTCCGCTATATTACGAACGATTCTTCCGGGAAAATGGGGTTCGCCGTTGCAGATGCGGCACGCAGTATGGGAGCGAAGGTTATTCTCATAGCGGGACAGACTCAGGTTGCTCCACCGGAAGGCATGGAGGTTATCGCGGTCGAATCGACCCAAGATATGTTCGATGCGGTGACGTCCCAATACGACAACGCCGATATTGTCATTATGACAGCGGCCGTGGCGGATTATCGGCCAGTTAACCGGGCGGCACAGAAATTAAAAAAGACCGGTGAAAAGCTAATTATCGAGCTGGAGCGCAATCCGGATATATTGGAGGAGCTGGGCAAGCGGAAAATGCATCAGTTCCTCGTCGGATTCGCGGCAGAGACGGAGCACGTAGAGCAGTATGCCATCGATAAGCTGCGGCGCAAACGGCTTGATCTGATTGTAGCGAACGATGTGTCGCGTTCTGATGCAGGGTTCCGTTCGGACAATAACGAAGTGTTGATCTATGAGGAACAAGGCTTGGTGGAACGCATTCCGCTCATGGCGAAGACGGGAATCGCGAAGCGTCTGCTGCACATCGTAGCTGAACGGCTTCCGGCAGGTTCCGGTCAGCGGATGCTTACTGCCGAAGAGGTGCGTTCGCTTGAATAGAGATGGAGTAGTGATGACGATGAGCTTCGGGACAGAGTCGGGCTTCGAAGAGGAACGGCATGGTCTTGTGGCTCAAGTCATTGTGGATGTATCAAGTAAAGCAACGAACCGTCCGTTTGACTACGCGGTTCCCGACGACCTCGCGTCGTGGGTGGAAGTCGGCAGCCGGGTTGGCGTGCCGTTCGGCGGACGCACGGTTCAAGGCTTCGTCATCAGATTGTCGCATTATACCGATGTGCCGCTGCATCGTTTGAAGCCGCTGCAGCAATTGCTTGATGTCGTCCCGCCGCTGCCGCCAGACTTGGTGGAACTGGCACAATGGATGAGCGCCCGCTATGTCTGTACGCAGACAGCCGCCCTGCAGGCGATGATTCCTGGGGCGATGAAAGGCAAGCGGGAGAAGGCGGTGCAGCTTGGGGAGGATGCGATTATTTTTCTGCAGCATCCTCATCATTCCGCTGCCTCCCTGCTCGGGGAACAGTTCGAGCTATGGCCTGCCTCTGTGCTGGATCACCCGCTGACGCGTGAATTGTTGGCTTATGTGAAGCGGCATGAACCGATAGCAGCACCGAAGCTGCTGCAGGCTTTTCCGGATGCGGCACGACTTATCAAAGAGGCAGTGCAGCACGGATGGCTCGTAGAGACGGAGCGAATTAAGGACCGTATCGGAGTTAAAAAGCTGAAGCGGGTGCAGCTAGCTGTCGAGCAGGCGGAGCTCAATGAACTGCTCGAAGCGCTCGGCAGTCGAGCTCAGCGCCAGCGCGAGGTGCTGGCACAGCTGCTGGAATTCGGAGGCGAGCTGCCGCTTAAGGATTTGAATACTTCCGCCGTGAAGGCGCTGCAAGCGAAAGGCTATGTCGTTGTCGATGAAGTGGAGGTTATGCGCGATCCATTTGCGCACCGCCAGTTCCAGCCGTCGCGACCGTTGCCGCTCACAGAAGAGCAGCAAGGTGTATTTGACTCCTTGATTGAGGCGTTGGATGCTGAACGGCATCAATCGTTCCTGCTGCACGGCGTGACCGGCAGCGGAAAGACGGAAGTGTATTTGCAAGCGATTGATCGCTGTCTGCAGTCAGGCAGAGAAGCGATCGTGCTCGTGCCGGAAATTTCGCTCACACCGCAGATGGTTGAGCGTTTCAAAGGCAGATTTGGTTCCAAGGTGGCTGTGCTTCACAGCCGTCTGTCGCAAGGGGAACGGTATGACGAATGGAGAAAGATTCGCGAACGCCGCGTACAGGTGGCTATTGGCGCGCGTTCTGCCGTGTTCGCCCCCTTCGCCCGCATCGGGCTTATTATAATGGATGAAGAGCATGAGACGTCCTATAAGCAGGAAGAAACGCCAAAATATCATGCGCGGGATGTGGCGATAGAACGTGCGCGGCAGCACGGGGCAGTCGTTGTACTCGGTTCCGCTACCCCGTCGATGGAAACATATTATGCAGCCAGGCTGTATGGCAGCGATACGTTGCCGCGCGGCCTAGAGCCGCCGGCCTGGAATTTAGCGTCTGTCGCCATGCCGACCCGTGTCGGCGGGAGAGAGCTGCCGCCGGTCACAATTGTAGATATGCGAGAGCAGCTGAAGCTGGGCAACCGCTCTATGTTCAGCGCTCCGCTGGAGAAGGCACTGGAAGAGCGGCTTGAACGGAACGAACAGACGGTGCTCCTCCTGAACCGCCGCGGTTACTCCACCTTTGTCATGTGCCGGACGTGCGGCTATGTGGCTCAGTGCCCGGAATGCGACATTTCGCTTACGTACCATATGAAGACCGGCCATATGCGCTGCCATTATTGCGGCCATGCGGAACGGGCTCCTTCGGTTTGCCCTTCCTGCGAGAGCGAGCATATTCGCTATTTCGGAACGGGCACGCAGCGGGTGGAGGAGCAGCTGGCAAGACGATTTCCAGGCATTCGCGTCATCCGCATGGATGTGGACACAACATCGGAAAAAGGCTCACATGAACGGATGCTGCAGCAATTCCGTGAACGGAAGGCCGATGTGCTGTTAGGCACACAAATGGTGGCAAAGGGACTCGATTTTCCCTACGTTACGCTGGTTGGCGTTATTGCGGCGGATTCGGCATTGCATATGCCTGATTTCCGGGCGGCAGAGAAGACGTTCCAATTGCTCACCCAGGTGGCCGGCCGCGCAGGACGGCACGATTTGCCGGGCGAAGTTGTCGTACAGACGTATGCGCCGGAGCATTATTCCGTCCTTCACGCGTCGAAGCACGATTATGCGGCGTTTGCATCTGACGAGCTGCGCCATCGGCGCAATCAAATCGTGCCTCCGTTCTGCCGCTTGGCGCTCCTGTCGATGACGCATGAGCAGTTGCCGCTGCTCGTCCGCGTAGCGGAGAATGCTGCAATGCGCTTAAAGGAGCTGGCTGAACAGCATGGCTGGCTCAAGCCGCTTGATTCGCACGCGGACGCGGTGGACATTCTCGGTCCGGTCGCTTCTCCGATTCCACGGATAAAGAGCCGCTACCGTTTTCAATGCGTCATCAAATGCAGAGGCAACGTGGATTTATCGGGACTGATGGCAGAAGCGATGGCTGAATTTGATTCCATCTCGAAAGAGCAGGATATTTGGTTTAGCGTCGATATAGATCCGCAGATGATGATGTAGTTGTATTGAAAATAGTTATGAGAAATCATTTATAGATAAAAAAGGAAGGTGTGCCTGATGGCATTGCGCATCATTGTACTTGAACCGGATCCGGTTCTTCATCAAATCGCGAAGGAAGTACCTAAAATTACGCCCAATATTCATAAGCTGCTGAACGATATGGCGGATACGATGTACCATGCCGAAGGCGTAGGGCTCGCCGCTCCGCAAATCGGCATTTTAAAGCGTGTTATTGTCGTTGATGTCGGGGACGAGCACGGATTAATCGAAATGATTAACCCCGTTATTGTGGAGACGGAAGGGGAGCAGTTCGGGCCTGAAGGCTGCTTGAGCATTCCCGGGCTGAACGGTGACGTTCGTCGGCATCAGAAGGTAAAGGTGAAGGGACTGGATCGCCACGGCAATGAATTTACGCTGGAAGCGACTGATTTCTTGGCCCGCGCCTTCCAACATGAGATCGACCATTTAAACGGGGTGCTCTTTACTGAAATTGCGGAACTCGTATATGAGGTGCCCCGCGAAAGTAGGGAATAAGCAATGACCAAAATTGTATTTATGGGAACGCCGGCATTTGCCGTGCCATCCTTGGAAATGTTACTGCAAGAAGGCTATGAAGTAGATGCTGTCGTTACGCAGCCGGACCGTCCGGTTGGCCGCAAGCGGGTATTGACGCCGACTGCGGTCAAAGCGGCGGCGCTGCAGCACAACCTTACCGTATGGCAGCCGGAGAAGCTGCGTGTCTCCTCTACGATTGAAGATATTCGCTCGCTGCAGCCGGATCTTATCGTGACGGCGGCTTACGGGCAAATTTTACCGAAATCGGTGCTCGACATTCCACGCCTCGGCTGCATTAATGTCCATGGGTCGCTGCTGCCGAAATATCGCGGCGGCGCGCCGATTCAGCGTTCGATTATGAACGGGGAGCTGGTGACGGGTGTGACGATTATGTACATGGCGGAAGGGATGGATACGGGGGACATGATAAGCCGTGTTGAAGTTCCGATCACAGACGCCGATAACGCGGGGACGATGTTCGAGAAGCTGAGCGCAGCGGGCTCTGACCTGCTGCGCCGCACGTTGCCGGAATTGATTGCGGGACGCGCGGAAGCTGTACCGCAAAATAATGACGAAGCAACGTATGCCCCGAACTTAAAGCGCGAGGATGAGCAAATCGATTGGACGCGTCCGGCACAGGACCTCTTCAATCAAGTACGGGGACTCGTTCCGTTCTCCGGCGCGTTTACGATGTGGAACGGAGAAGTGTTCAAAGTGTGGGCGTGCGAAGCGCCTGCCGACGCGTCTTCGAACGCCGGCGGACGTGAGCCGGGAACCGTATTGACCGCGGATGCGCGTGGGATTGAAGTGCAGACGGGCGCAGGCACGCTGCGTCTGACCGAGGTACAGCCAGCGGGCAAGAAGGCGATGCCGGCTGCTGAATTCGTGCGCAGCGGGAAGCTGAGTCAAGGGACGGTGCTGAAGTGAGCGAGCGTGGGTCCCAACCAACCGGCAAGCGGCGCACGGCGCGTGACGTAGCGCTCGAGGTGCTCGTTCAGGTGGAGAAGGAGCATTCGTACAGCAATCTGAAGCTGAATGAAGCGCTGCAGGTGGCGAAGCTGGAACGTGTCGACGCGGCGCTTGCGACAGAGCTTGTGTACGGCACGATACAGCGGCTGAACACGATTGACGGCGTTCTCGAGCAGAAGGTGCAGCGCGGACTGGCGAAGCTGAAGCCGTGGATGCGCAATCTGCTGCGTATGAGCGTATACCAGCTTCGGTATTTGGACCGCGTGCCGCCTCATGCGGCGGTGAACGAAGCGGTCGCAATTGCGAAGCGGCGCGGCCAGCAGGCGATGGGCGGCTTCGTGAACGGCGTGCTGCGCGCCGTTATGCGCGAGCCAGAGCTGTGGAATGCTCCGGCTGCGGATGATGCGGTCAGCCGCATTGCATGGGAGCATTCGCACCCAGCGTGGCTCGTGGACCGCTGGATCGAAGCTTACGGCGAAGCGGAGACGGAAGCGATGTGCGCGGCCAATAACCGGCCGCCGCACGGCAGCGCACGTGTGAATCGGCTGCAGGCCGACCGGGAGGCGCTGCTCGCCGACATGCAGGCGAGCGGGTTGAACGTCAAGGCGTCCACGGTGACGCCGGACGGCATCGTCGCCGAAGGGGCGGGCAATCTTGCGCACAGCGTCTGGTACCGCGAGGGCCGCTTGTCCGTGCAGGACGAGAGCTCGATGCTCGTCGTCCAAGCGCTGCGGCCGGAAGCGGGGAAGCGTGTGCTTGACTGCTGCGCCGCCCCTGGCGGCAAGTCCACCCATATCGCCGAAGTGATGGGCGACACAGGGGAAGTCGTCGCGAACGACGTTCACGCCCATAAGGTGGCGCTTATCGCCGAGCAGGCCGCCCGCCTTGGGCTGAAGTCGCTGCGCACGATGAACGCCGATGCGGCGACGCTCAGCGAAGTGCTGCCGCAAAGCAGCTTCGATGCCGTTCTGCTCGACGCGCCGTGTACCGGCTTCGGCGTTATCCGCCGCAAGCCGGACATCAAATGGACGAAGCATCCGGAGGATGTATCGTCCATTGCGGCGCTGCAGGCCCGGCTGCTCGCCGAAGCTGCGCGGCTCGTGCGGCCGGGCGGCCGTCTCGTCTACTCCACGTGCACCGTGGAGCACGTGGAGAACGAAGCCGTCGTGCGCGCATTCCTCTCCGAGCAGGCGCACGACGGCTGGGAGCTTGACGAGACGTGGAAGGCCGCACTGCCTGCCGAAGCGCTCGCTGCGGCGCTCGAGCGCAGCCCTGCCGGGATGCTGCAGGTGCTGCCACAGGACGCTGGCTCCGACGGCTTCTTCATCGCCTGCTTGACGAAGCGCTAACGCGGCCGTCTAGCAGGCGTCGGAACGCGGAGTCCGGAGCGGAACAGTCTTGAGGCATTGCCACGAAGGCCTTCTTCCTGAGCAGGCTTATAGAGGTATTGCAAAAAGTGACCTTTTTGAACACGCACTTCAATTCAAATCCAAAGCCGCAATGTTCAAGAGAATACTCCTGAATATTGTGGCTTTTGTTGTGCGTGATCCGCTCTGGGACTGGCTTCCAAGCTATGGCTTTTAGCATGACTGCCATTTGTGGTAAAATAGATCGACTGCATGACGAGTTAAGAATTGAGAGGTTGGACAGACACATGAAACCATTTATATACGATTTAACTTTTGAACAGCTGCAGCAGTGGCTAAAGGAGCAGAACGAGCCTGCATTTCGCGCAGGACAAATATTTGATTGGCTCTATGTCAAGCGAATCAATGATTTTCACGAAATGACCAATCTGTCCAAATCGCTGCGGGATAAGCTGGAGGAGCATTATCAATTTGTGACTCTGAAAGAAATTACACACATGAAATCGCAGGATGGAACGTATAAATTTCTATTCGGCTTGCATGATGACCATGCTATCGAAACCGTAATTATGCAGCACAACTACGGGAACAGCATCTGCGTAACGACACAAGTCGGCTGCCGCGTCGGCTGCACGTTCTGCGCCTCCACGCTTGGCGGGCTGAAGCGGAACCTGACTGCCGGAGAGATTGTGGCCCAAGTGGTCGCCGCGCAGAAGATATTGGATGAAACGGATGAGCGCGTCAGCAGTATCGTTATCATGGGGACAGGGGAGCCTTTCGAGAATTACGATGCGACCATGGCATTCCTTCGCATTATGATTCATGAAAAAGGGCTCAATATCGGCCAGCGGCACATTACGGTGTCGACGAGCGGCATCGTGCCGAGCATTTACAAGTTCGCGGATGAAGACACCCAGATTAACTTGGCGATCTCCATCCATGCGCCGAATGATGCGCTCCGCTCCAAGCTGATGCCGGTGAATCGCCGCTTTCCGTTTGAGGAAGTGATGCAATCGCTCAAGTATTATCAGGATAAGACCGGCCGGCGCATTACGTTCGAGTATGCGCTCATCGGTGGCGTCAATGACAAAGTGGAACAAGCGGAGGAGTTGGCAGATGTGCTGAAGCGGATGGACATGCTGGCACACGTCAATCTCATTCCGGTAAACTATGTGCCGGAGCGGGATTATGTCCGCACCCCGCGCAATGATATTTTTAAGTTTCACCGTGCGCTGCAGGATCGGGGAATCAATGCTACGATTCGCCGTGAGCAAGGACATGATATTGCAGCAGCATGCGGTCAGTTGCGTGCGAAGCACATGGAGTCTAAGGCGAGGTGAGTTAGAATGAAAGCTGTGCATCGTTCCGATGTCGGACGTGTACGCGCAGTGAACGAGGACCGCGCATACGTTGCTGTGCTTGATAACGGCTACTACTTGGCCATTGTGGCCGACGGGATGGGCGGTCATCAAGCTGGTGATATAGCAAGCCGCTTGGCGGTGGAGACCGTAGTGTCTGAGCTCTCTGCGCTGCCGCAAGATTTGCAGGCCAACCAGTTGGAACGTGCGCTGGAAGCTGCTATTTTGCGCGCAAATCAAACAATATTTCATATTGCCTCACAGGATGAAAAGTATTATCACATGGGAACAACCATCGTTGCGGCCTTATTTGACCATTCGAAGTGCAATGGTTATATCGGACATATCGGCGATAGCCGGGCCTATTCTGTCGATCGCCAAGGCATCCTTCAATTGACAGAGGATCATACGCTCGTGAATGAGCTGGTGAAGAACGGTCAGATTGAACCGGAGGAAGCGATGCGGCATCCACGCCGGAATGTGCTCATCCGTGCGCTCGGAACAGACGCGCAGGTTGAGGTGGATATGAAGCCGATTACGCTCGGCAGCGGACAGTATCTCCTGCTGTGCAGCGACGGCTTGACCAATATGATGAATTCCGATCAAATATGGAGCGCCGTCATCGATCCTTCTCTTCCGCTCGAAGCGAAAGCAGACCGTTTGCTAGGGCAGTCACTCAATGCTGGCGGAGACGACAATATCACGATCGTTCTGTTGGAGCAGGCCGAGTCCGGCACCATGGAAGAGGGGTGGAACTCGTGATTGGAACTACATTAGCCGGGCGCTATGAAATTATTGCACGTGTCGGCGGAGGCGGAATGGCGCTTGTCTATAAAGCGCTCGACAATTTGCTTAACCGTTATGTTGCGGTTAAAGTGTTGCGTCAGCAATTCGTGCATGATGAGGAATTCATCCGCCGTTTTCGACGGGAAGCCCAATCCGCTGCTTCCTTATCCCATCCGAATGTGGTCAGCATTTATGATGTGGGACAAGAAGAGGATACGCATTTTATCGTCATGGAATATATCGAAGGTCATAACTTAAACGAAATTATTCAGGAACGGGCGCCGCTGCAGACGGAAGAGGCAGTGCGTATTTCCATTCAAATCTGCGATGCGCTGGAGCATGCCCACCAGAACCGAATCATTCACCGTGACATTAAACCCCATAACATTCTTATCGGGAAAAATGGCCGTGTAAAGGTAACGGATTTCGGAATCGCGCGCGCGGTCACTTCCTCGACGATTACACAAACAGGTTCCGTCGTAGGCTCGGTGCACTATTTTTCACCCGAACACGCCAAAGGAGTGTTGACCGGAGAAAAATCCGACTTATATTCTCTTGGCATCGTACTGTATCAAATGCTTACGGGCAAACTTCCGTTTTTAGGGGAAAGCCCGATTAGTGTCGCGCTCAAGCATTTGCAGGAACCGTTTGATGAGCCGCGGCTCGTCAACCCTCATATTCCGCAAAGCGTAGAGAACATTATTTTAAAGTCGATGCGCAAAAATCCAGCAGAGCGTTATCAGTCGGCTGCGGAAATGATGCGAGACTTGGAAACGTGTTTGTCTGCTGAACGGGCACACGAGCAGAAGCTGACATTTGTTTCGCGCGTACCCTTTGACGATGAACAGGAAACGAGAGTGATGCCTGCGATTCGCCCGATGGAGAAAAGCGCACCCAAGGAGTATGACACCTATGCCGCTTCTTCCAACTCTGGTGCGGCAGGTTCGCCGGCCCCTTCGCCTGCTGTGGCAGAAGCGAAGACGCGCAAGTCTTGGGTAAAGCCAGCCATTTGGGGTGGGGTGACACTGCTCTTTCTCGCAATTATGGTCGGTGTCGTATTTTATGTGAAGAGCCTGCTTGTCGTTAAAGATGTGAGCATGCCGAATCTCATTAATTTGACGGAGCAAGCGGCGAAAGACAAGTTGAAGGAATATAAACTCGAAGTGGAGGATCCTATCGTTTACGAGCATAAAGAAGGATTCGAAAAGGGGATCGTCTTTGACCAAAGCAAGTCGGAAGGCACTAGGGTCAAAGAAGGATCGACCATACGTCTGTATGTCAGTGAGGGGACACCCCTTGTCTCGCTGCAGGATTATGCGGGCAAGCCGTTCGAGACGGCGGTGCAGCAGTTGGTCGAGCTCGGGTTCGAGAGTACGCATATAACGAAGGATGAAGTATATCACGATGATGCTGAACCGGGTGTCGTCGTCGGAATGTCACCGCAGCCGAATTCTCAGGTCGATCCGAAGACAGCTTCGATTAAGTTTACCGTCAGCAAAGGAAAAGAATCGTTCGGTATGCCAAGTTTGGTTGGTTTGACGAAAGATGAGGCGGTAGCGAAGATTGAAGCGAACGAATTGAAGCTGGCGAAAGACGGCATTGTCGAAGAGCCGAGTTATGAGCCGCAAGGGCAAGTATTTATGCAAAAGCCATTCGAACCGAACGATCCCGTGTCTAAAGGGTCGGAAGTGAGAATTTATGTAAGCTCCGGTTTCCCTCCGGAAGCGCTGAATTATACTTTACCTCTCCCGGTAGCTCCGAAGGAAGAAGGAAAGAACAGTACGATACGAATTGTGTATACTGATGCGCGTGGAGAGAACATGGAATGGGGCACTGAGAAGATTAAATCCTCCCAAGTACTCAACGTAGAGCTTGTGCTAGCACCAAATAAAGATGGGGTCGTCCTTGTTTACCGTGACGGCACATTCCTTGATACGTATCCGATATCCTACATCGATGCGAAGCAGGGTAATGTACCGATACCTGAGATTGACGACCCCTTGGCCAGGCGAGTTGAAGGTGAGGGGGAAGGGCAAGAACAAGAACAAGGACAAGAATCCGTGGAAGGACAGACACAATCGTCAGAACCCGGACAATGAAGATGATGAAAATGAATAATCGGATTGGGGTAGATAAGACCTTGGAGGATATTGCATGCCAAAAGGCTTGATCGTAAAGGCGCTGAGCGGTTACTATTACATTCAACCGGAAGAAGGATCTATCGAACAGACGATCCAATGCCGTGCCCGAGGAATATTTAAGAAGAAAGGCGTGTCCCCACTCGTTGGGGACCGCGTTATCTTCACTATGACAGAGAACGGGGAAGGGACGGTAGACGAAATCGAACCGCGTGTAACGGAGTTGATTCGTCCACCGATCTCCAATGTGGGGCTTGCCGCACTCGTGTTCTCTGTGGTAGAGCCGGTCTTGAATCGCCAACTGCTGGATAAGTTTCTCGTACATATTGAACATGCCGGTTTAGATGCCGTTATCGTGCTGACGAAATGGGATATTATCGAGACGCTTCCGCCAGCGGAAGCTGCTGCGGTCGGCAAAGATATGGAGCATATCATAGAAGTGTATGCCCGTATCGGCTATGATGTCATACCGACAAGCGCCGCAGGCGGTTACGGCTATGAGCGGTTAGCGGACAAGCTAACTGAAGATATTAGCGTCTTCGCGGGTCAATCCGGCGTAGGGAAGTCTTCCTTATTGAATGCCATGATTCCGGGCATCCAGCTCGAAACGAATCAAATCAGCCAGCGTTTGGGGCGCGGAAAGCACACGACGCGTCATGTCGAACTGCTGCAGTTGCCCCACGGCGGTTATATCGCTGATACGCCGGGATTCAGCCAGCTTGATTTTCTCGAACTTGGCGTGGAGCAGTTGGGAACGTGCTTCCGTGAATTTCATTCCTATGCGGAAAACTGCAAATTCCGTGGCTGCACCCATATTCATGAGCCTAGCTGCCAGGTGAAGGAAGCGGTAGCGAATGGTCAGATTGACAAGACACGCTACGAGCATTACGTACTATTTTTTGAAGAAATGAAAGACAAAAAACGGAGGTACTAGCATGAAACAGATTGAGAACGTTCAGATCGCCCCCTCCATTTTATCAGCCGATTTTGCCAAGCTGGGTGAAGAAGTCCGCGATGTGGAGCAAGGCGGTGCTGATTGGATTCATGTTGATGCTATGGACGGCCGCTTCGTGCCGAATTTGACGCTCGGGCCCATCATTGTGGAAGCGATCCGCCCGCATACGAAGCTGCCGCTCGACGTTCATCTCATGATTGTGGAACCGGAAAAATACGTGCCTGCCTTCGCCAAGGCGGGTGCGGATTTCATTACGGTGCATGCGGAGGTATGCCCCCATTTGCATCGGGTTGTACACCAGATTAAAGAAAGCGGTGCCAAGGCGGGAGTTGCTCTAAATCCGGCAACGTCTTTGTCTTGCATCGAAGAAATTCTCGATGACGTGGATCTCATCCTGATTATGACGGTCAATCCTGGCTTTGGGGGACAGCGCTTCATCGAATCGATGACGGATAAAATCAGCCGCTTGCGTGAGCAACTAAACGCGCGGGGACGCCGCGATGTGTTTATTGAAGTGGACGGAGGCATTACGGCGGATACCGCTCCGCTTGCCGTGAAGGCGGGGGCTAACGTGCTCGTGGCTGGCAGTGCGGTATACGGCGCACATGATCGCGCTGCTGCGATTCAAGCGATACGACGAGCAGCTGCGGTAAAATAGAGATCCTCATTGAACGATAGGCAGGGCCGGACGGAAAAGGGGAGATGAACGATGTGGAGAACGAGACTGATGCTCGTGCTGTACAGTTTTGTGTGCGGATCATTGGTAGGCATGTATGCGTTTTTGAAGCTGCCGCTTAACTTGGTTTGCTCGTTAGGCGCTTTGTTTTTAGGTATTCGTTTCTTCAAACGCTATGAAACGAAAGGAATGCGTATCGGTTTTATCTTGCTGGCGATTTTGTTTTACTTCGTCTTTGTCTTTGTGATGTCCATGGCCATTTACATGCAGCAAATGCCTGCGCCTGCTGCATAAACTAAAGATGGAAACGGGCTTGTTCGCTTTGCATAGATGATACGGCTGCGGCATATGATGGTTACATGAGCACAGATCTCTCATGTAGCCTTTTTTATTTCACAAAAAAGGGCCGGCTATTGATTCCGGGCGGGGTAGGATGAGAACGACGAGGAGGGTGGAAGATGAAGTTTTATACATTTAAGCTGCCGAAATTTTTAGGAGGTTTCGTCAAGGCGATATTAAATACGTTTCAAAAAAACTGACACTCCCGGCGGCCATTCTGCTGAATCCGTAATCATCCATCCTAACGATATAGCACCCGAGCGGGAGCGGGACATAGCTTAGCAGAAGAAATGCTTATGACGGGTTCCGGTCGCGAGTAGAAACGGCCCGGCCGTCCTTGTTGAAAGGACGGACCGTTTCTGCAAGATGAATCAGCGCAAGCATCTTGTCATTTTCAGCGCCTGCTTCTGCAAGAAGCTTGCTGAAGTGATAAGACAACTCCTCATCAGAGCAGCAACTGTACTTTCTCCCACGATCAAAAAAGCACCTGATACCGTTCAGGTGCTCTTTCTATATAATCCATGGGATTAGACGCGAGTCACTTTACCTGCTTTCAATGCGCGCGTGCTCACGTAGACGCGTTTTGGTTTACCATCAACCAAAATGCGAACTTTTTGCACGTTTACACCCCAAGAGCGGCGGTTTTTGTTGTTCGCGTGCGATACGTGGTTACCTGAGCCACGTTTCTTCCCCGTTACAAAACATTTGCGAGCCATGCCTAACACCTCCTTATCCCAAAGCAACACTACTGCATACAATTAAATACTTAAATATGATATCATATTCTAAAATCCCCCGTCAACTGAATCAAAAACTTTGTTTATTTATGTTTTCTATTATAGTACAATATTGATTAGTCCATAATACTCAAAAAAAAGGAGTGGAACGAACCATGACCATCCAATTGGATACCGATTTCGGAAAAGTGAGTATTTCCGAAGAAGTCATAGCGGTCATCGCCGGATCTGCGGCAATGGAATGTTATGGACTTGTGGGCATGGCTTCGCGCAAGCAATTAAAGGACGGCATTGCCGAACTGCTTGGACGTGAAAATTTATCGCGTGGTGTCGAAGTACGCCAGGAACAGGATGCGCTACATATAGATTTATATATTATCCTTAGTTACGGGACGAAGATCTCCGAAGTGGCGCACAACATTCAAGTGAAGGTGAAATACGTACTGAATGAAGTAGTCGGTCTCACCGTGAACGAAGTGAACATCTTTGTGCAGGACGTGCGTGTATCAAGCTAGGAAGGGGAATATTCGTTGAACAAGCGTTCTTTAAATGGAACACAATTTTCCAATATCGTGCTGGGCGGTGCTGATTCGCTCCATCGCCATGCTGAATACGTCAATTCGTTGAATGTTTTTCCGGTACCGGATGGGGACACGGGAACGAACATGAACTTGACGATGACCGCTGGCATTACGGAAATGAAAGCAAAAATATCAACGTCTATCGCCAAAACGGCGGAGGTGTTGTCTAAAGGGCTGCTTATGGGTGCTCGGGGGAACTCGGGTGTTATTTTGTCCCAATTATTCCGCGGCTTCAGCCGAGGAGTAGCTGGCCATGACGAAGTGAATTCAGTCCAATTCGCGCATGCTATGCAGAGCGGCGTGGATACGGCATATAAGGCGGTCGTCAAGCCTGTCGAGGGCACGATTCTGACCGTCGCGAAAGAAACGGCCAAGCATGCGGTTCATATAGCCCGCCGGACGCCGGACCTGGTCGGTTTCATGCGTGAAGTGGTAGCTAAAGCGAATGAAACGCTAAGCAAGACACAAGATATGCTGCCCGTATTGAAGCAAGTCGGGGTGGTTGATTCGGGTGGACAAGGCTTAGTATACATTTACGAAGGCTTCTTAAGCGTGCTTGAATCGGAAGACGGCGTATTTGACGAGACGGCGGCTCCTGCTCCGGTAACCGTTCAGGTGAAGAAGCCGGCTGCGGTCGCGCCTGCGCATGAAGCTCCAATTTCTGCACAGGCCAAGCTGCATACGGAAGATATCGAGTTTTTATATGATATGGAATTTTTTATTGACCGTTCTCGCAACGGTTCCAACGCTAAGCCATTTAATGAAGATTTTTTCAGGAAAGCGCTTGCGAAAAATGGAGACTCCATTATCGTCATTCCGGATGACGACATTGTTAAAGTTCACGTCCATTCCCGCAAGCCGGGTGAAGTGCTGGACCTGGCGCTCGGATACGGGGAACTGATACAAATTTGTATATTAAATATGCGCGAGCAGCATCGGGAAATCATTCAAGGCGAGCACGGGGAAATGTCTGCTATGCCAGAGGTATTTGCTGACATTCCTGTGCCTGAAGTTTCCGTGGAGACGCTGCTTGTCGATCCACCGGCCGATGAGCTTGCGCCTTACGGTTTTATTGCTGTAGCGATGGGTCAAGGCATTGGTGATATTTTCAAAAGTCTGGGCGTGGACGTCGTCTTGTCAGGTGGACAGACGATGAATCCGAGTACGCAAGATTTCATCGATGCGATAGAGACGATTTCGGCACAGCATATTTATATTTTTCCGAACAATTCCAATATTGTGATGGCAGCGAAGCAAGCGGCCGAGATTGTGGAGCGTGATGTAACGGTCATTCCAAGCAAGACGATTCCGCAAGGCATAGCCGCGGCTTTTGCGTTCCAGGAAGATGAGGGCTTGGAAGTAAACACGACGGCAATGGAAGCTGCCATCAGCCATATTATCTCTGGACAAGTGACATATGCCGTTCGGGATACGACGCTTGACGGCTTGGACATTAAAGCTGGTCATTATATGGGCATTGCGAACGGCAAAATCATAACGACGACCGAATCCGTAAACGATACGCTGCAGCAACTGATGACGAAGATGCTGGCTGACGGAGGAGAAGTTGTTACATTGCTTACCGGGGAAGAAGCGCGTGAAGAAGATACGGAAGCATTGATCGCGTGGCTGAATGAGCAATACCCGGATGCCGAAGTGGAAGTGCATCAAGGGGGACAACCGATTTATTCCTATATTATTTCCGTCGAATAAGGACAATGTGAAGGGGGGATTTTCTGTATGGCCCATATCCGTATTGTAACGGACAGCACCGCGGATATTCCGCATGAGGTGCGAGCACGTTACGGAATTGAAATGGTTCCTCTCAAAGTGCATTTCGGTCATGAAATGTATAAGGATGCAGTAACTATCAATGCGGAAGAGTTCTATGAGAAGTTGGCGAAAGCGAAGCAATTGCCGACAACGTCCCAACCTTCGCCAGTTGAGTTCATGGATGTGTTCAAACGGTTGAATGACGAACAGCCGGACACTCAAATTATTTCGATTCACTTGTCAGCTGCCTTAAGTGGAACGTACCAGTCCGCTGTACTCGCCAAAAATATGATGGAGGAAGCAGCAGACATTACGATTGTTGATTCCAAATCTGCCTCCTACGGCTTCGGGCTCATTGCCGTCGAAGCGGCGCGCATGGCTGAAGCCGGTCATTCCAAAGAAGAAATATTGGCGATGATTGAACGTTATCAGCAGGAGCGCAAACTTTATTTTCTGGTGGATACGCTAGAATACTTGCAAAAGGGCGGACGCATCGGGAAAGCCGCCGCTCTGTTCGGTACACTGCTCAACATTAAACCGATACTATCTGTGGATAGTGAAGGCGAAGTATGCGCGTTGGACAAGGTGCGCGGCCATAGAAAGGCCTTGGGGCGCGTGCTGGAATTTCTGCGGCGCGACTTCGCGGGGAAGCCGGTGCACGCAGTCATCGGATATACGAGCGATAAATCAGCAACAGACGAATTGAAGGAAGCGGTTCGGACTGCGTTCGACTTACGTTCCTTAGAGTATGCGATCATTGGATCCGTCATCGGGACGCATGTAGGAACCGGCGTCGGCGCTGTCTTCATGTGGCCTGCAGATGAAGGGCACGCTTGAGGAAAGTGAACGGAATGTCATCATGATTCATCTTCAACAATGTCCGGTAACGATGATTAAAGGCGTGAGCGCTTCGAAAGAACAAGAGCTTCACGCCTTTGGCATCTTTACTGTTGCTGATTTGCTCGATTATTTCCCGTTTCGGTATGAAGATTTTCGTCTTCGCCATTTGAGCGAAGTGAAGGATGGAGACAAGGTTACCGTTGAAGGACGTATTATGAGCGTCCCTGTCCTGCAGCGATTTGGCCGCAAATCACGCCTGACGTGCAAGGTGATGATCGATGAATGGCTTGTCACTGCAACTTGGTTCAACCGTCATTATTTGCGTGAGGAGCTTACGCAAGGACGTGATATCGTATTAACCGGCAAGTGGGACGGGCGCCGCATGCAGCTTACCGTATCGGCATCGGAATTCCCGGACCGTGGCGGCGGGCGCAAGGATACGCTGCAGCCGGTGTATTCTGTGGGCGGCAAGATTACACAGACATGGATGCGCAAGACGATTGCACAGGCATTGCAGCAGTTCGGGGAGGCGGTTCCGGAGCTGCTGCCGGCCGAACTCATGCGGCGCTATCGGTTAATGCCGCGTAAGCAGGCCGTACGGGCGATGCATGTGCCGCACGATGTCGAGGAGGGCAAGCAGGCCCGCAGACGAATGGTATACGAGGAACTGCTCTTATTCCAATTGAAGCTGCACGCCTTTCGGGCGGTAACACGCGAGCGCGCTGACGGTGTGCCGCACGAAGTCGACAATGCGACCGTCCGGCAGTTTGTGCGCAGTTTGCCGTTTGAACTGACCGAAGGCCAGAAGCAGGCGGTTACTGATATATTGCATGATATGCGCTCGCCATCTTGCATGAATCGCTTGCTGCAGGGCGATGTAGGCTCCGGCAAGACGGTCGTGGCGGCCGTCGCTCTGTACGCCGCGGTTCGGGCGGGATACCAAGGTGCGCTGATGGTACCGACCGAAATCTTGGCAGAGCAGCATCTTCGTTCGCTGAAGAAGCTGTTCGAGCCGCATGACATCGAAGTAGGACTGCTCACGGGCAGCCTGACCGAACGCAAGCGGCGGGATGTGCTTGGCGCGCTGCAGATGGGGATGACTAACATCCTTGTCGGCACCCAAGCGCTGATTCAGGACGACGTGCATTATCGCAAGCTCGGACTCGTCGTTACCGACGAGCAGCATCGCTTCGGCGTGAATCAGCGCAGCGTTTTGCGGCGCAAAGGACTGAATCCCGATGTGCTGACGATGACAGCTACGCCGATTCCGAGGACGCTCGCGATTACGGCGTTCGGCGATATGGATGTGTCCTCCATTCGTGAGCGGCCGGCTGGGCGGAAAGCGATTAAGACGTATTGGGTAAAGCACGATATGCTCGATCGGGTGCTTGGCTTCATACGTCGTGAAGTATCCGCAGGCCGCCAGGCTTATATCATCTGTCCGCTCATCGAAGAGTCGGACAAGCTGGACGTGCAAAATGCGATCGATGTGCATGTGCAGATGCAGCAAGCTCTTCCCGACCTTCGCGTCGGCCTGCTTCACGGACGCATGTCCACGGCAGAGAAGGATGAAGCGATGCGTTCGTTCAGCTCCGCCGAGACGCATGTGCTCGTATCGACGACCGTCATCGAGGTTGGCGTCGATGTGCCGAACTCTACGCTCATGATCGTCATGGACGCAGAGCGCTTCGGTCTGTCGCAGCTGCATCAGCTGCGCGGGCGCGTCGGACGCGGCGGCCATCAATCGTATTGTATTCTGATTGCCGATCCAAAATCGGAAGTGGGGCAAGAGCGGATGCGAATCATGACGGAGACCGACGACGGCTTTGAGCTGTCGCAGCGCGATTTGGAACTGCGTGGACCGGGTGATTTCTTCGGTACGAAGCAGAGCGGACTGCCTGAATTTAAGCTGGCGGACATGACGAATGATTTCGCTGTGCTGGAGCAAGCGCGAGATGATGCGGCGGCGTTTATCCGCTCGGAATCGTTCTGGACTTCGCCTGAGTATGGGCCGCTGCGTGATGTGCTGCAGCAAGAGCAGCTGTTTCAGGGAGAACTTCTGGATTAATCCCGTTTCCGGCAAATCTAAAAACGGGCGGATAGTAGACAAGCGGGCGGGCATATATTGGAACTAATGCAGCTTGTGTCCCAAGGACAAGGGCAGCTTATGTTCCGGAGGTGTTACACCGCATGAGTTATGTGAAATACGGCATTAGTCCGCAGTTAGTTGAGCGAATAAAGCAAAAGCTAAAAAATCCGGCAGCAAAAGAGCGCGTTAAGCTTATTTTGGATGGAGTCACGAAGGCGGACTTGCAAAATCGCCCAGCAGTGCGCAGCCTGCTGCGTAAAATCACACAGGCATTGAACGAATCGTTGAATACGCAGCAGGAAGAGCAGATCATTCAGTTCGTTATCGCGCAGAAGATTGACCCGAACAACACGTTTCATCTCCTGAAGCTGTGGGGGATGTTCCGGTAAATTCAATTATCGTGAAGGAAAGCTCGGTTTTACAATGAACCGGGCTTTTTGACCTTTTCTATGGCCCTGTAGTTTCTTTCCCCTTCCTGAAGAAGAGTATGTCAGTTCGCTCCTTTGCCACACTCTCCCCACCGTTCAGAACAGCAGCAACCCATTCCCCTGCAAACGAGTTCCCTCATCGCGTTAAAAAAACGAATCGAAAATATAATTTTTTGTTCATAGCCAGAGAACATGATGCGGTGCTTCCGTCTATGGTGCTTAGCTCTATTCTCCCATACAGTCAGAAAGGGTAATGTCGAGGATAAGCCTCATGCCGTTTAAGTATGGATATTATGCTACAGAGCGTCGGTTCATGCTCTGGCAGTTAAGCGGACAGCATCTAAAGTCATGATCGGACGTACCGCTCCCTGATGAAAGGGGAGAATGAAGCAAGGGCAGGATGAAGTGATCCCCTTTAGTCTGAATGAGCTATTGCACGAACGGAACATTGCGTTATTCATGAAGAGTGGATGCTTTGCTATTCGATAGATGTTACGCCTTTAGGAGAAAAAGCAACTCTTATCCAAAATGAGGTAAAGGGGACGTTCATATGGCGGAGCAGCTGTATCCTCATTCGCGCACAGGCCAACGAATGATTCCCGCTGCCGGTCATGTTGACATAAAAGGTCCCATTGGTGGTGGAGGAATAATGAAGTGATTTAGGAAATAAGCAGGTGGGGGTATCCGACTTAGAGCTGTTGAATCCAAGTCATTGGGATGAGACTGTGTGTGGGATGACTCGCTTCAAAGACGAATGCCAGTTCTCCCAGCGGATACCCTCTCCCTGTATTTGTTTCGTGTCTAATCTTAATAGGCTGTTACAGCGTCTGGATGCAGGTTGGGTCATCTACTCGCGTATTGCCTACCTTCGCATCCACCGGGTAAGCTTCCATTTCTGCCGCAGAATAAGGGCGGAGGACGGATTGAAGCTGTCCCGTGTCGGTGATGCGGCGGTCAAGCCAGAACGACAGCTGCTCCTCCGGAACGATGACGGGCATCCGATCATGGATGGAGGCCATCAGTTCATTCGGCTCCGTCGTAATGATGGTGCACGTGCTTACCTTTTCCCCTTCGGCGTTCAGCCACGTATCATATAATCCTGCCATGCTGAACAGCTTTCCGTCCTTGCGGACGATGCGCATCGGCTGCTTCGTGCCGTCCGCGTGGCGCTTCCACTCATAGAAGCCGTCTGCCGGAATGATGCAGCGCTTGCGTTCGAACGGCAGACGGAATGCCGGCTTCTCTTGCAGCGTCTCCGCCCGTGCGTTGATGGTGCGCCATGCTATTTTATCGTCCTTGGCCCAAGCGGGAACCAAGCCCCACTTCAGCGGGCCGAGCCGCAGCTTCGTTCCGTCATGAATAAGGGCCAGCACTGCTTGGCTTGGGGCAATATTGTAGCGCGGTGTATGAAAAGGGATGGCCGCTCTCGAATCGATTGAATAATAAGCCATAAGCTGTTCCACTGTAACTGTTAACGTAAATCTTCCACACATGACAGCTGCGCATCCTTTCTTCTTGTGCTGGGATCGTATTGAATACGATTATGATGCCGGATAGGCTCCTCTCCATATTATCACAATCCGATGTTGGTAGTGGAATACAAAGGCTGCATAGTCTGCCCAAGGGGGGGGATATATGCGGGCACCCTCATATGTAATATATCCCGGTTGAAACGGGAATATATGTTCGGTATTCTGTGTATATATAAGAACAGACGTTCTTTGTAGGGGTGATGTTGTGGTGCGGGATGTAATACAGGATGTAATGTGGGACGTAAGAGCAACTATATGAGCAAACCATCGGAACGGATTATTATGCTGGCAGACTGTCAATCTTTTTATGCAAGTGTTGAAAAAGCAGCTCACCCTGAATACAAGAACAAACCGCTCGTCGTAGCGGGAGATCCTGCGCGGCGGTCAGGAATCGTCCTTGCCGCATGTCCGCTTGCGAAGCAGCACGGGATTACGACGGCAGAACGCCTTGGCGAAGCTGTGGGCAAATGTCCGGAGCTCGTTGTCGTTCGGCCCCATATGGAGGAATACATTCGGGTATCGCTACACATTACCGAAATATTGCAGTCGTATACTGATTTGGTCGAACCGTACAGCATTGACGAGCAGCATCTGGACGTGACAGGCAGCCTGTCGTTATTTGGTGATCCAGAAACGATTGCAAAGCGCATTCAACAACAGGTTCAAATGGAAACCGGCGTGTACACAAGAATTGGCATCAGCTGCAACAAGGTCATCAGCAAGATGGCGTGCGATAACTTTGCGAAGAAGAACGCCAACGGAATCTTCACCCTTTCGCGGCAAAAACTTCCTGACGTGCTGTGGCCGCTTCCTGTGCATCAAATGTTCATGATCGGTTCAAGGATGACCGGCCATTTGCACCGGATGGGCATCCGCACGATCGGAGATTTGGCGCAAACGCCGTTATCCAAGCTGAGGCAGCGGTGGGGGATTAACGGCGAGGTCATCTGGCGGATTGCCAACGGTATCGATTCGTCGCCCGTCACGCCGGGCACGCACGATCGGCAGAAGGGAATCGGCCATCAGATGACACTCCCGCGGGACTATGTCATGCAGGAAGAGATCGAGATCGTCATCCTGGAGCTGTGCGAGCTGGTCTGCCAGCGCTGCCGGACGAAGGGATATATGGGGCAGGTCGTGAACGTTGGCTGTCAAGGAGCGGACTTCGACCGCCCGACAGGATTTTCCCGGCAAATGAAAATCGAAGATCCCACGAACATAACGGACGAGGTGTATCGTGCGGCATGTATGCTGTTCCGTCGGCACTGGAACGGACTCCCGGTGCGCAAGATCGGTGTGTCGCTGACAGGTTTGACCAGCAGCGAAGAATACCAACTGACTCTGTTCGACGACCGTGAACGAAAGATGGCATTGGAACGCACGACAGATTGGATTAAACAAAAATATGGCGATACGGCGATAATGCGAGCGACTTCTTTGAAGGAGGCTGGCCAAGCGAAAGACCGTTCCCGAAAAATTGGAGGGCACTACAAATGAGTAAAAAGCTAAAAGCTAATGGTTTATTTGAATCTTCGCGGATGATGCTTCCCGAGCATAAGGAGGCATACGTCCGTCATCAGCAGAGCTTGGAGCGAAAGCGGCGGCCTGTGTTAGATGCGCAGGAAGTAGAGCAAATAGCTCGTGCCATTGCCGAATCCATATGGAATGGTACATCGATTAGGTTGACGGTATACAGTGAATGGGAAGACCGGGAGCTTATCGGTAAAGTAGTCCAGTTCGATAAACAACAAGAACAGATTAAATTGCAGGGGACTGTAGAGTGGGAATGGATTAAGTTCTGCGACATTGTAGGCGCCAGCTTCGCTCTATAGTCTATAGGAGGTTGTTCAAAAAGCCGGCTCCCGAACGAAGGAGTCGGCTTTTTGGTGCCAGCATGCACGATGACACGATGATTCGGAATTGGGTATTGTAATCCATCGCTCGCCAGCTTCGAGTGCGGAATAGCATGAATTAGCAGCAGAGCATGCGACAATGGCGAATATAGGCGGCTTCTGCGGGCATGTCACAGATTGTGAGCGCAATTGCCACAAAGCCCAATTACGTGGCAGACACGTGTAAATACTTTTGCATTAAGCTCCTCACCTCTGCTCGAATCAGCCCACGAAGCATATAGAACGAGTGATGGTACCCACGGCAGACGTACTGGACGCGCACGCCATGCTCCTGACGCTCCTCCTCGTATACTTTGATGCCGCGCTGACGGAACTGCCGCCGGAGACGGAACAGGTCGGTTGAGGCGTCGTCTTGTGCCTGACGCAGCCGCTGAACGTAAATGTCAGCCAACTTCAGCCCTGAAGAGGCAAGACGTTTAATATCACGCTCCAGCACATCGAGAATGAGCGTCTGGATGACGTATTGCTTAACAATGAAGGCATCTTCCCCATCGTGTGGAGGAGAGCCATTCGCAGCGGAAAGAGAACCCATTCCTATCTCTTCCTCCTTCATTTTTATTTGGCCAAGGGTAAATAACAAATCCAAAAAATACGAACTTGTGTTCTTATTATATTTATAATACCGAACAAATATTCGTATTTCAATAGGCGTTCGTGGTCAAAAGACGTAAAAATGATTACAATAGAGACAAAAGTCTCGTCAATACTCCGTCATTCGCAGAGATGTTGGCAGCAGGAAAGGAGAGGTAGGAATGCACATTACGCTGCACCGCGGGGAGATATTGTTTCGCCAAGGAGATCCAGGCACTTACTTATATCGCATCGCGAGCGGCCTGTTCAAGGTTACGCGTCTGCATGAAAACGGCAATATCGTGCTGTTTAACATTTTGTATCCGGGGGAGATTGTGCCTCACCATTCGCTTATTTCGCCCAAGGATTGCCACGGCACGTCCATTGCTATGGTGACAAGCGAGGTGGAGCGTATTCCGGCAGAGGAATGGTATGAGGAGCTTCGTCTCTATCCGGACAAAGCGCTGAGTATCGCTAAGCTGCTCCAAGAGAAGCTCAGATTCATGCAGCAGCGCATCGATCATTTGACAATCGGTGCGCCGGGGGAACGCCTGCAGCTCTTGAAGAAGTGGCTTGACAGTTATACGAAAGAGGCGCCGTTAACGGAACTGCTGACGCAAGAAGAGATTGGTCAGCTTATCGGTGTGCGCCGCGAGACCGTCAACCGGTTAATTCGGCAAGGCGGTTCATAACAGAAGAAGACAAAGACGAGGCCAAGGTAACCGGATGTGCACAAGCATGCCGTACCTTGGCTTTTTTGCGAAACGGATAGAACGTACCGCTAGAACGAGCGCTTCGTCTGGAAAATCTGCTGAGGAGTTATTCTTATTCTCTTGCTTATCATGGGACATTCTTCTCTCTTCATATGTGTAATAAAGACGGATGTATAGTGCAGTGATACGAAGGAGGTAATAAAGCGTCATGGGGAACGAGTTTGAAGCGCAAAGTCTGCCTGAAGAAGGGGTGCCACCCGAATTCAGGGCAGGTTGCCATCCGGCAGGCAGATCACAGGAACGGATATATGTGCCGTACCGAAGTCCGTGCGATCCTTGTCCGCCGCTGCCATTTAAAACGTATGTCGTGCCGCCGAATCAATTCATCGTCTTCCAGCCGCCGAATTGGCCGCAGTTTCCGCCTGAACAAGCTCTGCGCTGCGGGACGCTCTGGCCGGCGCTACACAGCCCATATCGGCCTAGAAGGGGACGGGAGGGAGAGGCAACATGAACGCGCATCCTTTTCATACCGAGGAGTATAGGCAAGCGTTGGAGCAGCTGCAGGTCGTTGATTTTGTGCTGCTGGAGTTGAATTTGTACTTGGATACGCATCCTTGGGATGTGCAGGCCATTCAGCAATTTAATCATTATACGCATGAGAGGATGAAGATGGCCAATCAGTTTCAGGAAAAATACGGCCCGCTGCAAAACTATGGGCGTGCGTATTCAGGATGTCCTTGGTCGTGGATAGAGACGCCGTGGCCGTGGCAGGTGTGAACATTGTGACGCGAACGTTAGACTGTGAAAACATTATTGAGTAATCGATGAACGATAAACAGAAATGGATAGAATGGAGAACAGGATAAAATGGAGAACATCCAAAGGAGGGGACGCTTGATTGTGGGTGTATGAGAAGAAATTACAATATCCCGTCAGGGTTAGCAAATGCGACCCGCGTATGGCAAAGCTCTTGCTGGAACAGTACGGCGGCGCGGACGGCGAGCTAGCCGCAGCGCTTCGTTACTTGAATCAGCGTTACTCGATACCGGATAAAGTGATCGGCCTGTTGACCGATATCGGGACAGAGGAATTCGCCCATCTGGAAATGATTGCCACTATGGTCTACAAACTGACCAAAGATGCTACCCCGCAGCAGTTGGATGCGGCCGGTCTGGGACCTCATTATGTGGCGCACGATAGTGCGCTGTTCTATAGCAACGCCGCGGGCGTGCCTTGGACCGCTGCCTACATTCAAGCGAAGGGGGACCCGATTGCTGATTTGTATGAGGATATTGCCGCAGAGGAGAAGGCGCGCGCCACGTACCAGTGGCTCATCGATATGACGGATGACGTTGACTTGCAGGACGGGTTGAAATTTTTGCGGGAGCGGGAAATCGTGCATTCACTGCGGTTCCGGGAAGCTGTCGAAATTTTGAAGGAGGAGAGGGAAGCAAGAAAGGTATTTTAGAAATGCTAGAGTGAGAGCCGGCGTGTTAAGGGCGCCGGCTGTTGGGCTATACAGAGAAGTATATATCCATATAAATAATGTTACATATAACGTGATTTTGAATAAAATGTTATTAGTAACAGGAACGATAAGAAGGGTTGTGAAAAAACTGTTAAAAACTTTCAATACATATTGACAACAATATACACCTATGGGAATATTGTTAGAGTAACTTACAGGAAATACGAATAATGACTAATCGAAGAAAATTGCATTATGTTTCATTATTTTACATAATATCTCTATCGATAAAGAAGAGGTGGATATCGTTTTGGGCGTCAAGGAATTGGAATTGGTCATTCCCCCGATTGTGGGATATCAATATGTTGCCTATCCTCTTTGTACGGCGCTCACCCGCAAAGAGGCGCTGCCGTGGTTTTACAGCAATTTCATTCACCTTTATTGCCATCACGACCTTGACGAAGAACGCACTTCAGGCTCTGTGCCGTTCAGTTTTTATGGAGAAGATTTCATTCACTGTCCGTGGCTGATTACGCAAAAATTGGAGCGGGAAATCGTGCTCGACTCACCACCAGGAATTGTCGAATTTCTGGTAAATGGTATCAATTCAGGCTATACGATCTCTCTCAATGTCGATGAGTACTATATCCCTCACAGACGAGTCTATCGTCAAACTCATTATGCTCATGATATTTTGGTGTACGGTTACGATGCTGCGAAGCGGACGTTCCTCGTTCTCGGCTATGATGAGGAGATGCAGTTCCGGAAGACGATCGTGCCGTTTCATGAATTGGAGCAGGGATTTCGCCATCTTGAATGGACGGACAACTATCAAGAGCAAATCTATTTGTACAAATTCAATAAAGCAGGGAGCTACCGGCTGGATGCGGCGTTCATCAAACAATCGATGGAAGAGTACATTGCCGCCTGCAATGTTTCCTTGCGCAACCGTGGGACGACTGACCCGTTGGAGGCGGCATTCGGCGTAGAAGTCTATTCTGCGCTCATCTGCAACATACCCGTGCTTGTGCGGAAACGTGATATAAGGCCTATCCATATTTTGTGGGAGCATAAGAAAACGATGGGGCTTCGAATCAATTATTTATGCGAGCAGGGGCTTCTTCCGCCAGCTTTTGCAGGATGCTTCCAACCGATAGAGGAACAAGCTTTTGCCTTGCGGCATTTGCTGATGAAGTTCGCCATGACCGGAGACGATGCTATTCTGGAGCAAGGAATTAACGAAGTGACTTGCATAATGGAAAGCGAAAAACGGATATTGGGAACGGTAGCGGAAGCGCTGGAACACCAGCATGTTCCTCAACATTCGTAACTTAACCCGATTGGAGGTCATTTCTCTGGACGACGCGCGCAAGCTGTATCCGTTAACACATCCGCAAAAGCGCATTTGGTACGTGGAGAACATCTATCCAGGCACGAGCCTCCATAACATTGGAGGACTAATCAAAATTTACGGTCCCGTCGATTTTCAGCTGTTGGAGGAAGCGATAAACCAGTTTATCCGGCAAAACGATGCCATCCGCATACGGCTCGTTGAACAAGACGGCACGGTGCAGCAGACAGTGACAGAGTATCGAAGGAGGACGTTCCCGTTCATCGATTTTACGACTACACCTTCGGATGCTGATGTCGATGCTTGGGTGAGTGCGGAGTTCGCCAATCCCCTGCCGCTGGACGGGGAATTGCTTTACGATTTTGCACTGGTCAAAATTAACGAGTCGGAGAGCGCGTATTTAACGAAAGCCCACCATATTATCTCTGACGGATGGTCTTTTCAACTGATGACGACGCAAATCAACCAAATTTATACGCAGCTGATGCAAGGTGAGGAAGTTCAGCAGGAAGTACGGCCCAGCTATTTAGACTACATCGGACATGAGCATAAGTATTTGTCGTCTTCCCGTCTTGTGAAAAATAAACACTACTGGCAAAAAAAATTCGAGCACGTCCATGACGTTGCCCTGCATACTACGGCAAGCGGCACGTCAGGCAAACGCAAGAAGTTCCTGATAAGCTCGCACACCTCAGAAGCCATTCGCGATTTCGCACATGTGCATCACATTTCGTTGAACACCTTTTTTGTAGCAACGATGCTCCTTTACCTCCACAAAGCGAACCAACAAGACCGCATCATGATAGGCACACCCGTATTAAACCGTACCGGAGTCAAAGAAAAAAACACATTCGGGATGTTTACCAGCACGATGCCATTTCTCGCTGACATCCAATACGAGATGTCCTTCTCCACGTTCATACATAACGTCAACCATGAACTCATCCAATGCTATTTCCATCAGAAATATCCTTACAACTTGCTCGTGCAGGACCTCCAACTTCAGAAGAGGGGGTTGGATCAATTATTTCAAGTGTGCGTGAACTATTACAATACTACATTTGACCGGAGCTTCGGCCCCGGATGGAAAATGCAGCAAATCGAAGTTCATAACGGCAACCAGCTGTATCCATTGCAGGTCATTGTCACTGAATGGTCATCGAATGGCGGGCTGGAGTTGTACTTCGATTACAAAACAGGCGACTATACAGACATACAAATCGATGAAATATACTGCCGCCTGCTCCATTTAATAGATCAAATTATAAGTTGCCCCGATGCCCGAATTGGTGATTTACAGCTGCTGCTGCCGGGTGAACGTGCAGATCTTCTGTACGCGTGCAACATGACGGAACGTACGTATCCTGCGCAAAAAACGATATTGCAGCTATTCGAAGAACAAGTTGAACGGACGCCGGACCGCGTGGCCGCTTCATGCAATGGGCAATCGCTTACGTATCGCGGGCTGAACGATCGAGCAAATCAGCTAGCACGCACGCTGCTGAAGAGCGGGATCCGCCCGCATACGCCGGCAGCCATCATGGGACGGCACTCTCTGGCAATTGTGGTTGGTATATGGGCGGTAATCAAGGCCGGAGGCGCGTATCTTCCCATCGACCCCGATTATCCCAAGGAGCGGATCGAATATATTTTACGGGATAGCGGAGCTTCGCTTCTGCTGACGCACGGCAAGGAATGGGAGCAGTTGTCTTATGAAGGTGCGGTTATCGCGCTCGATGATGAACGTCTATACGAAAACGACAAGAGCAACCTGCCGGCAATGAGCACGGCGGACGATCTGGTCTATATCATTTACACTTCGGGTTCCACAGGCAATCCGAAGGGGACGATGATCGAACATCGAGGACTGGTGAACTATATTTGGTGGGCGAACAAAACGTATATTCACGCGCACGACGATGTGTTTGCGCTCTATTCCTCGATTGCATTTGACTTGACAGTGACATCTATCTTTACGCCGTTAATTAGCGGCAACCGCATTGAAATCTATGAGGACGATGGGAACGAATTCATTGTTCACCGCATTATACGCGACAACAAGGCTACGGTCATCAAGCTGACGCCGGCGCATCTTGCGCTCATCAAAGACATCGATCTGTATGCTTCTAGCGTCCGGACATTCATCGTGGGTGGAGAGGATTTGAAGTGTGCGCTTGCTCATCACATTCACGAGCGGTGTGGTGGCGGCATTGACATCTACAACGAATACGGCCCGACCGAAACGGTGGTTGGCTGCATGATTTACCGGTACGACCCAGCGCGGGACAAGGGGACGTCAGTGCCGATAGGACAGCCGATCGACAACGTGCAAATTTATTTGCTGGACCAGAGATTGGAGCCAGTTCCGAATGGGACGATTGGCGAAATATACATTTCTGGGGACGGCGTGGCCCGGGGCTACTTGCATAGACCAGAGCTGACACAGGAACGCTTTTTGGACAACCCGTTCCTGCCGGGCAAGAGCATGTACCGGACCGGCGACTTGGCCATGCGTCACGATAAAGGCGAGATCGGATATCTGGGCAGAATCGATCACCAAGTCAAAATTAAAGGGTACCGCATTGAGATGGGAGAAATCGAACATCAACTGCTTGCGATGGACCCGATTGAAGAAGCGGTCGTCATTGATCAGACCGGGGATGACGGGCAGCATCATCTTGTCGCCTACTTCGTTGCCGCGGGAGAGCTTGCTTCTCTGGAACTGAGGATGAGGCTGGCGGAGGCGCTGCCTTCGTATATGATTCCAGCGTATTTTGTCCGTCTGGATCAACTGCCGCTGACGCCGAACGGAAAAGTGGACCGCCGGCTTCTGCCTGCTCCGGAACGAGCGCTCGAACAGATCGATACAGGGGAGCCCCATCTCATCGCAGCATTTTTGACGGACATTTTCAAGGAAGTGCTGCAGGTAGAGGAAATGAATCCCCATGACAATTTCTATCGTATGGGCGGCGACTCGATCAAGGCGATTCAGATTGCGTCCAAAGTAAATGCCGCAGGCTACAGGCTGAAGGTTCAACACATTTTGAGTTATCCGGTTATCTATGAACTGGCGGCGCTGATTGAAATGAACGTGTCTGCTTCGGTTGAGCAGGGTCTGTGCGAAGGGACGATCAAGCCGCTGCCGATTACGTCCTGGTTTTTCGGAAGAGAATGGAACAATCCGCATTATTATGTCCAATCCGTTCTGCTTCGCTTAACGCAGAAGGTGACGACCGAGCAGCTGCAGGCGGCGCTATATGCATTAATACAGCATCATGATGCATTGAGGCTGCAGTATGACGAAAGGGCCGGCTGTCTCGCATACCGGCAAGTCGAGCGGGAAGACGTGGAGCTTGCCAGCTGCGACCTTGCCCATCATTCGGCGGAGGAACGGACCGCAGCGTTGAAGAACCGCGCCGAGTCGTTCAAAGCGAGTATGCGTCTTGGCCACGGATTGCTAATTAAATCGCTTTTACTTGATAAAGGAGTACAGGGACAGAGTCTCCTGCTGACGGCGCATCATTTGGTCGTGGACGGCGTGTCTTGGAGAATTATGCTGGAAGACCTTGATCGGCTGCTGCAAGCGGTAATGACCGGGGCAAGCTTGCCTCTGCCGGCCAAAACGAATTCCGTCCAAGCCTGGGCGGAGGCCATCGAAGCATACAGCCACGAGCGAGCGCGCGAGCACCTCGAATATTGGCAGTCTGTCGTGGAAGAAGCGGAAGACAGCTTGAACGCCGATTTCCCTTCAGCTGACGACCGGCATGCCGTATGCGGCACGCTTGTCAGGGAACTGCCCGTTGAAGAGACGCGGAAGTTGTTGGGAGATGCTAACGCTGCGTTCCACACACAGACGAGCGATTTGCTGGTCACCGCGCTAGCAATGGCAGTAATCAGCTTCACAGGCAAGGAGAAGGTCACGTTCGAGCTGGAGGGGCACGGGCGCGAGGAACTGTTCGAGAACATCGACGTATCCAGAACGGTCGGGTGGTTCACTTCGATGTATCCGGTCAACCTCCGTCTGTCTGGCACAGAGCCTGCCGACATCATAAAGAGCATAAAGGAGCAGCTCCGATCCATTCCGAACAAAGGGGTTGACTACGGCATATTAGCATACGGTTCCGGCCGGGTTGCAAAGACCGATCAGGGCTTGCTCCGCTTCAACTACATGGGAGAGATCGACAATCATCTGCACAGCCCGGTGCTGCAAATTGCTTCGGAAGATACGGGAAGCGACACGTGTTCGAGCAACCGGCTATCTTGCTTGGCCGATGTCGTAGCGATGGTCATCGATAAGACGCTCCAAGTCCGTATAACATACAGCACAGCCAAATTCAGCCGGGACACGATGGAAGCGCTGATGCGCGCCTTTATGCAGCGGTTGAACGAGATAATTCAGTTCTGCGCGGACAGGGAACAGTCGGACTTTACGCCATCCGATTTTGAGACGGTGAAGCTGGAGCAAGAAGAGTTGGACGTTCTCTTCAACTAAATAAAGGGGCGAAGAAACGTGGTAAAGAAGCTTGCTTTCTATGTGCTTATGGCGGCGCTGCTCTGCAGCCCGATATCGGCCGCAGCCCAAGAGGACGCCCATTCTGGGAAAGAGCATTCGAATGTTGACGCAGCCGCCATCGAGCGGTTTGTGCAGGCACAGCTCGAGAATGCGCAAAGTCCCGGCGCCGCGGTCGTCATCGTGAGCGGGAATCGGGTGGTGTATGCCAAGGGCTTCGGGGTGGCCGACCGGGAAGCTGGAATTCCGGCAACAAGCTCTACCTTGTTTGAATTGGGCTCGACCTCCAAGGCATTTACCGGCCTGGCTTTATTGCAGCTGGAGCAGCAGGGCGCGCTGCGTCTGGACGACCCGGTAACCCGCTACATTCCGTGGTTGCAACTGACCTACAAAGGACAAGCGGCAAACGTGACACTCGCCCACTTGCTGCATCATACGAGCGGTGTGCCGTTCGCTTCGCTCGCTTCCATTCCGATCGATTCAGGAGAGCAGGCGCTGGAGCAGACGGTGAGAGCACTGTCAGGAGCGGAGTTGGATGACCGTCCGGGAGGCAGATATCAATATGCCACGATCAATTACGACGTTTTGGGGCTGGTCATTCAGCAAGTGTCTGGCATGTCCTATGAAGCTTATATGTCCCAGATGCTGCAACGTCTTGGGATGAATGACACCGTACCAGCGGCACAGTTGACCGATCGGCAGCGGCTGGCCAAAGGATACAAGTTCGCGTTCGGTTCACCGCGCTTGTTCGAGGCTCCAGCTTACAGGGGCAACACACCTGCTGGCTACATACTCTCCAATGCGGACGATATCGGGCGGTGGCTGCTGCTTCAGCTTGGAACGGACCGCATGTCCGAAGGCGATCGAGCCATGATCGAGCGTTCTCATAGGCCTGATACGGCAGTGGTGCCGGACACGAACCAGAACTACTATGCCGCGGGATGGTTTGTTTCGGTTGATGGGGAGGAATGGTCGCACCAAGGATCCAATCCGAATTTTTCGTCCTATTTCATCGTGAGGCCGCAGGAGCGGCTTGGCGTAGGAGTGCTCGCCAATATCAATTCCGCTTATACGTTTCACATTGGGAAAGGTTTGATGCGCTTATTGCGGGAACAAGAGCCGCCGCCCGTTGAAGCGGATTACTATCCGCAGCTAGATCGGATTGCCATGGTTGCGCTTATTGTCATATCCGTCATCACGATCGTGCTGGCAAGTGCAGCGATTCGCATCCCGGGTCAACTGCGTCATCAGCGGCGCGCATTCGTCCCGCCGAAAGGAAGGCGGAGCATCGGACTCGGGGCCGCGTTCGTGCTTACCGGAGCTTACTTCTGGGGCATTGGGGGGCTGCTTGGTAAAGCCTTTGCAGGACTGCCGCTGGATGTAGTCGCGGTATGGTCGCCTGTCACCGTCATTTGGCTCGTATATGCACTCTACATTGTCGGTGGAATCACCTTTCTTTTCTTTATTGCAGTCTGGCTGTTTCCTGCGGGGAAGCGCAGGTCTGAACCGCTCCCGCCTATTGCTATTGAGGAGGTGAAGTAAATGAAATGCAAGCTGTTCTGCCTGCCCTATGCCGGAGGCTCCGCTACAATCTACACGCGGTGGAAGCGTCATCTGCACGACGATATTGAATTGCAGCCCATTGAACTGGCCGGACGGGGGAGAAGGCTGTCGGAGCCCCATTACGGCAGCATGGATGAGATGATTGAGGATTTATGCCGCTGCCTGGACAAACATTTAGACGGGTCCGACTTCGCCTTTTTCGGTCATAGCATGGGAGCGCTCGTCGCCTATGAGCTGGCGCATGCCGTCAAGCGGAGCATGGCGCGGGAGCCAGTCCATCTCTTCGTGTCAGGAACGTATCCTCCTCATGCTCAGAAGACCAATGTGCTTCATACTCTGTCCGATGCCAGGCTGCAGCAGGAAATTATGCGGTTAGGAGGAACCGAGGAAGAGGTCTTTGAGCGGGAAGAACTGCTGCGGTTGTTTTTACCGGTGCTGCGCAGAGATTTGCAGTTGGTGGAGACACACCGCTTCGAGGACAAGCCGGACCTGATTCACTGCGATATTTCCGTGCTGAACGGCAAAGAAGATACCGCCACCGAAGGATTCGACCTTTCGGAGTGGTCCAGGTATGGCAGCCGAGCCTGTCATACCTACGAATTTGCGGGCGGTCACTTTTTCATCAATGAACATACCGTTCAGGTGGTTTCGCTCATCAATGCTGCGTTGCGCAGTCCCGTACTGCAGATGTCCACAAAAAAGGAGCTGTGAACAATGATACAAACCGTTGGAGTAGTCGGAGCAGGTGTAATGGGAAGCGACGTCGCCTTGGATCTCGCTTGCTACGGATACGAGGTGGTGCTGAAGGATATTAGCGAAGACGCCGTACGGCGAGCCAAGGATAAGATTCAAACGGATTTCCGGCTGCTGAAAATGGTCAAGCCGCGGGCGAAGCAGCTTACCATAGAGGACGTTCTCGCGCGGATTACATTTACCACTGCCTATGATGACTTTGGGCGCGTGCAGTTCGTCGTCGAGAACATTACAGAGGAATGGGAGCGGAAGAAAGCGGTGTACATGGAGCTGGCCGAGGCATGCGGCTTACATACGTACTACGCTGTAAATACGAGCTGCATTTCCATTACGAAGGTGGGCGCATTGATGCCCAGACCAGACAACGTTATCGGCATGCATTTCATGAACCCGGTCCCGATGAAGGAGCTCGTCGAAGTTATCCGGGGAGAGCATACATCGGACGAGACCGTTGCTTGCGGGGTGCAGTTTTTGAAATCGTTCGACAAGGTCCCGGTGGTTGTCAACGATTTTCCCGGCTTCGTTACGAACCGTGTCCTCATGCTGACGATCAACGAATGCGTCTGGGCCATTCAGGATCGGGTAGCCGAGCCGCAGGATGTCGATAAAATTTTCCGTCTCGGCTTCGGTCATAAGATGGGACCGCTTGCTACCTGCGATTTGATTGGCTTGGATACAATCCTCAATTCGCTGCTCGTATTGTATGACAGCTATAAGGATCCGAAGTTTCGGCCTTGCCCGCTGCTTGTGAAGATGGTAGATGCCGGATATTTGGGCAAAAAATCGGGAAAAGGATTTTTTGAGTACAGCTTGTAGGGGGGAAAAGCGATGGACAAGGCTACGGAAAAGGCAAAGGAAATTAAATGCATTGTATGGGATCTGGACCATACGATGTGGGATGGTATTTTGTTGGAGTCAGGCGAGGTTATGCTGAAGCCGCATATGCGAGACATTCTCGCGGAGCTGGACTCGCGCGGCATTCTGCATTCGATCGCGAGCAGAAATGATGCGGAGCACGCGATGGACAAATTGCATGAACTCGGCATCGCCTCGTATTTTCTATATCCCGAAATCAACTGGGGTGCCAAATCGATGTCAATCGAGAAAATATGCGGCAACTTGAACATCGGCATGGACACGATTCTGTTCATCGACGACCAGCCCTTCGAACGTGATGAGGTGCAAAGCGTACATCCCGAGGTGGCTTGCATGGATGCTGCGGCATACGAAACGCTGCTTGCTCATCCGCGTCTCAATCCCCGGTTCATTACGGAAGACTCGACGCGGCGTCGTGCCATGTATATGGAGGACATGCAGCGCAAGCAGGAAGAAGAATCGTTTGCAGGACCTCAAGAAGCGTTTCTGAGCTCACTCGGCATGCGCTTTGTCATAAGCGAGGCGAGGGAGGAGGACTTGAAACGGGCGGAGGAGCTGACCGTCCGCACCAATCAGTTGAATGCGACAGGCTATACGTACAGCTACGAGGAGCTGGATAAGATTAGACAGTCTCCGGACTATATGCTGCTGGTGTGCGAGTTGACGGATAAATACGGCTCATACGGCAAAATCGGACTTGCGCTGCTCGAATTGAAGGAAAGCTATTGGCATTTGAAATTGCTGCTGATGTCTTGCAGGGTGATGTCCCGCGGTGTGGGCACCGTCATGCTCACCTATATTATGCAGCAGGCGAAAAGCGAAGGAAAAGCACTGCGAGCCGACTTCAAACAGACGGATCGCAACAGGATGATGTACGTTACCTACCGTTTCGCTAACTTTGTGGAAGTTGCCAACGACGGCCAGGGGAATATTTTGTTTGAAAACGATCTGAATCAAATTCAACCGTTCCCGCCTTATATCGAGGTGAAGGTGACGGTTGCAGGGAGAAAGGGGTAAACGCGATGGAAAACAAGCAAAAAATTCGCGATTTTATTGAAAGCAATCTGGTTGTATTCGAGGATGAGGCGGTATTCTCCGACGACGATCATATTTTTCAAATGGGCTTCGTCAATTCCTTGTTCGCGATGAAGCTGCTCGGCTATATCGAGCAAGAGTTCGGGATTACGGTCGGGAACGAAGATTTGGATATCGCCAATTTCAGCACGCTCAATAACATCGTAAGGCTAATCGAAAAGCATAAGCAGGAGGTGTAAGCGATGAGTGTTCACACATGCGCTTCATCTGCCCGAATTTTGGAGGAAGCCAAGCAGTTTGCAGCCGAGGAGATTCGGCCGCTCGCGGCAGAGATCGATGTCAAGGGCGAGCTTCCGCGCAGCTTGATCGATAATATGGCGCAACGGGGGTATTTGGCGGCCAGCTGGCCGGAGGAATACGGCGGCTTGGGGCTGGATCCGGTGGCATACGGATTATTTACGGAGCAGATTGGAAAAGCATGCAGCAACACGAGGGCACTGCTTACGGTGCAAACCTCGCTGCTGGGGGAGACCATGCTACGGTTCGGCACTGATGCACAGAAGCGGATCTGGTTGCCACAGATGGCACGGGCGGAGAAGCTGGGGGCGTTTGCCCTGTCTGAGCCGAATGTGGGCTCGGATGCGAAAAATGTGCAAACCACGTACCGGAAAGAGGGCGACCGGTACATATTGAACGGCAGCAAGAAGTGGATATCGTTTGCCGCAATCGCTGATTTTTTCGTCGTTATCGCCTCCGATACGAATGGACAGATAACGTCATTCATCGTCGAGCGGGAACGCGAGGGCGTGCACACGATCCCGATGACAGGCATGCTCGGCAACCGTGCGGTTCATATCGCCGAAATTCGCCTCGATGAAGTGGAGGTTCCAGCAGAGAACGTGCTCGGCAACGTGGGGGGTGGCTTCACTTATATTGTGTCCACAGCGCTGGATCACGGCCGTTACAGCATCGCATGGGCGGGAGTGGCGATTGCGGCCGAAGCGCTGGAGGCGATGGTCACGTATGCTCGGTCTAGATCCCAATTCGGCGAGAAGCTGCACCATTTCCAATTGGTCAAAGGAATGATTGGGGATGCGGTCACCAAGGTGCATGCCGCCCGTTCGCTTTGTCTCGCCGCGGGGGAAATGCGCAGAAGCGGAGCGGCCGATGCGATTCACGAAACGGCGATCGCCAAGTATTTCACATCGAAAGTTGCGGTGGAAGTGACCAACGATACCGTGCAAATCCACGGAGGCAACGGCTGCCGCAACGAATATCCAGCGGAGCGGCTGTTCCGTGAAGCGAAGGTGCTTGAAATCATTGAAGGCACTAGTCAAATTCAGCAGCAGGTCATTTCCCAATACGGACTGCGCAAGTATGCGGTGAAAAAGCAGGAGGCAATCCGAACAAGAAAGGATGCGTGACGATGTGAAGGAACCGCAAAAACTGGACAAAAGCAACGTTGAAGATATTTTGGCGTTGACCCCGATGCAGGCAGGAATGCTGCTCCAATATTTGAAAGATCCGGACACTACGCAATATGTGGAGTTGATCGAGCTAGAAATAAGCGGGGAAATCGACAAACCGTGGTTTGAACAAGCGTGGGCATACGTCGTACAGGCCAACGAGGTGCTGCGGGTATTGTTCCGGTGGGAAGAGGTGAACCGGCCCGTTCAAATTGTGCTGAAGCAGCATCGTCCCATCATTCGTTATGAGAATTACGCCAATTTGGATGAGGAGACCCGGACGCGCCTGATCGCAGCGCGAGTCGCAGCCGACAAACAGGAGAAATTCAAGCTGGATCAGGTGCCGTTCCGGCTGACGCTGTGCAAGCAGACAGAGCGGAAGCATACGCTGCTGATGAGCTTTCACCATATTTTATTTGATGGCTGGAGCACCGGTATCCTGTTGAAGGAGTGGCTGAGCGCCTATCGCATGTTAGCCAAGGGGCAGAAGCCGAATTTGCCGCCAAAGCCGCGATTCAAGCAGTTCGTCTCGTTGTTGCAGCAGCAGGACAAGAAAAAGCAGGAGAGCTATTGGAGCCGGTATTTGCAGGAAGTACAGAACAAGCCCATTCCGGTATCGAGAAGCGGAGGAAGCTTAGAAAAAGCGGTTATGGCCGTGCACACGGAAAAAAGGAACGAGACATTTACTGCGGAGCTGCGCCGGTTTGTCCGCTCAGAACAAGTGACGCAAGCGGCGCTTTTTTATACCGCTTGGGGCCTTTTGCTGCAGCATTATACCAATAGTGACGACGTATTGTTCGGTACCACTGTGTCGGGGCGCGACACGAGCATCCCTGGAATGGAGCTTATGGTCGGCTTGTTTATCAATACGCTGCCGCTCCGCATGAAGGCTGGGCCCGAGGACGGCCTGTCCGATCTCTTAGCAGAAGTGAACCGCTCCATTCAAGCAAGCGAAGAACATGCAGGCACTTCCTTGACGGATATTAAAGCACATGGGCGGTTGCGGACGGAAGGCAGTCCGTTCGATTCGCTCGTGGTGGTGGAGAACTATCCGTTGGATGAGGCCGTTACAAGCACCGACGGACCGCTTGCGATTGATTCCCATCATACCGAGGAAGAAACCGAATTTGATTTGACAGTCCGCATTACAGTGACCGATGAACTTGAAATGACCTTCGCTTATAACAAACAGGCGCATCACGTCGATATGGTGGAGAAGCTGGCTCTTCATTACCTATATATCATTGAACAAATCATCCAAGCCTCCACCCAAGTTACGGCTTACCGCGAAATGAGGCTGAAGGATATCGGCCTCCTTACCGGAGAAGAGAGGCAGCAAATTCGGCATTTCAATCTGACAACCGTGAATTATCCGAGCGAGAAGACCATACACGAGCTGTTCGAGGAACAGGTCCGGCAAATGCCCGAGCGCATGGCTGTCGCAGACGAACGTCGTTCGTACACGTACCGTGAGCTCAACGAGCGCGCCAACAGGATCGCCCGCTTGCTGCGGGCCAGAGGAATCGGGCGCGACCAAGCCGTCGGACTGCTCGCGCACCGCTCCGCAGAAACGGTCGCGGCCATTCTCGGCATTCTGAAAGCAGGAGGCGCGTACATGCCGCTTGACCCGGATTATCCGGTGGAACGGCTTGCCTATATGCTTGCGGACGGACGGGTGAGCCTGATTTTGGCTTCTTCCGGGCTGAGCGGACGTGCACCGGGAGACGCGGAAGTGCTGGTGATCAGCGAAGCTTGGGAAGACGCGACAGAGGAACGTGAGGAGCCGGAGAACTTGTCATCCGTAAACAATCCGGAAGATCTTGCGTATGTGATGTACACCTCGGGGTCGACCGGCAAGCCGAAAGGAGTCATGGTCAAGCACCGCAATGTCGTCAGGCTCGTCATGAACACCAACTACGTGCAGGTGAAGCCGGACGACCGGATGATTCAGACCGGCGCCATCGGTTTTGACGCCCTGACGTTTGAGGTGTTCGGAGCGATGCTGAACGGGGCGAGCTTGCATATTGCCGATAAACATACGCTGCTTGACAGCGGAAAATTGGAGGTGTTTTTACGAACTCATGACATTACGGTCATGTGGCTGACTTCACCGCTGTTCAATCAGTTGTCCCAGGGCAAACCGGGGATGTTTTCCGGTGTGCGTCATTTGGTCGTCGGCGGAGACGTGCTGTCGCCGAAGCATATCAAGGCGGTTAGAGACGCTTGTCCCGGCGTAACGGTATGGAACGGATACGGTCCGACGGAGAACACGACCTTCTCCGTCTGCTTCCGCATTGATCGAGATTACGCGGACTCGGTTCCGATTGGCCGTCCCGTCAGCAATTCGACGGCATACGTTGTCGGCCGGCATGGCGAGCCGCTGCCGGTGGGCATTCCCGGTGAACTGTGCGTGGGCGGGGACGGCGTGGCGCGCGGTTACTTGAACAAGCCGGAGCTGACGGCAGAGCGATTCGTGCCCGATCCCTTCGCATCCGATGGCGTCATGTACCGCACCGGGGATTTGGCGCGTTGGCTGCCGGACGGCACTATCGAATATTTGGGAAGGATCGACCGCCAAGTCAAAATACGCGGTCACCGCATAGAGCCGGGCGAGCTTGAAACGGTGCTGCTTCAGCATGAGCGCATCAAAGAAGCGGCGGTGACGGTGCGGACAAATCTCGGCAGCGAAGGCGAGCTGTGCGCTTACTTCGTGGCGGACGAAGCGCTGTCGGTGTCCGAGCTGCGGTCGTATCTTGGAGCCAAGCTGCCGTCGTATATGATTCCCGCACATCTAATCCCTCTTGACGGCATGCCGCTCACGCCTAACGGGAAAGTGGACAGAAATGCGCTGCCGGAGCCGGACGGGGCGAGCGCGCATCCCGGCACGGAATTAGTGCTGCCGATAACGAAGCTGGAGCAAATTATCGCAGACGCATGGAAAGAGGTGCTTGAACGGGAACGCGTCGGCATCCACGATACCTATTTCGAAGTGGGCGGCAATTCGATCAATCTGATCCAGCTTCAGAGTAGACTGCAGAAGCGGTTAGGCCGGGAAGTGCCGATAGTGGCCTTGTTTCAGTACCCGACGATATACATGCTGGCCGAACATTTGGCGGAAGAGGGGAAAGGGAACTCCGAACGGGATCAGTCGTCAACAGTCCCTCAGCCGCTGCGTGACGGCACATCTGCCGTACTCGGAGAGACTGCCGCGGAACAGGCGCACAGCCGTGACATTGCGGTTATCGGCATGGCCGGACGCTTTCCGGGAGCGGGGAGCATTGCCGAATTCTGGAGCAACTTGCAGCAGGGCAAAGAGTGCATCTCGTTCTTCACGGATGACGAATTGGCCGAGTACGGCTTCGACCGCGAATTGATGAAGCGGCCCGATTTCGTCAAAGCGAAGGGCGTATTGGAGGATATCGAACAATTTGATCCGGCCTTCTTCGGCTACAGCCCCGATCAGGCCTCCGTCATGGACCCGCAGGTTCGTCTGCTGCACGAATGCGTCTGGAACGCCTTGGAGGACGCGGGTTACGATCCTGGACAGTATGGCGGAGCGATTGGTCTTTTTGCTGGAATAACCAATAACTTCCATTGGCTCTCGCAGTTGTCCGGCCGACTGAACGGGGATTTATCCGACATGTTCGAGGTCGATACGCTTAACGATATGTACACGGTCAGCACGCGAATTTCACACAAACTGAATCTGAAAGGCCCGGCGGTGAGCCTGCAGACGGCATGCTCCACCTCGCTGGTGGCCACTCATTTTGCGTGTCAGTCTATTCTGAACGGCGATTGCGATATGGCTCTCGCGGGCGGCTCTTCGATTTTACTTCCGAAAAAGTCGGGCTATTTGTACCAAGAAGGGATGGTCAAATCCCCGGACGGCCATTGCCGGACGTTCGACGCCAAGGCGCGGGGAACGATAGGCGGCGACGGTGCAGGCTGCGTCGTGCTCAAATCGCTGAATAGAGCATTGGCGGACGGGGACCGCATTTATGCTGTCATCAAAGGCTCGGCGATTAACAATGACGGCAACCGTAAGGTCGGCTATACGGCGCCGAGCGTTCAGGGACAGGCGGAAGTGATCAGGAAAGCGCTGGATGCCGCGCAGATTCCGGCGGAGAGTGTCACTTACGTGGAGGCGCACGGATCTGGGACGACCCTCGGGGACCCGATTGAGGTAGAAGCGTTGACTAAGGCGTTCGGCACAAGCGAGAAGGGCTATTGCCGCATTGGATCCGTCAAAACGAATGTCGGACATCTGGACGCCGCGGCCGGTATCACGGGATTGATCAAGACCGTGTCTGCTCTTGCCCATAAGCAGATTCCGCCAAGCCTGCATTTTGAAACTCCGAATCCGAACATCGATTTCGCCAACAGCCCGTTTGTGGTCAATACCGGCCTGACCGATTGGACCAACGACCGGTATCCGCTGCGTGCCGGGGTCAGCGCCTTCGGGATTGGCGGCACGAATGCGCACGTCGTGCTGGAGCAGGCTCCGGAACGGGCGGCTCCGGGAGAGGGCCGGCCGGCCAAGCTGATTACTCTTTCCGCCCGGACGCCGTCCGCGCTGGATGCGATGACGCTCAACCTCGGCGAGTATTTGCGGGCACATCCGGAGGTTGGCCTTGCCGATGCGGCTTACACTTTACAGGCGGGACGCGCGGATTTCCGATACCGGCGCATGCTGGTCTGCGAGACGGTGCAAGAAGCGGCGGAGGCATTGACGCCGATTACCCAAGGCGTCGGCGGATCTCCCCAGTTTGACGAACGCAAGGTGCACTCGTATGCCGCGGACGATTCACGCCAATCCATCGTGTTCATGTTTTCCGGGCAGGGAGCGCAATATGTCAACATGGGGAGGGACTTGTACCGGAACGAACCGGTATTCCGCGAGGAAATGGACCGCTGCTTCGGCATGTACCGGGAAATAACCGGCGGCGATATGAAAGCCGTATTGTACCCGGCCGGCACGGAAGATCGGAGCACGGCGGAAGAGGCGAGCGCGGCGGTCAAAGATAATGAAGCAGACGAACAGTTGAACCGGACCGAGTATATTCAGCCCGTCATTTTCAGCTTTGAATACGCGCTTGCACGGCTGATGTTGAAATGGGGCGTGAAGCCGGACGCCATGATCGGTTACAGCTTTGGCGAATTCGTGGCCGCTTGTCTGGCAGGCGTATTCTCGCTGGAAGATGCGCTGCGGCTCATTGTACGACGCGGCAAGCTTATGCAGCGCTTGCCGGCCGGCGCCATGCTCAGCGTGCCGTTGTCCGAGCAAGAGCTGAAGCCGCTCTTGCCGGCAAGCTTGTCATTGGCCGTCGTCAACGGACCGTCCTGCATCGTATCTGGAACAAGCGAAGAAATCGATGCCTTCGAAGCGCAGATGAAGGCAAATAAATATTTGTGCATGCGGCTTCCGGTAGCAACGGCTGCGCACTCGGCAATGATGAGCGCCGTCGCCGGCGAGTTTGCCGAAGGCATGCGGCATGTCCGTCTTCATCCGCCGGCAATCCCGTGCATTTCCACAACGACGGGAACATGGCTGACGGAGGAAGAGGCATGCGATCCCGGCTATTGGGTCCGGCACATGATGGAAACCGTCCGCTTTGCCGACGGCGTCAACCAGCTCGTCCAAAATCCGGACACGTTGTTCGTGGAAATCGGTCCCGGTCAAGATTTGACGCTGCTGGTCCGGCGTTACATCGACAGCGGGAACGGGCAGCACGCGCTCAATCTGGTGCGCAACCCGCAGATTCGCGTATCCGACTGCTCTTTTCTGGTCAACCGGATCGGGAGGCTGTGGCTCTACGGACAACGCATCGATTGGAAATCGTTCCATTCCGAAGCGCGCACCATTGTTTCCCTTCCGCTGTATCCATTTGAACGGCAGCGCTATTGGAGCGAAGACAGCGGCGCCAACATGCCGCCGACGGGCAGGGGACATGAACAGCAGGCGGCTAAAACGTTAGGCAAAAAGGCCGACATGGCCGACTGGTTCTATTTGCCGACATGGAAGAAGGAGATTTTGCCCGCGCCGGCCGCTCATGTGCCCGAGCCGGGCGGCAGCGCAGCGGAGAAGCGGATTTGGCTCGTCTTTATGGACGACTGCGGGTTTGCCGCGGAATTGTCCTTGCTCCTTGCGCGGCAGGAGGGGCAAGTCATTGCGGTTGGCGCGGGCAGCCGATTCGTCAAGGAAGGGGACTCCCGCTATACCGTCAACCCGCAGCATGCCCAGGACTATGCCAGGCTGCTTGCGGAACTTCGCGCGCAAGGCATGGTTCCCGGCCGCATCGTGCATGCCTGGGGCGTATCGTCCGCTTCCCTGCAAGAACAGCAGTGCGCATCGTGGAGGCAGCGGGTGCAGGAACTTGGCTTTTACAGCTTGTTGTATCTGGCGCAAGCCTTGAAGAAGCAAATGACCGGCGGCGAAGTCCAGATGTGGGTGCTGACGAACCAAATGCAATCCGTTTCCGGTGAATCCGTTGTCTGTCCAGTCAAAGCGACCGTGCTCGGTCCGTGCCGGGTCATCTCCCAGGAGCTTCCGCACGTGCGTTGCCGCAGCATCGACATCGTGCCGCCGGAAGCGGGCGGTTGGCAACGGAACCGATTAATGCGGCACCTGCTTGCGGAATTTGAGGACGATGGATTTGCGCTGGCTGTGGCTTACCGCGACAATCAACGCTGGGTGCAGGCCTATGAGCCGACTAAGGTGGAGCGGACCACCGCTTTCGCGGCGGGGCTGCGCCAGGGAGGCATCTATTTGATAACGGGCGGAATGGGGTATATAGGGCTTGTGTTGGGCGAGTTTCTGGCCCGCAGCGTGCAGGCCAGGCTGGTGTTGACCAGCCGCTCTCCATTTCCGCCGCGCGCCCAATGGGACGAATGGTTGGCAACCCGTGAAGAAGACGATGGCATCAGCAAGAAAATCAGGAAAATACGCACACTCGAATCCCATGGAGCGGAAGTGCTGGTGCTGTCCGCCGACGTGGCCGACCTGACGCAAATGGAGGCCGTCATCGGGGAAGCCGAGCGCACGTTCGGCCCGCTGAACGGGGTCATATACGCGGCGGGTGTGACGGGAGAATTGGCTTTCCGCATGCTGGAGGAATCGGATGGAGCGCTGTGCGAACAGCATTTCCGGCCGAAGATGCACGGCTTGTTCGTACTCGAGCAAGTGCTGGACGGAAGGGACCTGGACTTTTGCCTGCTTACGTCATCGTTGTCGCCGATATTGGGAGGATTGGGATTTTTCGCGTATTCGGCTGCGAATCATTTCTTGGACGCGTTTGTGCATGACCACAATCGGCGCAATCGCGTGCCGTGGATAAGCGTTAACTGGGATGGGTGGCAGTTGGAAGAAGATCAGAAGATTCACGGACAAGCCGGGGCTTCGATTTCCGATTTGCTAATCGCTCCCGCTGAAGGGGTCGAGCTGCTGCAGCGCATTTTGGCCATGGGAGAAGTTAACCAAATCGTCGTTTCCACTGGCGATTTGCAAGAGCGGATTGACAAATGGGTGGACCGGAAAGCGGTGCAGGAACGGGATGAGTGCGAGCGTGCAGGAGATGCGGTCTACTATGCGCGCCCTGCGCTTACCGAGGAATACGCGGAGCCGTGCACGGAAACGGAACGCAGGCTGTGCGGGATGTGGGAGCAATTTTTCCGCATCGAGCGGATTGGCGTGCAGGATGACTTTTTCGAGCTGGGCGGCGACTCGCTCAAAGCGATTTCGGTCGTGTCCGCGATCCATAAAGATTTTCAGGTCGAAATCGGTTTGCCCGCCTTTTTCAATATGCCCAATATTCAGCAGCTGTCCGCTTATATCGATGCGGCGGAACAGAGCGCTTATTACGAAATTGAACAGGCGGAAGCGCGTGAATATTACGAGCTGTCCTCCGCGCAGAAGCGTCTCTATTTGATTCAGCAGATGGAGCAGGGACATACGGGATATAACGAAATCGTCGCAGGCGTATTGGAAGGACCACTGGACCGGGAACGCTTGGAAGCGGTGCTGCAGCAGTTGGTGGAGCGGCATGAAAGCTTGCGCACGTCGTTTGAGCTGGTCAATGGCAAACCGATGCAAAAAATCAACGACACCGTCACGTTTCAAATCGAATATGAGGACTTTGGCGCCGGCGCATTGCCGCTTGGCGGCGAAGCGGAGACGGAAGCGCGGATTCGTGCGGCGGTGGCGCAGTTCGTGCGGCCATTTGATTTGAGCCGAGCGCCGTTGATGCGCGCCGGACTCATCAAGCTCGAGGAAGAGCGTCACGTATTGATGGTGGATCTGCATCATATCGTATCCGATGGTTTGTCACAGGACATTTTCGTTAACGACTTCATGGCGCTGTACGCTGGACGGGAGCTGTCTGAACTCACGCTGCAGTACAAAGATTTTTCCGAATGGCAGAACCGGATGATGGGCACGGACGCGATGAAGCAGCTAGGAACGTTCTGGCTGAATCAGCTGAAAGAAGCTTCGCCGTTGTCCTTGCGCACGGACTATCCCCGTCCGGACATGAGAAGCTTCGCTGGCAGCCTCGTCCCATTCGAACTGGATGCGGAACGGACGCAGGCATTAAAAGAGCTCTGCCTGCGGGAAGACGTGACGCTGTTCATGGCTCTGCTCGCCGTCTTTAACTTGCTGATGGCCAAAGTATGCGCACAGGACGACATTGTGGTCGGCACGCCGATTGTAGGCCGCAAACAGCAGGCATTGCAGCTTATTATCGGCAAGTTCGTCAATATGCTTCCGCTGCGCAACCGGCTGCAGGAAGAGATGAGCTTCATCGAGCTGCTGCAAGCGGTGCGGACGACGACGCTGGATGCATTTGCGCATCAGGATTATCAGTTCGAAGAGATGGTGCAGCAGGCTGGGAAGAAGCGAGATTTGGCACGCAATCCGATTTTCGACGTCGTGTTCGCGCTGCAAAACATGCAAAATCCGGAGATGAGTATTCCCGGATTGACGTTGAAGCCGTTCCCCTTCGTCCATGATGCCTCCCACTTTGATTTGTCGCTAATCGCGGAAGAGGATGGAGAGCGGCTGTCGTTCAAGTTCGAATACAGCACCTGCCTATTTCAACGGGAAACGATTGAGCGTTTTGCCGCTTATATGCAGGATATCGTGTCTGACGTGCTGGCCAATCCGGACAAGCAGCTGAAGGATATCGCGATCGCGCACCATTTGGCAGAGCCTGAGCCCGTATTTCTTGCTGGAGCCCGGGGGGAATTTGGACTATGAGCGGATTCGACGGAAGAAAGGGAGGAATGACAGTGGGGTCGGAAAACAGATTGGATCGGCTGGCGGTGGCGGCTTCCCAAAAAGGCAAGGAGCGGGAATATTGGCTGGCCGCTTTGTCCGGCGAATATGAAAAAAGCGGCTTTCCCTATGATTATGCGCGCGGAACCGGGATGTCGGCGGAAGAAGCCGCATTTGTCCTTCCGCAAGACCTGGCAGCCCGATTGCTGCAAGTATGCGCAGAATCGGATTCGAAGCTTCATGTTGTGTTATCAGCTGCGCTCGTTGCCTTGCTGGGCAAAATGACGAATCGCAGCGATATCGTAGTGGGAACTCCAATCTACAAGCAGCGGGAGGAAGCAGAGTTCATCAATACCGTGCTTCCGCTGCGGGCCGGCGTGGATGGCTCGATCTCGTTCAGGCAATGCCTGCTTCAGATGCAGGACACGATTGTGGCGGCTGTGGAGCATCAGAGCTATCCGATGGAAATGGCGGCGGAGCAGCTGGCGCTTCCGACGGACGATCCGATCGCCCATCCGTTGTTCGAAACGGCATTGCTGCTTGAAAACATTCACGATGAACGGTATTTCAGGAATGTGAAGTGGACGACATTGTTCACGTTCCGCAGGACGAAGGACGGGATTGACGGTGTCGTCAAATATAACGCGCAGCTCTACCGCAGCGACACGATTGCAAGCCTCGTCTCCCGTTACACGCTTCTTCTGCGGGAGGCGCTGGCGAATCCGGATCAGCCGCTGCACAGCGTCCATGTTCTGCTTCCGGGGGAGAAAGAAAGGCTTCTCGGCACGATGGCTGGATGCTTGGCCGATTATCCGCAGCAGCAAGCCGTGCAGCAATTGTTCGAGGAACAGGCAGCGCGCACGCCGGATGCGTCGGCCGTCGTCAGTGCGGGCGTTCAGCTAACGTATCGTGAGCTGAACGAGAAGGCGAACCAGTTGGCACGTAAGCTGCAGTTACAAGGGGTAGGGACGGGCGCAATCGTAGGATTGCTGCTTGGCCCTTCTGCCGACATGATGCTCGGCATGATCGCTACTCTCAAGGCCGGCGGGGCGTTTCTGCCGATAGACCCGGACTACCCGGACGAACGCATTGCGTTCATGCTGGAGGACAGCTGCTCGCGCGTGGTGCTGACACAGCGGCCTTTTGCCGACAGAGCGGCTGACCGCGATGTGCTGTGCCTTGATGACGTCGAACTATTCACCGAAGAGACAGGGAATGTAACGCTAGCCAACCGTCCGGATGATCTGGCCTACGTCATCTATACGTCAGGCTCTACCGGGCGGCCGAAAGGCGTCATGATCGAACACCGCTCACTCATCAATCTGGCCTTTTGGCACAATCGCGCCTTCAACGTAACGGAATCCGATCGCAGCATCAAGTATGCTGGATTCGGCTTCGATGCATCGGTGTGGGAAGTGTTCCCTTATCTGCTTGCGGGAGCAGCCATCCATATCGTTCCTCCGGATATCCGGCTGGATGTGAATAAGCTAACAGCTTTTTTTGCAGAGCGAGGCATTACGATCGCCTTCTTGCCCACGATGATGTGCGAGCAGTTCATGGATTTGCCGAATCTGGAGCATATGCCATTGCGGATACTGCTGACGGGCGGAGACCGCTTGAAACGATACAAGCCGGGAAGCTATCGGTTGTTCAACAATTACGGGCCAACCGAGAATACGGTAGTGACCACGTTCGCCGAAATCGAGACGGCAGCGGGCGGCATCCCGATTGGCAGGCCGATCGACAACACCAAAGTGTATGTGCTGGACCAGCAGCTTCAGTTGCTGCCGCTGGGCGTGCCCGGCGAAATATGCGTAGCGGGTGTCGGGCTGGCCCGCGGTTATCTCGGCAGACCGGAGCTGACGGCGGATAGGTTCGTGCCCCATCCGTTTGTTCCCGGAGAGCGTCTGTACCGGACGGGCGATCTAGGCCGCTGGCTCCCGGACGGCACGCTGGAGTATTGGAGCCGTCAGGATGACCAGGTGAAGGTGCGCGGATACCGCATCGAGCCCGGGGAAATCGAAATGCTGCTGCGCCAGCACGAGGCCGTCCGCGAAGCGGTCGTCCACGTCCGTGAGGATGAGAACGGACAGAACATGCTGTGCGCTTACTATACGGGCCCGGCCGGATTATCTGCGGCCGCGCTGCGGGATCATCTGGCCGCACGGCTGCCGGCCTATATGATTCCGGCTTATTTTGTTCGCTTAGAGCAGTTGCCTGCAACGGCTAATGGAAAATTGGACACGAAAGCCTTGCCCAATCCGAAAGAGCACGTTCATACCGGAAAGGAATACGTTGCGCCGCGCGGCGATATCGAGAACACGCTGGTCCGAATCTGGGCCGAAGTATTGGGCATCGGCGAAGACAGAGTCGGGGTGCTGGATACGTTCTTTGATCTGGGAGGGAACTCCTTTCAGCTCGTGCAGGTTGTCAACAAGCTGAAGGAAACGTTCGACCGCGATATCCCTGTGCCCGTCATGTTTCAATATACGACGGTTACGGCGCTTGGAGATTATTTGCAACGGCTGGAGAGCGGCGAAGTCCAGATGTCCCAAGATATGGCTGACACCGAGGAAATGGATGCGGGATTCGACACGATGGAGCAGACGCTGCTCATTCTGGAGGGGGCGCACGATGACTAAGGGCCAACAAACGCAAGCAGCGACCGGTCTGGAAATCGCCGTCATCGGTATGGCGGGCCGATTTCCCGGAGCGCGAAATGTGGAGGAATATTGGGGTAATCTGAAAAACGGGGTGGAGTCGGTTCGCTTCTTTACCGATGGAGAGCTCGAGGCGGCGGGGGTCGATCCTGAAATGATTCGACACCCTCGATATGTAAAAGCGAAGGCGGTTGTGCCGGATGCAGAATGGTTTGACTCCGACTTTTTCGATTATTCGCCGCGCGAGGCGGAGGTCATCGACCCGCAGCTGCGAATGTTCCACGAGTGCGCCTGGGAGGCGCTGGAGCACGCCGGCTACGATACCGAGCAGACGAATGGCGCCGTCGGGCTGTTTGCTGGCGCATCCGCCAGCATTTACTGGCAATTGGTGGCCATGCTTTCGCGCAGCGAGAGCACGGCTGAGCAATTCGCCGCACTGGCTTTGTCGGACAAAGATTTTTTGAGCACGCGAATTGCCCACAAGCTGAATTTGAAAGGTCCGAGTGTCAACGTCGACTCCGCTTGCTCCACCTCGCTGCTGGCCATCCATCTGGCTTGCAGGGCGCTCTTGATGGGCGAATGCAGAATGGCTTTGGCTGGCGGAGTTACCGTAACGGTTCCCCATACGGAAGGCTACCTGTATGAAGAGGGGATGGTCAGTTCGCCAGACGGGCATTGCCGGGCTTTTGACGCCAGAGCGAAGGGGACTGTCGGCGGGGAAGGCGCGGGAGTCGTCGTGCTGAAGCCGTTGAAGCAGGCTGTGGCCGACGGCGATCATATTTACGCGGTCATTAAAGGCTCGGCGGCGAACAATGACGGCACGCGCAAGATTGGATATTCCGCTCCGAGCATCGAGGGTCAGGCTGAGGTCATCCGGGCGGCGCAGCGGATGAGCCGGGTCACGCCTGAGAGCATCAGCTATGTTGAGGCGCACGGTACGGGCACCACGCTGGGCGATCCAGTTGAGATCGAGGCGTTGAAGCTGGCTTTTCAGACCGAGAAGACAGGGTTTTGCCGTATCGGATCCGTCAAGACGAACATCGGTCATTTGAACAGCGCGGCTGGTATCGCGGCGTTCATCAAGACCGTGCTGTCTCTGGAGCACAAGCAGCTTCCGCCAAGCTTGCATTACGATACGCCCAATCCCAAAATCGATTTCGCCAACAGCCCGTTCGTCGTCAACACGGAGTTGACGGCGTGGACGAATGAGCATCATCCGCTGCGGGCCGGTGTCAGCTCGTTCGGTATCGGCGGAACCAATGTGCATGTCGTGCTGGAGGAAGCGCCGCCGCAAGCGGACGGAGACGAAGGAAGAGCATTGAAGTTGCTTCTGTTGTCCGCCAAGACGGAATCCGGGCTGGAGCAGGCTACGGTCCGCATGCGCGAGCATTTGCGGACGCATCCCGACATGCCGTTATCCGATGCGGCCTACACGCTGCACATCGGCCGCAGGGCGTTCCGGCATCGCCGCATGCTTGTCTGTTCCTCTGTGGAGGAAGCGCAGGAGCTGCTGGCAACCATGCCGCCGGAGCGGGTTCACAGCCGCATCTGCGACAACGATCAGGCTCGACTCGTGTTCATGTTTCCGGGGCAAGGCGCGCAGTATGTCAACATGGGGCTGGACCTATACAACAGGGAGCCGGACTTCCGCAAGGCGGCGGATCGGTGCTTTGACATCGTCCGGCCGCTGCTCGGAGCCGATTTGAAGGAAATTCTGTATCCCGCCGGGGGCGGCGCCGTCAGTGACTGCGGCGAACGGATCAAGCAGACGGACGTGACACAGCCCGTCATGTTCATCTTCTCGTATGCGCTGGCGCAGCTGCTGATGAAATGGGGGCTGAAACCGAGTGCCATGATCGGCCACAGCGCGGGCGAATACGTGGCTGCGTGCCTGGCGGGAGTGATGTCGCTGGAAGAAGCGCTGGAACTGGTCGTGCTGCGGGGGAGACTGATGCACAGCGTACCGCCGGGAGCGATGCTGAGCGTGCCGCTGTCGGAGCAAGAGCTGGAACCGTTCTTGGATGACGACTTGTCGCTGGCCGCGGTTAACGGTGCGGCGCTGTGCGTCGTGTCGGGGCCATATGACGCGATTGACAGACTGGAACGGCAGTTGGCGGAGAAGGGGCAGGCCAGCACGAAGCTGCACACGTCCCATGCCTTTCATTCGGCGATGATGGAACCGATTTTGCAGCCATTTCGCGAGAAGGTCAGCGGGATGACACTGCGCAAACCGGTCATCCCTTATATTTCGAATGTAAGCGGAAGCTGGATTACGGAGGGAGAAGCTGCCGCTGCTGACTACTGGGTCCGGCATTTGCGCGGCACCGTCCGCTTTGCCGACGGCCTCCGCGAACTGCTGCGGGACGACAAAGCCGTGTTTGTGGAGGTGGGGCCGGGCAACGCATTAAGCGCGTTCGTGCGCCGTCATCCCGACAAAACTGGACGCCACGCGGTCGTCAATCTCGTCCGGCATCCAAAGGAGCAAGCGCGCGACGACGATTATTTGCTGCAGCAGGTGGGACGCCTGTGGCTGGAAGGAGCGCGGCTTGATTGGAAAGCGTTCCATGCCTACGAGCGGCGCAAGCGGACGGCTTTGCCGACGTATCCGTTTGAACGCCGCCGTTACTGGGTCGATCCGCCATTCGAGACGGATGTTCTGAAGCAGGGACTTGTGCGCAAGCAGACGCACGCCCCGAAGCTGAACGACAGCGTCGGACTAGCCAAAAAGGAAACCGTGCAGGAGTGGATGTACACCCCGGTCTGGGAGCGATCGCTGTTACGCGAAGAGCTAGTTGTCGGCCGGACCGCAAGCCGCTGGCTCGTCTTCATCGCAAAGCACGGTATTGGGGCGCTGTTGGCTTCCCGGCTGAAGCAAGCCGGTCACTCCGTCATCACCATCTATCCATCCGATGCGTTCACGCAGCTGGACGGGGAGTCGTACCAGATAGCCCCTGGGGAACCTGAGCATTATGCTCGACTGCTGCGGGAGTTGACGGATGCGGGCACACGGCCTGACCGGATTGTACACGCTTGGCTGGCGGCGGAGGCAGGCAAAACAGGTGTATGGAGTTCTTCCTACAGCGAGAGGGTGCTTGATAGAGGCTTCTACAGTCTCATTGCGCTGGCACAGGCCATCGGAGCAAGCGGCATGGAAGAAGAACTGCACATTTCGGTTATTACGTCTAACATGCAAGAGGTGACTGGGGACGAGCGGCTGCAGCCGGAACAAGCGGCAGTGCTCGGCGCGTGCCTCGTCATTCCGCAAGAGTATGCCAACGTGCGCTGCCGCAGCATCGATATCGCATCTGTACATGAAGATGATGAACCGAAGCAGCGGGGGCAACATGCGCTCACTGAAAGATTGTATTCGGAAATAACCGCCTCTTCCGCTGACATGATGGTCGCGTACCGCGGCACGTACCGCTGGGTGCAAAAATACGTCCCGGTTCCGGCAGCCGCTGTCAGCGCAGCCGACAGCGGCCTGCGGGAGCAAGGCGTTTACCTTATAACAGGGGGACTAGGCGGTATTGGCTTGGCGCTGGCTGAACATTTGGCCAAGACGGTGCAGGCGAAGCTGATTCTGATCGGCCGCTCGGGGTTGCCCGGCGGAACGGACTGGCGGCACCGTGCTGCTGAACATCCGGCGGACGAAGCGTTGACGGCCAAGCTGATGAAGCTGGAGGAGCTCGAACGGCATGGAGCGGAGGTGCTGGTCTGCAACGCAGACGTATGCGATGTTCCGCGGATGGAGCAGATCGTAGCCCAAGCTGTCGCCCGTTTTGGAGCGATTCATGGCGTCATTCATGCGGCCGGAACGGCAGACGGAGCGTTAATCCAACGGCGCACACGGGAGATTGATGAACGCGCTCTGGCGGCCAAGGTGACCGGTACGCGGGTGCTGGGGCGGGTGTTGGAAGGAATGAGGCTTGATTTCGTCCTGCTGTGCTCCTCTCTGGTCAGCGTTCTCGGTGCAGTGGGGCAGGCAGGGTACTGCGCAGCCAATGCGTATCTCGACGCTTACGCTTACTACAAACGAGCGCAAGACGGCACACATGTCGTCTCAATCGATTGGGACGGCTGGCAGGTCGTAGGGATGGCCGCAGCGGCGGAGCAAGAGATCGCGACGGCGTCCGCGCAAGCGGGAGTACGCGCACAAGGTCCAGACAATCTGACACGGCTGCTGCCGGAAGAGGGAGTCGCGGTATTCCGACAAGCGCTTGGCTTCCGTTTGCCGCAGGTGACGGTATCGACGGTCGATTTGCCGCTGCGGATGCAAGCCGCCCGTGCATCATCGCTGCAAACGCTGATAGAGGGGGAGCAGAGCGGCGCTGGACCGAAAGCGATCCGCCCCGATGTCAGCACGGCGTATGTGCCGCCGGAAGACGAGCTGGAACAGACGATGGCCGAGCTGTGGCGGGACTATCTCGGCATCGATCAAGTAGGCGCACACGATAACTTCTTCGAGCTTGGGGCCACTTCGCTCGATATGATTCAAATGAACACGAAGCTGCAGCGCGCATTGCAGCATGAAGTGTCCGTCGTTGACATGTTCAGCCATCCGACGGTCCATGCGTTGGCTGAATCGCTTAGACGCGCAAGAGCGGGGGAACCGGTCGCTGAAGAGACGGCGGACCGCTCCGGACAGATACACGAGGGGAAACATAGGCTGAAGCAGCGGCTGCAGAAGCGTGATAGAACGTGAAGGGGGTGGCAAAATGAGTGAATCAAACGGGATGTACGAAGGAACCGGCTTAGAAATTGCCGTTATCGGCATGGCAGGACGATTTCCTGGGGCGAAAAACGTGGGGGAGTTCTGGGAAAACTTGCGCGATGGCGTGGAATCGGTCACGTTTTTTACGGATGAAGAACTGAAAGAGGCAGGGATCGACCCCGAAGCGCTTCGGCATCCTCAGTATGTAAAGGCAAAGGCGATGCTGGAGGACGTGGAATCGTTCGATGCGCCGTTTTTTGACTACACGCCGCGGGAGGCGGAGCTTGTCGATCCGCAGTTTCGTCTGTTTCACGAATGTTCGTGGGAGGCGTTGGAGAATGCGGGGTACACTCCTGAATCCGAAGATAAATTAATCGGGGTTTACGCGGGAGCTTCCCCCAACACGTATTGGGTTGCAAGCCAGTTTATGGGCGCTTCCCATGCAAGCGATCATTTTCAAATTTTACAATTGAACAATCCATCGTTTACGACGAGAATTTCGTACAAATTGAATTTAAAAGGTCCCAGCGTGAGCGTGCAAACGGCCTGCTCCACCTCGCTTGTGTCCATCCATCTCGCTTGTCAGGGGCTGCTGGGCGGAGAATGCGATCTTGCTCTGGCCGGTGGCGTTTCGATCAATTTGCCGCGCAAAACCGGCTACCTGTATCAGGAAGGGATGATTCAATCGCCCGACGGTCATTGCCGGCCTTTTGATGAAGGGGCAAACGGGACCTTGTTCGGCGACGGCATCGGGATTGTCGTTCTCAAGCGGCTGACCGATGCCATTGCGGATGGCGACACCATACACGCGGTCATTAAGGGCTCGGCGATCAACAATGACGGCAGCCGGAAAGTCGGGTACACGGCACCGAGCACGAACGGCCAAATCGAGGTCATCCGCGCCGCCCATCAAATGGCAGAGGTGCACCCGGAGAGCATCGGCTATATCGAAGCGCACGGTACAGGGACGGCACTCGGCGATCCGATCGAAGTGGAGGCGCTCCAGCTTGCTTTTGCCACGGAGAAAACGGGCTTTTGCAAAATTGGATCGCTCAAGTCCAACATCGGCCATCTGGACGCTGCCGCCGGGGTCGCGGGCTTTATAAAAGCCGTGCTCGCGCTGCAGCATAAGCAGATCCCGCCAAGCCTTCACTTTCATCGCCCGAATCCGAAAATCGATTTTGCAAGCTCGCCCTTTGCCGTCAATACGGAGCTGACCCGTTGGGAAAGAGGGGGCGGTCCGCTTCGGGCTGGAGTCAGCTCATTCGGCATCGGGGGCACGAACGCCCACGTCGTATTGGAGGAAGCGCCGCCTATGACGGCGGGATCGGCCGGGCGGGACTTGAAGCTGCTTGTACTGTCGGCCGAGACGGAGGACGGATTGGAGCGCGCGACCCGCAATCTCGCCGACTTTCTGCGGACTCGTCCTGAGGTCGATCTGGCCGATGCGGCGTATACGCTGCAGACGGGGCGTAAGCGATTCCGGTTCCGGAGAACGCTTGTCTGCTCCGATGCCCGTGAAGCTCTTGCACGATTGACATCTCCTGCGGACGCTAAGGTGCATACAGGCGAGTCGGAACGCGATCAGGCCCGGGTTATCTTCCTGTTCCCTGGACAAGGTTCGCAATATGTGAATATGGGGCTGGATTTGTACCGGAAGGAGCCGCTGTTCCGCGCAGAATTGGACCGTTGCTGCGATATCATCGTCTCGTTGGGCAGTGTCGACCCTAGAGAGGTGCTGTATCAGGCGAACGGCAGCGCGGCAAGCCCGTCAGTAGCGGAGCGGATCAACCAGACAGAAGCGGCTCAGCCTGCTTTGTTCGCGTTCGAATATGCGCTCGCCAAGCTGCTGATGTCGTGGGGCATTCAGCCGCGCGCGATGATTGGGCACAGCATAGGGGAATATACAGCCGCATGCTTATCAGGCGTGCTCTCGTTGGCCGATGCGCTGGAGCTGGTCACGCTGCGCGGCAAGCTCATGCAGGAACTGCCGACCGGAGAGATGCTGAGCGTCTCGCTGTCCGAAGCAAGCCTGAGCGCGCTGCTTCCGGCGGAAGTATCGCTGGCGGCGGTCAACGGACCGGAGCTGTGCGTCGTATCGGGGCCGCATGCAGCGATCGCCTCCTTCGAAGCGAAGCTGACAGAGCGGCAGGTGGCGCACCGGAAGCTGCATACGTCGCATGCGTTCCACTCGGCGATGATGGAGCCGATATTGGCAATCTATGCGGACAAAGTCAAGCGGATTGCGCTGTCCGCCCCATCCATCCCGTACGTATCCAATGTGACGGGAACGTGGATGACGGCGGAGGATGCCGCCGATCCCGCTTACTGGACGCGGCATTTACGGGATACGGTGCGATTTGCCGCCGGAGCGGCGGAGCTGCTCAAGGAGAAGCAGGCGGTCTTTATTGAAGTAGGGCCCGGCAATGTGTTGAGCAGCTTTATCCGCAAGCAGCAGGCCATTACGCGAGAGCATGAGGTACATCATCTCGTCCGCCATCCGCAGGAGCAAGCCGCGGATGACGCTTATCTGCTGGAGAAGCTCGGCAAAATGTGGATAGCTGGCGTGCGGATCGATTGGGCGGGCTACTATACGGAAGAATGCCGTCGCCGGATTGCGTTGCCGACATATCCATTCGAACGCCGGCGATATTCCGTGGACGGCACGCCGCTGACATTGGGCGGCATGCGCCGGGAATCAGCTCTGCGGGAAGGCTCCCGCACGGAAGCGGGGGCGGCGGAGAACGATGGCGGCCAGCGGGATACGGGAACTGCCCGCATGGTGCCGGCGTCCGCTATCGAGCATACGATTGCGGACATTGTGCAGAGCCATTTTGGGTTTACGCAGCTCGGCATGAACGACAACTTTTTTGAAATCGGGGCCGGTTCGCTCGATATATCCCAATTGGCGGATAAGATGGCAGGGGCGCTGCGCAAGGACATTCCCGTGGTCACCCTGTATTCCTATCCGACTGTGCGTGCGCTGGCGGCGTTTCTGCGGGAAGAAGGGGCGGGAACGGCGACGGAGGCGACAGAGGAAAAGGACGAAGCGCGTCTGCGTGCCATTGAAGAGGGATTGGCACGGGCCGAGCAGATGAGAACGAGGGCAGGTCAAGAACGGGAGCAACGGGAACGTGTATCCGACGGGGAGAACGGACTGGAGATTGCCGTCGTCGGCATGGCCGCCAGATTCCCTGGTGCGGACAGCCTCGAGCAGTTCTGGCACAACTTGCGGGATGGCGTCGAGTCGATTTCGTTCTTCTCGGACGAGGAACTGCTGCAGGAAGGCGTTGATCCTCAACTCGTCTCCCATCCTTCTTATGTCAAAGCAAAAGGTGTTCTGAACAGGTTCGACCAGTTCGATGCTGCATTTTTCGGCTATTCGCCACGGGAAGCGCAGCTTATGGACCCGCAGTTGCGGCTGTTCCACGAATGCGCGTGGGAAGCGCTCGAATCCGCCGGGTACAATCCGGACGCCTATCCGGGGCTTATCGGTGTATATGCGGGCGCGACTCCCAATCTGGAGTGGGTCTCCCGCTTCGCCACCGAATTGGGCGGGACGGAACGATTCAGCGCCATGCTGCTTAACGACCGTGAATTTTTCAGCACGCAGCTGTCGTATAAGCTCAATCTACGCGGTCCGAGCATTTCCATGCAGACGGCTTGCTCTACCTCTTTGGTCAACATTGTATTGGCTTCGCAGGGGCTGCTGGCGGGCGCATGCGATATTGCATTGGCAGGCGGCGCCACCGTCAGCGTTCCCCACAAGAGCGGCTACCTGTACGAAGACGGCATGATTCAGTCGCCGGACGGACACTGCCGCGCATTCGACGAACAGGCGGCAGGGACTGTGTTCGGCGACGGCGTCGGCGTCGTCATCTTGAAGCGGCTGCGCGATGCCATCGCGGATGGTGACGTGGTACACGCCGTCATCAAGGGCTTCGGGCTGAACAATGACGGAACGCGCAAGGTGGGCTTCACCGCTCCGAGCACGAAGGGACAGGCCGAAGTCATCCGTGCGGCCCATCTGATGGCAGGAGTGGAGCCGGAGAGCATTACTTATGTCGAAGCGCACGGAACGGGCACCAACATGGGGGACCCGATCGAGATCGAAGCGTTGAAAGAGGCATTCCGCACCGAGGAAAGAGGATTTTGCCGCATCGGATCCGTCAAGTCCAACGTCGGGCATCTCAACAGCGCGTCCGGTGCAGCCGGCTTTATCAAGACGGTGCTCGCTTTGAAAGCGAAGCAAATCCCCCCGAGCCTGCATTTTGAAACGGAAAATCCAAATATTGATTTCGTCAACAGCCCTTTCGTCGTCAACACCGAACTGACACCTTGGGAGAGCGGCCGCTATCCGCTGCGCTCTGGGGTTAGCTCATTCGGCATCGGGGGCACCAATGCACACGTCATTCTGGAGGAGGCCCCTATCGCGGAAGCTTCTGGCGAGGGCCGAGGTGACAAATTGCTGCTGCTGTCCGCTAGAACGGACACAGCCTTGGCTCAGGCGAAAGAGCGCTTGGCCGCGTTTTTGTCGCAGCATCCGGATGTCAATCTGGCAGATGTCGCGTATACGCTGCAAGCGGGCAGGAAGGCCTTCGAATGGAGAACTGCATTCGTGTGCAGGGATGCGCAGGAAGCCGCCGCCATTCTGACATCGTCCGAGCCGGACAAGATAACCGTGGCCGAGACGGGAACGCAATCCCGTTCCGTCGTGTTCATGTTCCCGGGGCAAGGCTCCCAGTACGTCAACATGGGACGCGAGCTATATCGCGATGAGCCGGTGTTCCGGGACGAGCTTGACCGCTGCCTCGAACTTGTCCAACCGCATATGACGGTTGACTTGAAGGCGGTGCTGTTCCCGAACGAGCCGGACCAAGCCGTTCAGGAGGAGCTCCTGCTGCGGACGGATATAGCGCAGCCTGTGCTGTTTATGGTCGAATATGCGCTCGCCAAGCTGCTCATGCGCTGGGGCGTCCGCCCGGAAGCGATGATGGGGCACAGCATCGGCGAGTATGTCGCAGCCTGTCTGTCTGGCGTATTTCCGCTGGAAGAGGCGCTGCAGCTCGTCACGCTTCGCGGGCGGCTCATGCAAGCGCTGCCTGCCGGCTCTATGCTCAGCGTCGCGCTGCCCGAGTCGGAGCTTCGCTCTCTGCTGCCGGATCGGCTTGCGCTGGCTGCCGTCAATAGCTCGGCACTGTGCGTCGTCGCAGGCGAGTCCGAGGAGATTGACGTCTTTGCCCGTCTATTGGACGGCAAAGGCTATGCGAGCCGACGGCTGCATACGTCCCATGCGTTCCATTCGCACATGATGGATCCGATATTGGCGGCATTCGCGGACAAAGTGCGCTCGATTCGGCTGAATGAGCCGGCGATGCCTTTCATTTCCAATGTGACAGGAACGTGGATTACGCCGGAAGAGGCAACGGATGCGGAATACTGGGTCAGACATTTGCGGTCGACCGTGCGCTTTGCGGACGGGCTTGACGAGCTGTTGGGCAATCCGCGTGCCGTGTTCATCGAAGTCGGGCCGGGCAATGCGCTCAGCACGTTCGTGCGCAAGCATCTCGCAGCCTCGCGAGAGCGGGCAGTCGTTAATTTGCTTCGGCATCCGCAGGAAGCCGTCCCGGATTCGGCCCATCTGCTGCACACAATCGGGCGCCTCTGGCTGGCTGGCATCGACATGGATTGGCAGGGCTTCTATGCGCACGAGCGGCGCAGACGCATCGAGCTGCCCACTTATCCGATGGAGCGGCAGCGATATTGGCTGGACGAACAACATCAGCCGCTGGCGGCGGGACGTCCATCTGCGCCGCGTTCCGGCAAAAACCCGAACATGGCGGATTGGTTCTATTATCCTTCGTGGGAACGCTCGCTGCTGCAGGGGCGTCCGGACGAGCGGCAGCCGATCGGGCATAGCTGGCTACTATTCGCGGATGGCTGCGGTGTGGCGGACGGGCTGGCCGAACGTGTGCGCCTTGACGGGGATCGGGTCGCAACCGTGAAGGCGGGCACCGCATTCGCCACGCACGACGATGGAACGTTCACGCTTTCCCCCGGCTCGGCGAAGCATTACGCGCTGTTGCTGGAAGAGCTGCGGAAGCGAGACTTCACACCGGATCGCGTCGCACATCTGTGGAATATCTCTACTCCTAATGAGGAAGTCGGAACGGCCGGGATGTCGTCCGGATCGGAAACGGCTGAACAGCGCCAGCAAGCACTGGGGTATTACAGTTTGATATATCTGGCTCAAGCGCTGCGCAAGCAGAAGGAGGCCGCCGATGTCCGCATCGCCGTCGTGTCGACGGATATGCAGGAGGTAACTGGGCTGGAGCGGCTGTCTCCAGGCAAAATGACGCTGCTCGGTCCGTGCATGGTCATCCAACAGGAGTACAGCGGAATTACGTGCGTGAGCATCGACATCGATGTGCCGGAAGGAGCAAGCCATCAGCGGCGCATTGCCACTCAAATCATGGCAGAATTGTCGGTTCCGGCCTCGGATCGTCTCATCGCCTACCGCGGCCATTACCGCTGGGTGCAGAACTACAAGCCTATCGCCCTGCGCCAGGCAGAAACTCCGGCCGCACCATTCCGGGAGAAGGGTGTATACCTAATCACCGGAGGTCTCGGCGGAATCGGGATGCTGACGGCCGAATATTTGTCGCGGCATTTCCGGGCGCGGCTCATCCTCACCGGCCGTTCCGGCTTTCCGGCCCGGGACGAGTATGAGCATTGGATTGCCGAACACGGCGAGGAACATCCGGTCGTACGCAAAATCAGGCGCGTGCAGCAACTGGAAGGGCTAGGCGCCGAGGTGACATACATGCAGGCCGATCTGTCCGACGAAGAACAGATGGGCCGCGTCTTCAAGTTCATTGACACCGCATACGGTTGTTTGCACGGGGCCGTACAAGCGGCAGGGCTTCCTGGCGGCGACTCCTTCCGCGCGATAGAAAATATCGGCGGGGAGCAATCCGACGAGCAGTTCCGGGTCAAAGTCCAAGGCTTGCAGACATTGGCAAGGCTGCTTGCCGACAGAGAGGCGGATGTGTGCATCCTGTTCTCATCCATCGCCAGTGTGCTGGGGGGACTTGGCTTCAGCGCCTATTCGGCTGCGAACCTATTCATGGATGCTTTTGCACGCAGACAGAATCGGGAAGGCGGGACGAAGTGGCTGTGCGTCAATTGGGATGCATGGGAGTTCTGGGAGAAGCACCAGTCAACGATCGGGGAATCGCTCGTCGAACTGGCAATATTGCCTGCCGAAGCGCTGGAGCTGTTTCAATACGTCTTCAACCCGTGCGACAGCAACCAGATCATCGTGTCCACGGGAGGCCTCCAGGCGCGGATAGATCAATGGATTAGGCACGCAGGCAAGAAGAAGGAAGAGCCGGCTGGGGACGGCAGCTCATTCGTCAGGCCGAACCTGACCAACCCTTATGTCGCGCCGCGCAACCAAGTGGAGAAGGCAATTTCCGACGTTTGGAAACAATTTTTCCGCATCGATCAAGTGGGCATTCACGACAATTTCTTTGACTTGGGGGCGAGTTCGCTTGATATGATTCAAGTGACTGGCAAATTGAACGAAGCGTTGGACGAAAGCATCGCTGTCGTCGATATGTTCACCTATCCCACCATTCATGCGCTCGCTCAGCATCTTAACCGGAATGGGCAGGACGAGGCAGAGGAAGCAGAAATGGAGCATCAGTTGATCGACTCCGTGGCGAAAGGCAAGAAGCGGCAGCAGCAGCAAAAAGAAAAAAGACGCAAAGGAGAGGTCTTGCAATGAGCGTATCGAACGGAAGGGAATATACCGGATCGGAAATCGCCGTCATCGGCATGTCGGGAAGGTTCCCGGGCGCCAAAAACTTGCGGGAATATTGGGATAACCTCCGCACCGGCAAGGAGAGCATTTCCTTTTTCAGCGACGAGGAGCTGTTGGAAGCAGGCATCGATGCAGAAGTGGTGCGTCATCCGAACTATGTGAAAGCAAAAGGGATGCTGGATGACATCGAATACTTCGATCCCGAGTTTTTTGACTACACCCCGCGCGAAGCGGAGGTCATGGATCCGCAATTTCGACTTCTTCACGAATGCTCCTGGGAAGCACTCGAACAAGCGGGGTACGACCCAAAGACGTATAAAGGAGCCATCGGGCTATACACCGGCGCAGCCTTCAATTCCCACTGGTTCATGCGGGCGTTCAAGGGATTGGGGACGGCGGAGGAGTCCGCCACGCTGGAGACGGCCATGCTGAACCTGCGCGATTATATGGCAACGCTCGTGTCGTACAAACTGAACTTGAAGGGACCGAGCTTTACGGTTCAAACGGCTTGTTCAACGTCGCTCGTCGCCGTGCACCTGGCTTGCCAAGGATTGCTGAGCGGGGAGTGCAGCATGGCGCTTGCCGGAGGCGTATCGATCCAACTGCCGAAGAAAACGGGCTATTTCTATCAAGAGGGCATGATTAACTCGCCTGACGGACATTGCCGCGCCTTCGACGAACAGGCGGCCGGCACCGTCTTCGGAGACGGGGCGGGCATCGTCGTCTTGAAACCGCTCGAGGATGCGCTCGCGGATGGAGACCACATATACGCCGTCATCAAAGGCTCGGCGATTAATAATGACGGCAACCGGAAAGTAGGCTATACCGCACCGAGCACGTCGGGACAAGTTTCCGTCATCCGTGCCGCCCATCACGTATCGGAAGTGGAGCCGGAAAGCATCAGCTACATCGAAGCGCACGGCACGGGGACGACGCTGGGTGATCCAATCGAGATTGAAGCGCTGAAAACCGCATTTCAAACGGAGAAGAAGCGATATTGCGGCATCGGAACGGCTAAATCCAACATCGGGCATTTGAATAACGCCGCCGGGGTAGCCGGATTCATCAAGACCGTGCTGGCGCTTGCCCATAAACAATTGCCGCCGACGCTTCATTTCGAACGTCCGAATCCGAAGATCGATTTCGAGAACAGCCCGTTCTATGTCAACGACCAATTGAGCGACTGGAAAAACGACCATTATCCGCTGCGGGCTGGCGTAAGCTCATTCGGCATCGGCGGCACGAATGCACACGTCGTCTTGGAGGAGGCGCCGCCAGCCGCCGCTTCCTCCCCGGGCAGAACGGCGCAGTTGATCGCCTTGTCCGCCAAGACGGAAGCTTCGCTCCACCGATTGACCGAGCGGATGGCCCGGCATTTGCAGGAGCATCCGGATGTGTCCTTGGCCGATATGGCGTATACGCTGCAAGTGGGGCGCGCGTCGTTCCTGCATCGCCGCACGTTTGTCTGCGGCAGCGCAGAGGAAGCTGCCGGACAGCTGGCGCAGCCCGATTCCGCCGATGTTCAGAGCGGGATTGCCGTTGCCGATGACAAGCCGGTCGTATTCATGTTCTCCGGCCAAGGCTCGCAATACGTCGGGATGGGAAGGGAGCTATATGAGCGGGAACCGGTCTTTCGCGATGAAGCGAACCGCTGCTTCGAACAGATGCCGGGCGAGATCGGTCAGGAGGTGAAGCGGATTCTATATCCGCCTGCCGAAGAGCCGGAAGCTGCCGGCACTCTCATCAACCGGACAGACATCGCGCAGCCGGTCATATTTACGGTCGAGTACGCGCTTGCCAAGCTGATGATGAAATGGGGACTGGACCCGCAGGCAATGATCGGGCACAGCATTGGCGAATATGTCGCCGCGTGTATAGCCGGCGTCTTCTCGTTGGAAGATGCCATCCGGCTGGTCACGCTCCGCGGCCAATTGATGCAGAGCCTGCCTGGCGGTGACATGCTGAGTGTCCCGCTAACAGAAGAGGATCTGCTGCCTCTGCTGTCCGGCGACCTGTCGCTGGCCGCGGTAAACGCGCCTGCCATGGCCGTCGTGTCGGGCCCGCACGATGCGGTTGAGGCACTGGCTGCCTCGCTGGAGGAGAGAGGACTCAACTGCCGGCGTCTTCATACGTCCCACGCGTTCCATTCTGCGATGATGGAGCCGATGCTGGAGGAATATGAGCGGGAGGTGGGCAAGCTTATGCTGAATCCGCCGCACACACCGATTATTTCAAATGTGACAGGGACGTGGATTCGAGACGAGGAAGCGGTAAGCCCAGCTTACTGGGCGCGGCATCTGCGCAGCACGGTACGGTTCGCGGACGGATTAACGACGCTGTTCACCGAGTTGGATGCTGCATTTGTCGAGATTGGCGGAGGCAATGCGCTGACCGCATTTGGAAGATGGCATACGGAGGCAAAAGGGGAGCGCGTCTTCGTGAACCTAATGCGGCATCCGCAGCAAAGCATGTCGGACGTGACGCATCTGCTCCAGCAAGTCGGACGGTTGTGGAATGCCGGCGTGAATTTCGACTGGACCCGCTTCTACGGGGAAGAGAAAAGGAATCGCATTCCTTTGCCAACGTATTCGTTTGATCGCAGACGCTTCTGGATCGATGAAGAGGGAATCCGCATCGTTCACTCAGCTTCACCGACGGAGAGCGCCGGGCAATCCGACAGCACGGAGCGGCATGCGCGACAGGAGATGTCGAGCGGGTTTACCGCTCCGCGGAATCCGCTGGAAGAGACGTTGGCAGCCATTTGGCGGAATCTGTTCGGCATCGAGGAAATCGGGATTCACGATGATTTCTTTGAATTGGGCGGCCATTCTTTGAAGGCGACCAGCCTCATCACCAAGATACATAAGGAGCTCGACGTGGAGCTGGTATTGTCGGATATTTTCAGCATGCCGACGATTAACGCGCTTGCTCAGCATATTGGACAAATGGAGAAAAACGAATATTTGGAAATCGCGGCGGCGGAACGGAAACCGAACTACCAGCTCTCATCGGCTCAGAAGCGAACATTCCTTATCCATCAGCAAATCGGCCAGGTGACCACTTACAACATGCCGATGGCCTTGTTGGTGCACGGAAAAGCTGACGCGGACCGGTTTGAGGACACTTTTATCAAATTGATTCACCGTCATGAAAATATGCGCACCTCGTTCCACATGGTGGATGGAGAGCCGGTGCAGCAGATCCACGAAAGCTTCAAGTTTGCCGTCGAGCGCCTCGAAGCAGACGAGGAGGACATGAAGAAGATAGTGAGACGGTTCATTAAGCCTTTCGATTTGGGCCAAGCCCCGCTTATCCGCGCCGCCTTCGTCAAGCTCGCGCCGGAAAAGCATGTGCTGCTCATGGATATGCATAATATCGTGTCGGACGGCGCGTCGATGAACGTGTTCATCAAGGAGTTCAGCGACCTGTATGCAGGCAAAGATCTGCCGTCATTGCGGATTCAGTATAAAGATTATGCGGAATGGCAGCACCGTCTGCTGGGCGGGGATGTTATTCGGAAGCAAGAGGAATATTGGATGAGTCAGTTCGGGCAAAACATTCCGGTGCTGAATATGCCAACCGACTTCGAACGGCCCGAATTCCAATCGTTCGTCGGCAGAGCGCACAAGCTCAACCTGTCCAAGGAAACGGCAGATCGGATGAACGCCTTGGCCAAATCGCAAAATGTCACGATTAACGTGCTGCTGTTTCATCTGTACACGATTGTGCTGCACAAATATACCGGCCAACACGATGTGACGGTCGGGTCGCTGGTCGCAGGCAGGCGTCATGCCGACGTGGAACATCTGATCGGCATGTTCACCAACTTCCTGCCGATCCGGGTCAGCTTCGAGGAGCGTCGCACCATTCTCGATCAGCTGCGCACTCTGAACGACACGATGATGAACGCCTATGAAAATCAAGATTTCCCGTTTGACCGGATGGTGGAGAAGCTGTCCGCGAAATTGCCGCGCGGCCGCAATCCGCTGTTCGACACAATGATGATTTTCCACAACGAGTTTGACGGAGATACGGTGCTGAACGCTGAAGGGCTCACGTTTGAGAACTATGACATTACGAAAGGGATCTCCAAGCTCGACTTCAAGCTCGATATCGGCTACGCGGATAACGGCGGGTTGCTCTGCGTAATGCAATATAACACTGCCTTGTTCGTCGAAGAGACGATAGCGGGGCTGATGCGGCATTTTACCGAGCTGATTGACTTGGTGCTGGCCAACCCAGAGCAGGAGCTGGGGGAATTGAACTTGTTCACCGAAGCAGAACAGCGCGAACTGGCCGCGAAGAGACGCAATCTCGCACCGGAACGTACCATTACCGTGACGGCCGCCTCTACCTTTACGGCGGAGCCGATTCGCCCCTATGTCAACTGGTGGGGGGAGCAATTCGGAACGCGCATTGACATCCGTTTTGCGCCGTATCACCAAGTGTTTCAGGAGCTCTTGAACCCGGGCAGCTCCCTCTCGTCCAATGGCGACGCCGGACTGTTGCTCGTCCGCTTCGAGGATTGGCTGCGGGATGACCGTTCGCCGGAGCCCGAACAGATTAAGAAGCTGGAACGCGCGCTCGCCGACCTAGTGGAGGCGATCTCCGCAGGGTGGAGCACAAGGCCGCTGTTCGCGGGAGTATTTCCCGTGTCGGTATCACTTACGGCCTCTCCGGTAATGGCGAGTTATTTGGAGGAGCTGACGAACCGATGGAAGCGCGAGTTGGAACGGCTGGAGCATGTCCATGTCATCGATTTCAGAGAGGTTGGCGCGATGTTTGATATCGAGCAAACGTATGATGCCGCCGCCGATCGAGCTGCGCATATGCCGTTCACGCCAGAATATTACGCGGCAATCGGGACATTCACGGCACGCAACCTGTTGGCTTGGCAAGGACATCCGTTCAAGGTCATTGCGGTGGATTGCGACAATACGCTGTGGCATGGAGTGTGCGCTGAAGATGGAGCGGAAGGGTTAACGGTCGGGGAGCCTTTTCGTGAGCTGCAGCGGTATCTGCTGACTAAGAAGCAGGAAGGCATGCTGCTTGTGCTCGTCAGCAAGAACAATGAAACGGATGTGTGGGACGTATTCGATAAACATCCTGACATGCTGCTGAAAAAGGAACATCTCGCCGGCTGGCGCATTAATTGGAATGCAAAATCCGAAAATTTGAAGGAACTGGCGGAGGAACTCCGGTTAGGATTGGACAGCTTTATTCTAATCGACGACAGTTCGTTAGAATGTTCCGAGGTTCAGTCGAAATGTCCGGACGTGCTCACGCTGCAGCTCCCCGACGAACGGCAAATGCCGGCATTCCTGCAGCATGTCTGGGCGTTGGACCGCATCCGGGTGACGGAAGACGATAAGCAGAGAACCGAGATGTACGCGACGGAACGCAAGCGCGGCGAAGTTCGCGCATCGGCCGCATCGCTGCAGGCGTTCCTCGATGAATTGAACTTGATGATGAGCATGAGCGAGGCGAGTGCCGAGCAACTGCCGCGCATTGCCCAGCTTATGCAGCGAACCAACCAATTTGTGCTGAACGCCAACCGCAGCACGGAGAGCGACTTAGCAGTCGTTCTTGATAATCCTGATACGACGTGCTGGGTGATTGAAGCCGCGGATAGATTCGGCCGCTACGGTCTGGTCGGGGCGGTCATTACGAGATGCGAGGACAGCAACGTGCATCTGGACGCCTTCCTCCTGAGCTGCCGGATTCTCGGAAGAGGAATAGAAGCTGCCGTGCTGAGTTCCTTGAAGCCATACTGCCGTGAACGGCAGGCCGATTATATCGAAGCTGCCTGCACGCTTACCGGGAAGAACGAACCGATGCTGGCCTTTTTGAAAACAGGAAAGTGGGTCGTGACGGAGGAGACGGAGCGGGTCGTGCGTTTCCGGCATGCAGTGGAAGATTTACCCGACACCATCGGCCATATCCAATGTTTCCACAACGCTCCCCTTCCCGGCAACGAAGAGCCGCAGCGCGCTGGGAATGAAGGAAATCGTACGGAAGACCTCGTCTCTGCAGCAGAGCGAAGCTTAGAACGGCCAACCTGGGAGGTAGCTGTTAACGGCCGGGAAAGTCAGCTGCACAGGCATCAACTGATCCCGCTGCAATATTATAGCGCCGCCCGGCTGCTTCAACTTCCGGTGCAGGAAGCGGAGGAGGGGGAGGCGCAAAGAGCCGCATACCGTGCGCCGACCAATGAGGTGGAAGCGGCAATGGTGCAAATTTGGGAGCGGGTGCTAGGAATCGGCAACATCGGAATTGACGATGACTTCTTCCGTTTGGGCGGCAGTTCCCTTCATTCCGTCCGTGTCGAGATTGAAATGGAGAAGCAAGGTCTCTTCACGGATGGGCAGCTATTATTCAAATATCGAACGATACATCAATTGTGTCCGTTCATTCGTGTCTCCGTTATGGATTAATTCGGAGCGCACCATATTCAAGGCATCTGCTGATAAAGGAATCCTTTATGGCAGGTGCCTTGCTTTTGCTTGGGAAATATAGGATAATGATTGCATTTGTTAGTATTCCAGAATCATACATATGAAGATATTGATGGGTTCCATAAATGATAAAGGAGATAGAAGAAAAATATGAATAACGAAGTAATGAATTCGATTTATTCCCAAGTGTCAATTAAGGATGGAAAAAAAGTAATCGAGAGCATTCTTCTTGATATTTACTTTAAACCGGGCATCTCTACGAAGGACATCGCAAGAAAGACGCTGCTGCCGTTGCCGATTGTGGCTGCCATTAAGAAGGAATTTATTAAGGCAGGGGTTATCGAACAAAATCGGGGGGTCAATTGCACCCCGAGAGGGATACGGTTAGTCGAGCATACAATGGGCTATGGACAATTGGATCGCTCCTTGTATCAGCGTTTGAAATATGAACAATGGCAGCCGGACGAGCTGCATAGCATGCTGACGAAGTTGGAAGGCGTTTTTGAGGGGCGGCCTCAGGTGGATGTTACCATCGATCAATCCCGGTGCACTCTGGAGACAAGCATGAAGCGGGCCATTCTCGCGCTCCGGCACGAGGCTCTTATCGGGAGAGATATCGTTTGCCTAGGGGACGATGATCTGGTTAGCGTCTCTTTAGGGTTTCTGTTGAAGCAACTATTTCAGCAAGATGCCCACAAGTCCAACACCCGCATACATCTGTTCGAGATTGATAAACGCATTATCAGTTACGTGAACTACCTTGCGGAAGTTGAAGATCTGCCGATCGTGTGCTACGAAATGGATTTTCGCGAACAGCTCCCAGCAGACTTTTTGCGTCGTTTTGATTGTGTGTTTACCGATCCTCCTTACACGCAGCAGGGGATGTCGTTATTCGTATCGCGAGGAGTCCAATTGCTGAAGCAAGAGATCGGGCTGCCCATCTTCCTCTCGTTCGCTCACAAATCACCGGACTTTGCCTTGGCGATGCAGCGGGAATTTTCGAGAATGGGCTTGCTTGTGACGAGTGTCTTGCCTCGTTTTAATGAATATATCGGAGCGGAAATAATAGGTAACACGAGCCAGATGATTGTGTTACAATCTACGGAAGAGACGAAGGAAAGCATTGCCCGTGACTATCGGGATGCCCTCTATACGGGAGAAGTAAGACGCACGATTCGCTCTTACGAATGCAAACGTTGCAATCACGTGACTGAGGTCGGCTTTCAAATGCAATGGCAAACGATAGAGCAGTTGAAGAAAGAGGGCTGTCCGAGCTGCCGGCATGACACCTTTGAGCTCATTCAAAAAAAGAACGCATAAGAACGCAGAATGGAGTCACACCAAGATGTCGATCAGAGAAATCGAGCCGAATGACATTGCGATTATCGCAAAATTTGAAACAGATATTTCTGTCATATCATTCGGAGAGGATGCCGTTACCGATCCTCAATTTCATGCCAAGAAGCTTGAAAAGGCACTTCGTTATGAGAAAAAAGGGATGCTTGTCCTGGAAGTCGACGGGAACATTGCAGGCTGGATGTGGATTACGCCGAAGGAAAACTTCGTGACGAAAGAAACCTATGCCAATTTCAGAAGCTTCTACATCGAAGCATCCTTCCGCGGCACCGCCTATGTGGATGAACTATTTGAAGCGGGAATGACGTACTGCAAGGGAGAGGGCGCCATGCATATCATCGGAAAGGTGCATGTGAGCAATTTGCCGATGCGGCTGCTCTATAAAAAGTACGGTTTCAAACCAACACACCTAACGATGGAATTATTCGCTAATGATTCAGATGATTAAATGCGTAGTGTGGGACTTGGACGATACGTTGTGGGAAGGGACGCTAAGGGAAGACGAAGCGGGCGTCAAGCTGCTGCCAGAGATCACTGCCGTCATCGACACATTGGATCAGCGTGGGATTCTCCATAGCATTGCCAGCCGTAACAGTTGGGAACAAGTGAAAAACAAACTGGAGCAGCTGGGAATCGCCCATTTTTTCCTGTACCCGCAGTGTCATTTCGATTCAAAAGCAGCGAGCATGGAGCGGATTGCAAAGGAACTGAACATCGGATTGGATACGCTTGCGTTTGTCGACAACGATCCGTTCGAACGATTTGAAGTGAATTATTATGTGCCTCAAGTACATACCTATGCTGCACACCAATATCGGGAGCTGCCTGAGTATCCCGAATTTCAGGTTGTCCAGGCAACCGAGGAAACGGCGAGCCGACGGCAATATATGCAGGCGCGGCAAATGCGGGAGGAAGCCAGAAAAGCGCACAAGGGCAGTCGCGAGCAATTTTTGAAAGAATGCCATATGAAGCTGCAGATCAGAACGGCGCGGCAAGAAGATTACCTGCGGGTTGTTGAATTATCCCATCGCACCAATCAGATGAACAGCCTGTTGGAACGGATTGATTTGCCGTTCGTCGAATCGTATTGCAACCAGGACAGCCACTATTTATATGTGGCCAAGCTGGAGGACCGCTTTGGCGCGCATGGGCTGATCGGCACTTGTTTTGCAACGGTCACAGAGGACAGGATCGATATCAAGCTGTTCTGCATTTCTTGCCGGATTGAAGGCCGCGGTATAGCTTCCGCCTTTTTGTATACGGTCCTGGAACGATTGGGGCAACAGGTGCCGCAGGCGGACGCCGTACGTTGTCTGTTAGTGCGCAAGCAACGAAATTTGCCTGCAAGGCTGTTGTTGGAGATGCTGGGCTTCAAGAAAACCAATACAGAAGATGAGCAATCCACTTACATGCTGCCGCTGCCGCTCCCGCGCATGGCATTCGATTGGCTCGAGATAGGAGAATAAGCTATGAACCGTGATGCCATTGAACAAGAGATTGCGGACTTGATCAAGGAAATGTTGAATTTGCCGTTCGTCGATGCAGATACCGTCTTAGTCGGTAATACCGGGGTTCTGGACTCGATGACGATAGTGAGACTTCTTGCAGAGATAGAGCATCGGTTTGAATTTACGTTGGACGAGGATGATTTGACGTTGGATTCCATAAGCAATGTCAAGCGTCTGACGGAGTGGGTCATCAAGAGCAGACAGGCGAGTCATTGAGTTGTTGTACAGCCTCATTTGGGAATGCAGCCGTTCCCAGACACCGCGCCCCCGCAGGAATTTTTCCTGAAGGGGCGCGGTGTTTTTTTGACAGATTTCTTTCCCAGAGCAGTTATGTCTATTCCATCCCTTGCCTTACTCTCCCCTACATTCAGAATGGCAGCTCCACCCTACCTATCGAACGAGAGGATGTAGTTCGGATTTCCGTATAATGGTCCCTAGCCCCATTCACCCAAACAGTCAGGAAGGAGGGCGATGGGGATACGGCAAATGCTATTTCGAACGATGGCATAAAGCGGCCGCATACTATCGCAGTGAAATCGAGCTATCTAATGGGCCTGCCGTCTTCTGAAGGAAGGGGAGAATGAAGCGAAGGGGCGGCTCAAGCAAATCACCCTCAGTCTGAGCGCGCCATTGTACGAACGGCACCTATCGTTCATGATGCAGCGTCCCTGCCTTACTATTTGACAATGGTACGTTAGCGATAAAGCATAAAAACCTGCCTAAGAGGTGATCGCTCATCTTTGAAAGGCCTCGAGAGAGGTTTTCTCGCATGCAGGGTATTTCCAAAAAATTGTTAAAGAGGTGGTTCAAAAAGCCCCTTTTTGAAGAGGCGCTTAAAGAAATAGTGAACACAAAAAAATAGCTACTATTGTAAAAGTTGGCATGTTATAATCGGGTTGAAATATATGACATCATGTGAATATTTATACATAAAAATGTTGGTTTTTGAGAGAAGAGAGGTGAGTTTGCTTTAGGGGTTGTTCTAATCGTAAAACGCTGCAGCTACGACTGAAACAGATTCATGACGCATAAGAAAATTCTTAAACCAATGGAGGAATTTCAATGAAGCCGAATGAACATGGGACAGCGAGTGAGACAGATACGATGGCGCAAGACGCCGTAACCATTGTCGGATATACGGATCAATTTAGCATACAGCCTGGTCAAGAACTGAATTTTATGATCGACACGGCGAGTTCTGTTTACACAGCTAGCGTTGTGCGGTTATGCGGTGGAATGCCCGATCCGGACAACTCGTCATACTTGCCGACGGAGACCGTACCGGCAGATTGCGCTGGCGAATACCCCGGGCGACGTCAGACGACTGCTGTCGGCTCCTATGCCGAGCTGCCGTTGCCGGAAGAGTGGCTGCAAGGCGGCGAATTCTCGGTGCAGATGTGGATCTGTCCGACGATACCTGAATACTGCCGGGCGCAGACCGTATGGTCGGCACGCTCCGCCGACGGCGCATCTGGAGCAGATCTGACGCTGGAAGAGGACGGACATGTAACGTTTTCCTTGACCGGCAGCTGCGGGCAATCCGTTAATGTGCGCAGTGACGCGCCGCTGGAAGGCAATGCGTGGTACTTCGTTGCCGTGCAGTATTCCGTGCGAAGCGGGGCAGCGACTCTCTACGTTAGCTACCGTGATGGATGGAAGCCTAATGACGACACGCAAGTATGCACTGCGGCTGCGAAGCTGGACTACACGAACAGCGTCATATCCCGCGTCCTGCTTGCCGCAGATTTGGACCCAGACGCTCTCGCACGCACCTCTCGCCATTACAACGGAAAAATTGGCAACCCGCGGTTTTTCCGAGAGTATTTTAACGAGGAGCAGCTGCATGACTTGTCAGTCGGCGCGGACAAAGGGACTGACGGCTTGCTCCTCGTCGCCGATTACGATTTCGGCGTCGACATATCATCATCCCGACTTGTGGATCTGTCGGCAGGAGGCCACCACGGCACCTTGCGTCAAGGCGGCACACGCGCCGTTACCAGTCACAATTGGAACGGAGAACAGGTGGATTACCGGCTCGCTCCGGAACAATACGCGGCGGTACATTTCCATGACGACGACATTGAGGATGCCGGTTGGGATACCGATATTACTTGGCGGCTTCCAGAGGATTTAGCCAGCGGCGTATATGCGCTCAAATTGGAGGCTGAAGGCAATATCGACTACATCCCATTCTTTGTGCGGCCTGTACAAGGCACTGTAACAGCCCCTGTCCTGTTTCTTGCACCGACCAACACCTATCTGGCTTACGGCAACGAGCGGCTATTCAAATTGGCCCACGATTATTTGGACGATGATTATGTTCTCCCAGCGCAAGACGTTTATTTAGATGAACATCCCGAACTTGGCAATTCCATTTACGACCTTCACAATGACGGCAGCGGCGTTCAGTACTCTTCCCGATTGCGTCCGATCTTAAATCTCCGGCCTCACTATCGCAATTGGCGGGCTGTGCGCCACTTCTCGGCCGATTTGTATATTACCGGCTGGCTGGAGCAGCGGGGACAGAGCCACGACGTAGCCACTGACGATGATTTGCACAATGAGGGCATTGACTTGCTCCGACCTTATAAGGTATTGATTACCGGCAGTCATCCCGAATATTGGACGCGCCCGATGATGAAGGCGCTGGAGCAGTATTTGGCAGACGGCGGCCGCTTAATGTATCTGGGAGGCAACGGATTCTACTGGGTGACCAGCTTGGATCCGGATCGGCCGCATCTGTTGGAAGTGCGGCGCGGCAACTCCGGTTCCCGCTCCTCGGACTCCCCGCCAGGCGAGCTGTTCCACAGCACGACGGGCGAGCCAGGAGGCATTTGGAGACATTATGGATACGTGCCTCAGCGTCTGGTCGGCGTAGGCGTCACGGCCTTGGGCGGCGGAACGGCTTGCGGCTATCGCCGTCTGGAAGATAGCTTTCATCCGTCTGCCCAATTTATTTTTGACGGGATCGGCGATGACGAGATTATTGGCGACTTTGGATATGCTGCGGGCGGTGCGGCTGGTGATGAGATCGATCGCTATGATCTCAAATTCGGTACGCCTCGACATACGCTGTGGCTTGCCACGTCGACCGGATTTGACAACAATTACCAATTTTTGCATGATGATCAGTTGCATACTGCGCCTGGTCAGGGCGGCTGTGACAACCCGCTGGTGCGGGCGGACATGACCTATTTTGATATCCATGGCGGAGGCGCGGTGTTCTCCGTCGGATCGATTAACTGGGCTGGGAGCCTTGCTTGGAACGACTATGACAACAATGTCGCCCACGTCAGTGACAACGTACTGAAGCGGCTGCTTGCCGAGCAAGACAGTCCCGTTGTCCCTTCGGCCGAGGGTGTGTGAGATGCACCGGCAGTTATCCGGAGCCTTCACTGCACCGATATCGGAATAAACGCGCTTACGGAGGAAATGAATCATGAGCAGGAAGCTTACCGCTGTCGTATTGGGAACAATGCTTGCATGCTTTAGTTTACTGAGCTTTCAGGCCAATCAACCAGTAGAGGCGGCAGTTGCCGCCTCCTCTGGAAAGGCGAAAAACGTTATCTTTATGATTCCCGATGGCTTTTCCACTGCTTTTGCCACCAACTATCGCTTGTTCAAAGGTCAACCGTCCGTGATGGACTCCTTGCTTGTAGGTATGGTTAAAGACATACTCCGCCGATTCCGCGTTAACCGATTCCGCCGCTGCGGCAACCGCTATGTCTACGGGGCATAAGACTAACAATGGAATGATTGGGACTACTCCGGACGGGATACGACACAAGACGATTCTCGAAGCGGCGCATGAACAAGGAAAGGCAACCGGGCTGGTAGCGACAGCGAGCATTACCGATGCAACTCCAGCCGCTTTCTCTTCGCATATTTTCTCCCGCGACGAAGAAAGCGATATTGCACTGCAGCAATTGGGAAAAGCAGATGTTCTTTTAGGGGGAGGCAAGGACTTCTTTCTTCCCGAGTCGATGGGAGGCAAGCAAAAGGAACGCAATCTTCTGGAAGAAGCCAAGCGAAGCGGTTATACCATCGTGGAGGACCGCGATCAACTGCAATCCGCAAACGGTGGCAAAATTCTCGGCTTGTTCTCCGGCAGAGACATGGCGCCTGAGCTCGACCGGAGACATACGAATGAACCAAGCTTGAAGGAAATGACTGCCAAAGCCATCAACACGCTCCGCAAAGACAAGGACGGCTTTTTCCTGCTGGTGGAGGGGAGCCAGATCGATTCGGCTGGTCACTATAATGATGCCGCGTGGGCTATGAAGGACACGCAAGCGTTTGAAGAATCGGTCGCGCTGGCGCTCGACTTCGCCAAAAAGGATGGCAATACTCTAATCGTCATCGTCGGCGACCACGACACGGGCGGAATGTCGGTCGGCGGGTATGGTTCAATCGGCGCTAAGCTTGAGGTGTTGCATCAGGTAAAAGCATCCGGGCTCTTTATGGCAGGCAAGCTGAATGCTGATAGAAGCAATGTCAAAGAAGTGCTCAAAACGTATGCAAACATTGATGTGACTGCTGCGGAAGAAGCCAAAATCAAGAGCGACAAAGAAGCGATGCAGGCCATTAATAGCGTCATCAGCGAACGTGCCCTGGTAGGTTGGATTACCTATTTGCACACCGGCGTGGATGTTCAGATGTATGCATTTGGTCCGGGCTCGGATTTGTTCCGGGGATTGCATAACAATACGGAATTGCCGCATCTGGTTGCTCAAGTGTTGAACATCGATTTCGGCAATGACGGTCATAAGAAGTGAAGATGACATGTAAAAAAAGCGAGAGAGCTTTGCTGCTCCCTCGCTTTTTTATTTGAGTCGAGCCTCTATATTAATGGAAAAGTGAAGTTGCCAAGGTGATGCTAAGCTTCTTCCAAGGCGCCCGCCGGCCCAAAAAACTCGTAGTGAATGCGGTCCGCTGATACATCTAGTCCTTTCAAGGCCCGGTAGATGGCCTTCATGAACGGGACAGGCCCGCAGAAGTATACATCTGCCTGCTGCCAGACATCGGCCGGCACCGTCGCAGCGAGCCACTCCGCGTCGATAAGCCCTTGGCGGTCGCATGTATCGCCCGCCTCAGAGCGCTCGTAGCAGACGAAGCTGCGGATGTGGCTGTTCGCCTCCGTCACGGCGCGGACTTCTTCGCGCAGCGCGTGCATGCGGCGATTGTGCGCTGCATGCACGAAATAGACGTCCCGCTCTGGCTCGTGCTTCGCCAGCGTGTGCAGCATGCTCATCATTGGCGTGAGCCCCACGCCGCCGCTGAGCAGCACGACCGGCGACGATGTTCCTGTCCGCAGCGTGAATTCGCCGGCTGGCGCGGTAGCTTCCAGCGTATCGCCTTCCTGCATGGCATCGTGCAGATAGCAGGATACGACGCCGGCCGTGCCGCTGTCCAATCCGTCTTCGCGCTTGACGCTAATGCGGTATGTGTCTTGGCCCGATGCATGGGACAAGCTGTAATGACGCAGGTGAAGGTTGTCCTGCCCTGCCGGCTTCACGCGAACTGTCAAGTATTGGCCCGGCAAATAAGCAGACAGAACTCCGCCATCAGCAGGCTTCAAGTAGAAGGAAGTGATGACATCTGATTCCTTCACTTTGCGGTCGACGATGAAGCTGCGGAAGCCTTCCCAACCGCCTTCTTGCTCCGCTGCCGCTTGATACATCTCCTGCTCGACCGCAATGAACGCGTCCGCAATGACGCCGTATGCTTCCGCCCATGCTTGAATGATGTCGTCGGTAGCGGCATCGCCCAGCACGTCTTTAATAGCCATCAACAGATGCTCGCCGACGATGGGGTAATGCTCCGGCCGAATGTTGAGGGCGCGATGCTTGTGCCCGATTTGCTTCACGACGGGAATAATGGTCTCCAGCCGGTCAATGTTCGCCGCCGCAGCATAGACGGCATTCGCCAGCGCTTGCGATTGGCGACCTTGACGCTGGTTGGCATGGTTGAATATGTTCAAGAGCTCGGGATGCCGCTCGAACATTAATTCATAGAAGCGCTTCGTAATTTCGGGCCCTCGCTCTGCCAAGACGGGCACCGTCGCTTTGACCAAATCAATCGTACGTGGACGCAACATAATACTCATCCTCTCTTTTGTGTCACAGCCGACATCTCTTTTTCTTCTATACTTTTGCTTATTCATATTCATAAACGTGAAGTACACCTTCATTGTACGAGTGTGATATACATCACAATGTGATCGCAGTCACAGTGAATATGAGACATATGTGAACGAACGGAGGGACGACTGTGTACGACGGAGGAAAGGCTTCTATTTCTGCTTGCACAATGATTCAAATATAGGCAGATTGGGTACATACACCATGTAGGCATTCCGAATCTGCGATCGGCACATATGACATCAATGAGGGAGTATTTCAACGAAAAGCAAAGAGGGTCATGCAGAAACGTGGTGCAGAATCGATAGGATTCACATTTACGGCGGCAGAACATGAACGGGGGCGAAATATGAAGAATATGCCCGGTTCAGCCGGAATATACATTATGGTATAATACAAACAAGAAGTGCAAACTGCACACAGGAATTCAAAAAATTACAAAAGAAAGGATCAGGATACCAATGTGTCCCCGAAGGATGCTTCCCCAAAGGACAGTCTGGAAACGTTATGATCTTTCTTACATCTAGCTTCCTCTCGCCGATAGTTAACTAGTCACCTGACGGTAAGACTGACCGCGAAGGAAGCGTGAAAAATGATGCTGCGAAGGATGAATTCCTCATCTCGTTTTCTCGCCGTCGGTCGAAGGACTACTTTACGGACGACGAGAGGGAATGAAGATGAGGAGAAACGAACAATTACGTCAAATTAGTTGGATGCTGTTTGGCTCGATACTGTTGGCTTTCAGTTATTATCACATTAATTTTCAAAATCATTTGGCTGAGGGCGGATTTGTCGGTTTGGCGCTGCTTGGAAAGTACGCATTTGATTGGTCTCCGGCGCTGACCGTGCTGCTGCTTGATATTCCGGTTTGTATCGCCGCCTGGTTTTTTAAAGGGCGGACCTTCATTATGAATACGGCGATTGCTACTGGCGTATTCTCGTTGACGTACGAGCTGTGCGAACGCTATTCGCCTTGGGTTATGAATTTTGGCGATAACATGGTGCTGGCAGCGGTTGTGTCCGGTGTGTTAACCGGTCTGGGCGCAGGGATCGTCTTGCGCCACGGAGGCGCAACTGGCGGCGACGATATTTTGGCGCTGTTCTTGAGCCGCGTGACGAGCTTAAGCGTTGGCACGGTGTTTATTCTATTTGATATAGCGGTATTGCTGGTGTCCTTGTTCTACTTGCCGCTTGCTGATATGTTGTATACGATTTTGGCGGTCAGCATTGCGGGACAGATCATTACATGGACAGTACATGCTGGAACGACTCGTCGTCGCTCTGTGCCTGTGCGGCCTGCGGTCCGACACCAACATGGATAACTTGAATTCAAGTTCATTAGAAGAACCGTCCGATTACTTCCTGCAGGAAGGGAATCGGACGGTTCTTTGTAATTTGTCAGTCTATACCTCGCATTACGGGAAGCTGATATGCTGGACTCCCGCGAATATATAATTCCACAGATCAGTGTTCGCTTCTCCATCAAGAGGTGCTTCAATGGCACAGATGTGTTCAAGCGGCCAGTGGCATTCTAAGACGCCGTAGTTAGAAGTATGATTGACGAGGAGAAGATGAAATTGATTTTTCACAATAGCGGCAATTCGGCCTGGAGTTCAAGCGCTTCCTCATAAGTTCCGCCCAAGCGCAGCAATAAAATCCGTTGACTTCATTCCATTTTCTTGAAAAAACGAAGTATGCGTCGGTTTACCTTTTCCTTAAATGAAGGATAGCACGCCCAATGATCTAACTGGTTGTAAGCAACGGGAAAGTCGTGGGCCGACATAATGTTGTATTCGTTGTCTCGGATTAGGAAATTGAGTCCGTCTGCGTGAGTACCGATGACTCCCTGCACGAACGGAATCGGACAATGACAGAAGTTAAAATAAAAAAGAAGCAGAATGAATGTTCGCCATATATCTGTCATAAGCTTGTTCCAAGGACAAGTGAAGGAGGGGGCGCAATATGGAATCTCTGATGAAAGCGATGCTTGATAAGCTGCCGTCGTGGTCGTATCAGCTGTTCGCAGTCGTCATTGCGGCAGGCTTGGTGTTATATTTTATAAAAACGTTATATATCAATAAAAAGTTCACTGAGGTCGTTCACGAAGTGCTTCACCGCGAGGATCGGCTGCAGAGCTTACAGGTGAGGGTGGATGAATTGCAAACGGTCGGCCTTAAGACCGAGCACGCTTCGCAGCAGACCTTATCGGCGCTTAGGAACATCAAGCCGTTCGTAGAGACGCTAAATGGGCTGCGTGCGTTGGACGATCCGTATACCGTGCTTCATGAATCGGCTTTCTTATTGCAGCGCATGCTCGATATGCTGGCAGTGGACATGAAATGTTCGCCCGGCGGTCATCACCGCTGCGGCATTTGGGTGTATGAGGAGCCTTTTGTGACGCTTCATTTGGCTTCCGCCGGATTTCCGAAGCACTACGTCGATACGCGGCAGCTGCATATCGATCGTTCGGTTGTCGGACGTTCCTTCCGCAAGCAGATGACTGTGCAAAGCGCGGATGTGCTGAAGGATGAAGATTGGGAGCGCAATCCCGAGTCCAAAAGTCCATACCGCGCCTTAATTTGCATTCCGCTTGGCGCTTTCGGGGCACTGACGATAGACGGATTGGAGGCGTTCAATGAGTCGAGCGCCGTCATCGGCGAGCTGTATGCCGCTGTTTTTACAGGGATTATGACGGAGCGGCAGGCTGCTCTGGGAAGGTTCGGAGAAGACAGAGGGGGGCCAGCATCGGCAGACTTGGCCTAGCGGGCGCTGTGAAGAGGCTGTTTGCAGAGCGCGGAGCCAGCCGGCCCATAAAATAAGATCATTCCAGGGTTATGCCGGAGGAATGACCTTATTTGCTGTTATTTCCGGAACAAAGACAGCAACAAAGATGCGACGAGGCTAACAATGATGCACGTGACGATTGGAAAATAGAAGGTCGAGTTTTCCTTTTTGACAATAATATCGCCAGGCAGCTTCCCGAGAGGAATCCAGCGGCTTACAACTGCCCAGAGCACACCGATAACGATGAGCACGATGCCTAATCCGATCAATATTTTAGGAATGGATGGCATATGCAACGCACCTCTCTCCGAAACGTATTGGTTTATGCGTAGTTGTAACTCTATTATACCCTTTCGGGACTTTTGCGGCGCAGACGAGCGTCGAAATTTTAGCGTGGAAAAGGAAGTGAATATATGCAGCTGCAGCACCTGCAAGTACGGGATCGGTCCTTGGCAGAGCGGATGGTGCATCCGGATAGCGACGTTATGTTTGCCGGCATTCTGGCAGGCGATCATCCAGGCGAAGTATGGGTGGATGACACGGAGGAGCCGAAGTTGGCTTTCGTATGGTCTTATGGACTAGGCAGCTTTTATATGACGGGAAGGGATGAAGCCGGCTTTATTGCCCGATCATTCGACTCATTTATCGAAAATGAAATTATGCCTTTTCTTAAAAAGCAGGATATACATTGGATTGAGCTGTCCGCAGATAGAGAAGAGTTCTATGTGTCGATTCAACAAGCGCTGAGGAACATAGAGCTTCAACAGGACTGGCAATTCGTGTACAAGGATCAGCCGCTGATAGCGGGCGAGACGCTGGGAACAAAGAAGGTTGCGATTCCGCCACATTACCATGTCGTAGAAATGAATCATGAATTCATTACTTCCGTGACAGTGGGAAAGATAGGGAATTCAGACTTTTTGATCCAATATATGTTGCCGTTTTGGGGCACGATGGAACAATATTTGGTCAAGGGATACGGGTACGCAGCATTGACAGAACGTCAAGAAATTGCAAGCATTGCAGTCAGCACGGTCCAGTATGGCGACTATCACAATATCGGAGTGGAGACGTTGGAGCCGCATCGTCGTCAAGGTTTATCCAGTGGCCTGGTTCAGCTGCTGCTGCAAAGGTACCGCAGGCACGGCATTCAACCTTGGTGGGATTGCATGGAGGAAAATACAGCCTCGCAGCGGACCGCGGAACGGGCTGGCCTGTCCCTTGCATTTCGGTATAAATTGTTATGGTTCCGCTTCTGATCCGCTACAAATGCGGTTACGAAATGTAGGGTTTTGGGTTATACTATGGGAAGAAAGGCATACCAATCTAAGGGAGGGGTAGAAAATGAGTCATTTCACTATCAATCTCACACAAATTGGTGGCGCTTATCAACAAGGCGATTGGAAGCTTGTCGACTCCATTTATTCAAGCGCCAGACAACGCATCTCCCAAGGTGGTTCCATTCTTTTACAAAGAGACGTGCCGAATGGCCCTTCCATCATGGTAAGGAAGTTTGAGCAGTCAGAAGAACTGGAAGAGTGGATTCGGCATATGGAAGAAGAATACTGCCTTGCGGAACCTTATTGATGGTAACGAATGTAATAAAGCGATTCGGCCGCTGGTGATTCAGCGGCTTTTTTGTCGCAGTCATGCCATGTTCAATGCAAAGCGGTAGGGGACCAGCCTATCCTGTGTGCTTATCTGCCTTGATCTGTGCGGTCGGACATGATAACCTATATCATATAGGAAAACTTACGATTTATCGGAATCTACATGACTTCAGGAGGTGCGCGTATGGCAACAACCCATTTGATTCAGAGTAGGCGAAGCCATATTAGCTTTTTGTTTATTATACTCCTGCTGTTGTTTTCCGCTTTCACCCCTTTTGTCGCGGAAGAAGACCGCGCATTCATGAACGGATCCTCGAAGTTGGTCAAAAATTTCAGCGAACACCGATACACGGCTACTGTCCGGTGCACTACCGCCTTGAAACATCTTTTGATCCATAAAATGGCGTTGATGTTCGTTATCTTCTCCATGTTTTTTATAAAAAAGGTATCCTTCCCACTATTGCATTTTCACACCCGTTTTTCAGTCTTAATGAAGCGCTTATTTCTTATGCCCATCAAATTCACCTCGACGTACGTGATTTGTTTCCGTTAATTTATTCGATCGTCTCTTCATAGCCGCACTTGCGGGACTTATGTTCCGATTCGACACAAGCGAGGGCTTCGTTGGGGTCATTGATCCTGTTCATTTCTACTATGCGAGTATTTTCGTGCGTTTTAGCATTTAAGCTTTATATTATTAAAGTTATTTATTTCACAATAGCTCATTGTGCAAATCACGACATGTTGGAGGTAATTGCATTGAATATACGTGAGTCTGATCTGCCTGGAATCGGCCGTAAATACCAGATTGAATCCCGTAACGGTGATATGTTTGTCGTTATTATCCATGATGACGGACGCAGGGAAATATATCATTTTGATCGTCATGATTCGGAAGAAAGCGTGTCGATGGTGTCGCTCGAGGATGACGAGGCCAGACAGATTGCTGGAATCATCGGCGGAATGACCTATAAGCCGAAGGCGTTGGAAACCGTTGAAGTGGCATTGGACGATTTAATTATTGAATGGTACAAGATCGAATCCCATGCCAAATGTGTCGGTAAAACGATCGGGGAGATGAAAGTCCGCGAAACAACCGGGGCTACCATTATCGCCGTCATTGAAAAAGAGCAGGCAAAACAGATTAATCCTGGGCCGGATTATACGTTTTCTGCCTATTCCACGCTTGTCGTAGCCGGGGAAAGGCAGAATCTTAAGCTGCTCAAGCAATTGCTGCTGAGCGGAAACGAATAAATACGGACAGCATTCGGGAGCTAGTAAGGCAGCTGCCATGCTGCATGGTTTAGTTTTCCCTATCGTGTAACAAGGTTCGGGGCGAACGTCTCGAGAGTACTCGCGTCTAAATCTTCGAAATAGGGGGAAACATGGATACGATAATATTTGAAGTAGGTCTTGCGATCGCGTTAATCGGACTTGTTGGTGTCATCGCAACCAAGCTCCGTTTTTCGGTTATCCCATTTTATATTCTCGTCGGAATGGCTGTGGGGCCGCATGCCCCTCACTTTTGGATTTTTGACTTCCGCTTCATTGAGAGCTCCGTCTTTATTGATTTTATGGGCCGGATGGGCGTACTCTTTCTGCTCTTTTACTTAGGTCTGGAATTCTCGGTCGGGCGTCTCATCAAGTCAGGCAAGTCCATCGTCGTGGGCGGCATCTCTTATGTTGCCATCAACTTCGTGTCAGGGCTTCTGCTTGGCTGGCTCATGGGCTTGCCCCTTCCCGAAACGCTCGTCATTTGCGGTATCATGACCAGCTCTTCCACGGCCATTGTCGCCAAAGTACTGGTTGATTTAAAGCGGACTGCCAATCCGGAAACCGAAATCATTATGGGCATGATTATGTTTGATGATTTGTTCATCGCGATTCATATGTCCATCTTGTCCGGACTCGTATTGAGTGGTGCTGCCTCGTTCACGGGTGTGCTGTTGACTTCTTTGTCCGCGCTCACTTTTATTTTATTATTTATTATTTTGGGCCGGAAAATCGTGCCTGCTATCGACAAAGTATTGAATGGCAAGTCTTCCGAATTGTTCTTGCTTCTTGTGCTGGCCTCTTTATTTCTTATTGCAGGCTTTTCGGAAACGCTGCACGTGGCGGAAGCGATCGGGGCGCTATTGGTCGGGCTCGTTCTGGCAGAGTCCACACATGTGAAACGGATTGAGCATCATGTGATGAACTTCCGTGATTTCTTCGGCGCCATGTTTTTCTTCAGCTTCGGTTTGACCATCGATCCTTTGTCCTTAGGCGGGGCGATCGGAATGGCTGTCGTTGCCGCTATTCTGACGATTATCGGCAATATTATTTCCGGTATGTTGGCTGGTCGTGCGGCAGGAATGTCCACGCGGGCATCTGCCAATATTGGGTTTACACTTGCTTCACGCGGTGAATTCTCGATTATTATGGCGAACATCGGCAAGGCGGGAGGATTGTTGCCGGTCGTGCAATCCTTTGCGGTGATGTACGTCCTCATTCTCGCAATTTTAGGTCCGCTAATGACTAAAGAGTCAAAGACGATCTACAATTTTTGCCATAAAAGTGTACAATGGGGAAATTCAGTCGTCTCGCGGAAGAAGAAGCAAGGCAAGCAGCAAGAGAAAGGGAACGAAACGGAAATAGACAATTAAAGCACATATGAAATTCAAAAGCTCCGGAGCAATCCGGGGCTTTTTTTGTATTTCATTTCTATGCGGGCCGCCATGTGAAATAATGGAGTGAAATGATAACGATATGAACAGGCAAGGAAAGAGAAATGAAGTACTATGTCTGTTACAAAAATAGACGGATTCTGGGCCCGATGACGAAAGAAGAAGCGATCCAGCAATTGTTCGAGCTCAAAGGAACATTCAAGCGTTTATACGTCCTTATTGTCGATGAGAACGGGAAGACAGTTGGGCGGATTGGACGGAAACGTTAAGGTACGCAGGTCAAGTGGCCATGTATCAGTTACGCAACTGCTGCATATTAACGTGAGGAAACGTTGAAGGTCTCATTAACAACAAGTGTGGATAGTGATTTGCAGCCAAGTTGAGGGTTATCGGGAGTCGATACCTGTTGATAACTACTTAATTTTCAATTCGTCTCGTATTATTCCGTGACTCGTTCCTATCAGCACTTCTTTGCCATGTTGATTACGATAAACTGACCTCAGAGCTACCTTTTTAATTCCTTCCATTTGTTCAACGCTTGTGAGAGTTATCTCACAGGTAATCGTATCTCCGGTAAAGACAGGTCTTACAAATTCACTAACCATTTCTCTTGCGATGTAATTTAAATCCCCACCAATTTTAGTTCCAATACTTGCAGTAAATAAACCGTGAACCATTAAACGCCCCTTTTCATCACGCTCTACATGATGCTTTCCTTGGTCACCTGAAAGATGCGCGAATTGTAATGTTTCTTCCTCCGTAAAGGTTCTTTCCCAAGTAAAGACATCACCAGCTCTAATGTTCATTTTATCTCCCTTATCAATCTAATATTCATTTTTTACCTTACCATAAAAATTTAGGGAAATGAATGCTGATTGATATCTTCTATTGGTCCCAACATTATGATTTTTGTGTTTAGCAAGAAGTGATGCATTTTGATTTACAAGGGGTTTTACAAAAATAAATTGGGCGCCCCTTTCGGGACGCCCTCATGGGAGAGGAGAAACCGGACGAAGAGCTTATGGGGAAACGTAAGTCTTCTCCGCGGTTGTCTACGACATACAATGATGTCGATACTTTAATGATTGCCCGTCTGGCGAAAAATATACATGCTTTTTCGTTAAGTTGGTTTATTTTTATGTTTGCTTCAATAAAACCTCCCCGGGATTGACATCCTAACTTTGTTTGCGGCATGCTTGCCGTATTCCAATTGAATGAAGAAGGAGACTGATCATGAACCATCTTATCTTATACGCCCATCCGAACCCGAACAGCTTCAACCATGCTATTCTCGAGACTGTGCAATCCGAGCTTGCCCATCAAGGCCATGAAGTGCGAGTCCGGGATTTATATCAATTGAAATTCAACCCGGTTCTGTCTGGGGATGACTTTGTTGCATTTCAACAAAACCGGCTGCCGGCCGATATTGCAGAGGAACAGCAGCATATTACGTGGGCGGAGCATATCGTCGTCATCTATCCAGTATGGTGGGCCGGACTGCCGGCAATATTGAAGGGATATATCGATCGGGTGTTCAGCTATGGGTTTGCGTATAAATACGGGGAACAAGGAAATATCGAACAGCTGCTGAACGGGAAAGCGGCGCTGCTCATTTCGACGCATGGAAATTCAGAGGAAAATTACCGCCAGAACGGCATGTATGAGGCGATGAAAAAGACGTCAGATTACGGTATTTTTGAATTTGTCGGCATGAAGGTATTGGCGCATTCATTTCCCGCATCCGTCACGACGGTAGACGATGCTGCGCGCAAAAGCATGCTGAGTGAAGTGCAGCAATTGCTGAAGCAATTGCACGCATAGGGAAATACCTTGCTTGGAACTCTTTCTGGAACGGTGCAGAAAGAGTTTTTTATTTGGGAAGCAGCCATATGCAAATGCTTTTCCTTTTTCAAAAAGAGGGGAAATGTGATACGATAAACGTCGAAAACATGACCACACATCATGTAAATAAAGTGAAATGCACAGCAAAGAACGGGTGAAGTCATTGAGAGTAATATCAGGAACGGCAAGAGGCCGTTCGTTGAAGCCGGTGCCGGGCATGGGAACGCGTCCGACTACTGATAAAGTAAAAGAGGCGTTGTTCAGTATGATCGGCCCGTATTTTGACGGGGGACATGCGTTGGATTTATTTGCTGGTACAGGCGGATTGGGTATTGAAGCCGTTAGCCGTGGAGCGGAAATGGCGATCTTTGTCGATAAAGATCCGCGAGCGGTTGAAGTCGTGCAGCATAATGTGGAGGTTGCGGGCATGAAGGAACAGTGTGAAGTGTATCGCAACGATGCGCGGCGCGCAATCAAAGCATTAACGAAGCGTGGCATCCAGTTTCAATTGATTTTTCTAGATCCGCCCTATCGATTAAAGGATGCTGACGAATTGCTTATGAGCATGTGGAATGGCGGCCTTATCGCGCGCGATGCAACGATTGTGGTGGAACATGATGCCAGACATCAGTATCCTTCGTCAGTCGGTCCTCTATATGTGTGGAAGCTGGCGGATTATGGAGAAATCGCACTGACGATGTACAAAGTATCGGACGATGCTCCGGTCGATGCATCGCAAGCGGTTCTGCCAAATTAGGGAACAACCAACAAGTAGCTATAGGGAGGAGCAGGTGAGCATATGACAGACATGATAGAGTACGCACATCAACCGCGAATTGCGGTATATCCGGGAAGCTTCGATCCGGTAACGCTCGGGCATATAGATATTATTCAGCGTGCGTCGAAGCAGTTCGACAAGCTTATCGTCGCTGTATTGAACAACTTAAGCAAAAATCCGCTATTTAGCGTAGAGGAGCGGAAAGAGCTGCTGCGTCAGGTAACACGCGACATGCCGAATGTAGAGATCGACAGCTTTCGCGATTTGCTCGTTAACTATATGGAAGACAAGCAGGGGCATGTTATCGTGCGCGGCATCCGTTCTGTGACCGATTTCGAATATGAACTGCAGATGGCGTCCACGAACCAGAAGTTGAATCCTCGGGTGGAAACGATATTTATGATGACGAACCCGAAATTTTCGTATTTAAGCTCCAGCATGGTCAAGGAGATCGCGCGCTTTAGCGGAAATGTAAGTGAAATGGTAACTTCAGAAGTAGAAGCAGCGATGCGATTAAAGTATAAAGATTTTGTATAAGAGGTTGAATACGACTATGAGGATGGCGCGGATCTTATCGACGGTTACTAATCCACCGCAGCATGCGTGAGACCGCGATGAAGCAGAGCAGCAGCAAGCCAAGCCCAGGAATGAGCACGAGTGATTGTGACCAGCCTGTATAAGCGGCTAAAGACGTTAACTTCTCATGTATAAGAGATGATGCGGGCACAGCGCTTGAACTCGACGCGGCATTGGACAAGTCTGGCAAGGTCTCAAACGCCGATAACGCTGAATCCGAATCATGGAACAAGGCTTGCAAAGGCCACCATAATACATAAGTCAGCAGATAGGCGGCAACTGCATGAACAATACGAGAAGCGAGGAAGCGCATGTAACGCAAGTCACTACCCTTCATTAGGCTGTGGACTTGCATATGAGCGCTTACGCCGCTCCATGCGATGACGGCACCCAGTAGTGCTGTCTGGAATAACGTCGATTGAAATGCAGCCGAGCCGAACGTATAGGCGCCCAAATTCACCTCCAACAGACCATTCAGCATGAAGCTGCCGAGCTCCTGCGGAATTGCGATGCGCAGCACACGGATAATGACGGAAAAAATCATCATATATCCGCCAATCATCATGAGCGTCTGCACGGCGGAGGTGACGGCGTCACCGAGCAGCTTGCCGAAGGGCCGTCCATCCTGGCGGTGCGCAAGCTCCATTGCATCGAGCATGCGACGATAGAAGGGCAGCCGTGTGGAGCGACGGAGTTCGCTAACGCTAACCGACTTCGGTTCGGGATGAAAAGCGTCGGTTGACCGCAATATAAACATGGCAAGGATAGCGGACGCCCAATGCACGATCGCAATAATGAGACCCACTTCCGCCTGCTGCACGAAGCCAACACCGACGACAGCAATCATAAAGATCGGGCTGCTCGCATGAGATAATCCTAGCAGTCTTTCTGCTTCACGACGAGTGAGGGCTTGTTGCTTGCGCAGCCGGATGACGGCTTCCGCACCGGCAGGATAACCTGCGGTCCAGCCGACAGACCACGCCCAGCCGCCGACACCTGGAAGCCGGAACAATACACGCATTAACGGGTCTAGGAGAACACCCAGCCCGTGGACGAATCCATAGGCGATGAGAATTTCGGATAATACCAGAAATGGAAGCAGTGCAGGAAATATAATATTCCACCATACTTTTAGGCCTTGCAGAGAGGCTTGAAATGCTTGATCGGGATAAGAAACGATACAGAGCACGAGCAGAACAGCTGTGCCTCCCATGACAAGCGTAAACAGCGGGTGTTGGGTAACGGACGAGCGGAATGAGAACATGATGTTCACCTCTCTTCAGGAAATCGGGTTACGTCAAGACTTAAGAAGAACGGATGCACAAAAAGATAGGAAATTAGATTTCTTCATCATGTTTACGCCATAAGGACGGGCATTAGACCAGATTTGTACAAAGCCGTGTCGCTTGAATGGAGTAACGGTGAAAGCAGCAAGGGAGGTTGAAGTGATGCGAGAAGAGACGATGCAGCATGGCAACAAGCCGCAACGGCCCCGTTTGCATGGCTGGAAGTGGTTCTTTGCCGGACTCCTATTCGTGTATGTCATGGTATATATGCCAACGCCTTATGTCGTATTTACGCCGGGCAGCGCCGAAGAAGTGAAGCCGATGGTTAGCGTAAAGGCAGGAGACGAGGCCGAGGCAGGGACGTTCATGTTGACGACCGTGCGCCGGACGTATGCCAATATTGCTATGTTAGTGTGGAAGGCGTTCGATCCGAATGCCGAGTTCGGTAAAAAAGAGGAGTCTCTTCGCGGGCGCACCGAGCAGGAGTATGTGACCGAGCAGATGTTCAATATGAGCAATTCCCAGCTTGGCGCGGTGCTGGCAGCCTATAATCACTTAAGCATACCGTACAAATTGGAGTCGCAAGGCGTCTATGTCGTCTCCAATGATCCGAAGCTTGCCCACAATGAATTGCAGACGAACGACCGCATTTTGGAAGTGGGCGGGCTGAAGGTCGATGAATTTGCTGATTTGCTGCAGGCGCTGCAGGGACGTAAGGCAGGGGAAACATTGCAGGTCAAGGTACAGCGCGGCAAAGAAACCAAACTCGTAAATGCTACGCTGGTTGAAATCCAGGATGGCAATGACCCAAGCAAGAAGCGAGTCGGACTTGGTCTTTATTACGGGAAAAAAAAGGATGCGGTTCCAACTGACCGCAATAAAACCGTAACATTTAAAGAAAGCGATATAGGAGGTCCTTCTGCAGGACTTATGTTCACGCTGGAACTGATCAACCGGCTGTCGCCGGGCGATCTGACCCAAGGCCACCGCATTGCAGGAACCGGAACAATCGATCTGGAAGGCAATGTCGGCCCTATCGGTGGGGTGCGCCATAAGGTTGTAGCGGCCGATCGGGAACGAGCCGAGCTGTTCTTGGTGCCGGAAGGCAACTACGAGGAAGCGCAGGCGAAGCTGAAGAAGATGAACACGAAGATGAAGCTCGTTCCTGTCCGGACGCTGCAAGATGCGCTTCAAGCCATCGAACAACTCGGACCAGTGAAGTGACGGAGTAGTCAAAAACAAAGTCGAAATCAAATAGTAAATGACCGAACAGTTCGGAGTAATAGGTAGGTTAAGAAGACAGGCGGTTGGCATAGAAGCCTACCGCCTGTCTTACGCACAGTTAGATCCTGCGCGGTGCCTCATAGTAGTCCCGAAAGGCGGCACGCGTATTCCAGGGGGCGAAGGCGTTCGCGTATACGGCGGTTGCGCGCGTGTCGGCTGGTAAGCCGGAGACCCCACCGAGGCCGGCATTCTCCCGGTTGACGCTCAAGACGACGGGGAGCTCGGCTCTCTTTTTCATACGCTTCAGCAGCATCTGGCCTTGAGCGCTAAAGCCAAGTACCCGGATGTAAGAAGGGCCTTGAGCAATGGCATCCGGTCCAAAGTGAAACTTGTCGTGATGAAGCAAAATATGGGTTAGCGTACGTTGTAATTTTGTATGTGTATACCGCTTCGTCTTCAATTCATTCAGCAGCGACTCGACGCTCGGCTCCCTCAAGTGCTGCAGCGCATGCTTGATACGGTGCTCCAACCCTTCCGTCACCTCGAGATGCTGAGCCAGCGCTTCGGGTGACAGCATATGGAGCCGATATAGAAGCTCGCGCACAAAACGATCCCACCCCATGGGAGCTCTGCCGTCTGCCGTGTCCCGCTCCAATATTTGCAGCGTTGGCTGCGGAATATAAGGGGCGCATGCTTGCACACTTCCCGTCTCTGCCCACAGGCGTCGAAGTGCTGTAGCGCTCGCAATCGGGTGATCGGATACGTTCGCATCGTGGTATCCGGCTTGCTGTCTCCCGATCGTGAAGGGTTCGATGTCGCTCTGAAGCCGGCGTAAAGCGAGCATGTAGTGCAGACCGAGCGAATTGTTGGGCTGCGCGATCCAGTCCATATCGGTGCCGGTTTCGGTTTCCGCGGAATGCAGAGGTGCGCCCTTCTTCGAGTCTTCCGTGGCGCCGTCTATCAGCGCGCGTCCTGCGGCGCAGGCGTATGCAGCGGGGTAGCTGCGTCCCGACTTCAGTTCCTCCCGCAAGCGGCGGGCAAAGCCTATTGGCTCCTTCACAAGCGCGGCGACCGCTTGTTCGATTGGGCGCAAGTCGCCTTGCTCGCTGCCGAAGCAGAGCGCGTCTATGACCCCGGTCGCCTGCAGCGTCGCCACCGAGCCATAGGCGAACCACTCCGCGGGTTGAACGGAATAGGAGACAGGCAGCTCCAGTACGAGATCGACGCCGTTGGCAAGCGCCATCTCCGTGCGCGCCCATTTGTCAGCCAGCGCCGGTTCGCCGCGCTGCAGAAAATGACCGCTCATGACGGCGACCACTGCATCAGCGCCCGCACATTTTTTGGATTGTTGGAGATGATATAGATGACCATTGTGCATTGGGTTGTATTCCACAACAATTCCGACCGTTCTCATTCACGTCACTTCCTTTCAGGCGCAGAATGCGGTAATATGGTATCTCAATGGGATGTGTTTCACGGCAATCCGTTCGCAATATCAATCAAATCATACCACGGATTAGCGAATTTCAATAGAAACGGAGCTTACCTGTCCCTAAGAAACTGTCAAACGAATTTGGTTGACAAAGCATGACGTTAATCGCTATAATTAATTTTGTTTGTTTGGAGTGATGATATATGGAATTTCAGTTCCGAGATGTTGCCGTAAAAGGACAGGAAACGCATGTTCAATCGACGTTTGTCGCTGATGACATTGCGCGGAATCGCAATGACGTTTCCATTTCTAAGCCGGTTGATGTCGACTTGATGGTGAAAGCGGAAGGCGACGGAAGAGTTGGTGTACATGGTCAACTGACCGCTACACTGGAACTCGTATGTTCTCGTTGCTTATCGACATTTACCGAAACCTATGTCATTCCGTTTGATGAGCAATTTAAGCTGACGGACTCTACTGATCTTCCTGCGGAAGGCGAGGAGGACGATGTCATTTCGGTGACAGCAGACCTTATCGACTTACAGCCTTATGTGGAAGAGGCGCTCGTGATCAATTTGCCGTACGCACCGTTGTGTGTCGAGACGTGCAAGGGGCTGTGCCCGACATGCGGCACGAACCGCAACGAGCAATCGTGCGATTGTCGCAATGAGCGTATCGACCCGAGACTCGCGGGGTTACAAGATTTCTTTAAGAAATAGCAGCTGACAGTAGAAGTGCATGTAACTTGGGTAAGGAGGTGTAAACATGGCAGTACCTCAAAGAAGAACGTCCAAAACACGTCGTGACAAGCGCCGTACGCACTTCAAGTTGTCCGTACCTGGCATGGTAAAGTGCGAACAGTGCGGTGAATTGAAATTGGCGCACCATGTATGCAAAGTGTGCGGAACATACAAAGCAAGAGAGATTATCAAACAGTAATCGTATATCCATACGGGAAAAGGTAGTGCTTCATCACAAGTGAGGTGCTACTTTTTTTTTTATTTCAAAAACTGGTCCTTTCTTTTAACGGCGTTTTTATATATACTACATTTAGTACCAGGTTCTAAACTTTGTTTCAAAGAGATTGTTCAAATCATGAAAAATGATTTACGATATACATAACGGATTTCATGTGGCGAAAGCTAACCGGAACCGAGATTAGGGTGCAAGAAACAAAGGTGGTGCGGGACATCGAACGTTTACCTAAACGAAAACGCCAACAGCAGTTGGTCAAAATCATTGAAGAGAACCCGTTCGTAACAGATCAAGAATTAACCCGCATGCTGAAGGTGAGCATCCAAACCATTCGTCTGGATCGAATGGAATTGGGGATTCCTGAACTGAGAGAACGATTGAAGTTGATGGCTGAACGTTCTTACGATCAAGTTCGATCCTTGCCGCTGCACGAAGTCATCGGCGACATTGTGGACCTGCAGTTGGATCGGAGCGGAATTTCCATCTTCGAAATTCGGGAAGAGCACGTGTTCTCAAGAACGCATATCGCCCGCGGACATCATCTGTTTGCGCAAGCCAATTCGCTTGCGGTCGCTGTCATTAATGACGAGATTGCGCTTACGGCTTCGGCAGACATTCGATTTGTCCGTTCGGTTAAGCTGGGGGAAAAGTGCATTGCCAAAGCTTACGTGCGTTCCATCTCAGGAAGTCGAAGCAAAGCGAAGGTCGAAGTATTCAGCTATGTCGGAGAAGAAATGATATTCCAAGGTCATTTTATCATTTACCGCTCAGCCAGTGCGATAAACGGTAGCGAAGGAGGAGACGAGCATGAGAATCGCCATTGATGCCATGGGCGGAGACCATGCACCGAAGTGCAATGTGGAAGGCGCCCTCGCGGCGGCGAAAGAGTGGCCCGACATTGAATTGCTGCTGGTCGGGGACGAAGGGAAGCTGTCGCCGTTGATGGCAACCCAGCTGTCCAATGTCCGCATCGTGCACGCTGCGGATACGATTAATGCAGATGACGAGCCTGTGAAGGCGGTAAGGCGCAAGAAGGAAGCCTCCATGGTCGTTGCTGGTCGAATGGTGCGCGAAGGCGAGGCCGACTGCATGATTTCTGCCGGCAATACGGGTGCCTTAATGACGACTGGCCTCTTAGTCGTCGGGCGTATGAACGGTGTGGAACGGCCTGCCTTGGCGCCGATGATTCCGACGATGGACGGCCGCGGGGTGCTTGCGCTGGATTTAGGGGCCAACATGGATGCGAAGCCGGAGCATCTCGCGCAATACGCGCTTATGGGCAGCATTTACCGGGAGAAGGCGCACGGCATTGTGAACCCGCGTGTCGGGCTGCTTAACGTCGGAACGGAAGCGATGAAGGGAAATGAACTAACGAAGCTCGTCTACCCGCAGCTTGCTGAATTGCCGATTCACTTTGTCGGCAACGTCGAGGCCAGGGATGTGCTGGAGAGCAACTGTGACGTGCTCGTTTGTGACGGATTTGTCGGCAACGTCATGCTGAAATCGCTGGAAGGCACGGCAGGTTCGTTGTTCAGTGTGCTGAAGCAGGAATTTACCCGTTCTTGGTACACGAAGCTTGCAGCGGCTATCCTGATGCCGGGCTTGAAGCGTCTGCGCAAGATTATGGATTACAAAGAGCACGGAGGAGCTCCGCTGCTCGGATTGAATGGCTTGGTCATTAAGGCGCACGGTTCTTCGGATTCGCGCGCGATTGAAAATGCTATTCGCCAAGCGCGGATGGCGCTGCAGAATGAATTAATCCAAACGATTTCCATGGGAGTCGGAGGAAGCAATACTGGAAAGTGAGTGATGCGTAATGAGTTTGCGTTCGGTTGGCATTATCGGTACTGGGAAATATGTACCCGAACGCGTGTTGACCAACAGTGATATGGAGAAGATGGTCGAGACGAGTGATGAATGGATCGTGTCCCGTACGGGAATTAAAGAGCGGCGCATTGCCGCGGAGCATGAAGCGACGTCGGATTTGGCATTTCATGCTGCCGAACAAGCGCTTAAAGCAGCCGGTATTACAGCTGAACAGTTAGATTTGATTGTGGTGACTACCGTAACACCGGATACGACGTTCCCCTCGACGGCCTGCCTTGTTCAGGAGCGCCTTGGTGCCAAGCGTGCCGCTGCCTTTGATTTGTCCGCGGCTTGCTCGGGCTTCGTATATGGACTGGCTAATGCGAGCAACTTTATCGCGATGGGCATATACAAGTATGCGCTAGTCATCGGTGCGGAATGCTTGTCCCGGATTACGGATTACACGGATCGCAATACGTGCATCCTGTTCGGCGACGGTGCGGGTGCCGCTGTATTAGGGCCTGTCCCGGAAGGACGCGGGTTCAAGTCGTTCGTGCTTGGCGCGGATGGTGGCGGTGGCGAGCTGCTGAAGCTGGAAGCAGGCGGATCGCGCATGCCGGCTTCAAGTGAAACGGTTCAGAACAAGCGCCATTATATTTACATGAACGGTCGTGAAGTATTCAAGTTTGCCGTGCGCATTATGGGAAGCGCGGCGGAAGAGGCGCTTGCCAAGGCTGGCAAGACCAAAGAAGATATCGATCTTCTCGTCCCGCATCAGGCGAATACGCGCATTATCCATGCTGCGCTTGAGCGCTTGAACTTGCCGGAAGAGAAGTGCATGATTAATTTGCCGCGTTATGCCAACACATCGGCAGCATCGATTCCGCTCGCGCTGGCAGAGGCGGTCGAGGAAGGACGAGTCCGCGAGGGAGACACGATTCTTCTTGTCGGCTTCGGCGGCGGCTTGACTTGGAGCGCTTCGGTTATAGAGTGGTAAGAAGGAGTGGACAACATGGGGAAAATGGCATTCATCTTTCCAGGACAAGGATCGCAAGCTGTCGGCATGGGCAAGGATGTATATGACGCTGTACCGGCTTCTCGCGCGGCGTTCGACACGGCTGAACGTGTGCTTGGCTTCCCGCTTAGCGAGATGGTGTTCAACGGCCCAGATAGCGATTTGAAGCAGACGGCCAATACGCAGCCAGCTCTTTTGACGACAAGCTACGCGCTATACAAGGCGTTCGCAGCTAAAGGGATTCAACCGGATTACGTGGCAGGGCACAGTCTGGGAGAATATAGCGCACTCGTCATTGCCGGCGTGCTCCGGTATGAGGATGCCGTTGCTATCGTGCGCCAGCGTGGTCAATTCATGGAACAGGCTGTACCGAGCGGACAGGGAGCAATGGCAGCCGTGCTTGGTGCCGAGCGCGAGCGATTAGGTGCGCTCTGTGATGACATTACTGCCGATACTGCGCCTGTCGAGATGGCAAATGTCAACTGTCCGGGGCAAATCGTCGTATCCGGTTCGAATGCCGGAGTTCAAGCGCTGGTGGAGCGAGGGAAAGAAGCGGGCGCCAAACGCGTCATTCCGCTCGAAGTGAGCGGCCCATTCCATTCGACGTTGATGAAGCCCGCAGCAGGACGTCTGGGGGAGGCACTGCGTGATGTGACTATGCAGGACGCTCACATCCCTGTTGTCGCCAATGTGTCCGCCCGTCCTGAGCAGCAAGGAGAACGCATTCGGCAATTGCTTGTCGAGCAGGTATTCTCACCTGTACTGTGGGAGGATAGCGTCCGTTACATGATCGAACAGGGTGTCGATACGTTTGTTGAAATCGGTGCGGGTACGGTTTTGGCAGGACTTGTGAAAAAAATTGACAGATCCGTACGCGTTATTTCGATTAACAGCCTGGAAGCTATCGAAGCGTACGAATCTTAGTTGATAAAGCTTTGTAGCTAGCAAAAACAACAATCGGGCGCAGCCCGCTGCGGCGTGCGCCCGGAACCTGTCAAGGGAGGGAAATATCGATGTCCAGCTTGGAAGGCAAAGTTGCTCTCGTAACAGGAGCTTCGCGCGGTATCGGACGTGCTATCGCACTCAGTCTGGCGGAAGCCGGGGCAGACGTCGTCGTGAATTATGCCGGAAGCGAAGCTGCGGCTAACGATACGGCAGCGGCCATTGAAGCGCTAGGGCGCAAGGCGCTAACCGTCAAAGCGAACGTAGGCAAAGCGGAAGAAGCTGAGCAGCTTGTCAAGACGACCTTGGAACAGATGGGACGAATTGATATTCTGGTGAATAATGCCGGCATTACAAGAGATAATTTAATTATGCGTATGAAAGAAGAAGAGTTCGACCAAGTCATTGAAACGAACCTAAAAGGCGTGTTCAATTGCATTAAATCGGTCACTCGCCCGATGATGAAACAGCGCTCGGGACGCATCATTAATATTTCTTCCGTTGTAGGCGTAATCGGCAATCCAGGACAAGCGAACTATGTTGCGGCGAAAGCTGGCGTCATCGGCCTGACGAAGGCATCCGCGCGTGAACTCGCTTCCCGCGGCATTACGGTCAATTGTGTCGCTCCCGGTTTCATTGAAACCGATATGACAGACGCACTGCCCGAGGAGTATAGACAGCAGTTGCTTGCGCAAATTCCGCTCGCCCGCCTAGGTCAGCCGGAGCATATCGCCAAGACGGTGCGCTTCCTTGCTTCGGAGGATGCTGAATATATGACCGGACAGACAATTCATGTCGATGGAGGCATGTACATGTAGGGCTTTCCAGTCTATGAAAACATGGACTTTAAGCATTTTTTTGTTAGCCGTTTTAATATGGCAATTTAAAACGATTTCTCGTATAATACCAAAGAGGAGGTGAACCGGATGTCAGCAGAAGTGTTGGAGCGTGTAAAACGCATCATCATTGAGCGCCTTGGCGTAGATGAAGCGGAAGTAACGCTTGAAGCATCTTTTAAGGATGATCTTGGCGCTGATTCCCTCGATGTTGTGGAATTGGTGATGGAATTAGAAGATGAGTTTGATATGGAAATCTCTGATGAAGACGCAGAGAAAATTACTTCAGTTGGAGAAGTAGTGAATTACATACAATCTCATAAGTAAGCTTGTAAGAGTCCCGTTCTTCATTAGCGGGACTTCTCCTCATTATTAGATTATGTATGTTAATGCGTCGCAGGCGCGTACAATAAATAGAAGCACGGAACTGTATATAATAGAGGTGATTTCATTTTGAAGCACAGGGTTGTGGTGACCGGCATGGGCGTCGTAACCGCTCTCGGTTCGGACCTTGAAACATTTTGGAACAACTTGCTGGAAGGCAAGTCAGGTGTATCCCGAGTCGAGGCATTTGATGTGACAGATTATCCGACGCAAATTGCCGCATCCGTGAAAGACTTTAATCCAGAAGCGTACATGGAGAAGAAGGAAGCGCGCCGAATGGACCGTTTTGTCCAATTTGCCGTCGCGGCCAGCAAGAACGCTTTGGAGGATGCAAAGCTGAATGTGAAGGAACAGACTGATCCGGATCGTGTCGGCGTTATTGTCGGCTCAGGTATTGGCGGTCTGGGAACTTGGGAAGAGCAGCATACGATTTTGATGGAAAAAGGCGTAAAACGCGTCAGTCCTTTCTTCATTCCGATGATGATCGCGAACATGGCTTCTGGCCAGGTGTCCATGAAAGTGGGCGCGCGCGGACCGAACACGGCGGCAGTGTCCGCTTGTGCGACAGGGACGCATTCCATCGGCGACGCTTACAAGATTATTCAGCGCGGCGACGCTGACGTTATGATTTGCGGCGGCGCAGAAGCAACGATTCGTCCAATCGGGATGGCTGGATTCTGTTCCATGCGGGCGATGTCTACGCGCAATGACGAGCCTGAACGCGCGAGCCGTCCTTTCGATGTCGATCGAGACGGGTTCATAATGGGTGAAGGCGCCGGCGTTCTCATTCTCGAATCGCTGGAGCATGCGTTGCAGCGCGGTGCGCGTATTTATGCGGAAATGGCAGGCTACGGCATGGGTGCTGACGCACATCATATGACTGAGCCGGATCCGACAGGGGCAGCGCTGTGTATGACACGCGCCATTCGCGATGCGGAAATGAAGCCGGAACAAATTGATTATATTAATGCGCACGGCACGTCCACGCCGGTTGGAGACAAATCGGAAACGACGGCGATTAAAAGCGCATTAGGAGAACATGCTTATAAGGTAGCGGTAAGTTCGACGAAATCGATGACAGGACATTTGCTTGGCGCAGCCGGCGGTGTGGAAGCGGTCATTTGCAGCTTAGCACTGACGCATGGTATCATTCCGCCAACGATTAACTTGGAGAATCAAGATCCTGAATGCGACCTGGATTACGTGCCGAATGTGCCGCGTCAAGCGGATGTGCAGGTAGCCATGTCGAACTCATTCGGATTCGGAGGACACAACGCTACGATTCTCTTGAAGAAATTCGAAGCATAAGGAGTCAGACTGTTGAGTGTAGAATTGAAGCAGTTACAGCAGAAACTGAACATTCATTTTCGTAACAGGCAGCTGTTAAAACAGGCGTTTACCCATGCTTCCTATGTAAACGAACATCGCTTCGGTCAGCACCAAGACAATGAACGCCTTGAATTTTTGGGCGATGCTGTGTTGGAGCTGACGGTGTCAGAATTTTTGTTTCATCAATGTCCGACACGGCCCGAAGGAGAATTGACAAAGATGCGGGCCTCCATCGTGTGTGAGCCTTCTCTCGTCAAATTTGCCAATCAATTGCACTTTGGCAAGTATGTGCTGCTTGGCAAGGGAGAAGAACTGACTGGCGGGCGAACACGTCCTGCGTTGTTGGCCGATGTCTTTGAGTCGTTTATCGGTGCGCTATATTTGGATCAAGGGTTAGAGGCGGCTCGAGAGTTTTTGCGCCGCCATATCTTCCCTCAGATCACGCTCGACGGCAAGCTGCAGACAAATGATTATAAGACGCAGCTGCAGGAGTTGACGCAGCATCACAATTTAGGCGCGCTTGAGTATCGTATCGTGGAGGAACGTGGGCCGGCACATGAGCGGGAGTTCGTATCCGAAGTTGTCATGGGAGAAGAATGTCTGGGTCGCGGTATTGGCCGTTCAAAGAAAGAAGCCGAACAACAGGCGGCGGCGCAGGCACTTGAGCACTTAATCATTCCGAAATTATAACGTACTGTAAAGGCCGGCGCTTCGTCGTCGGCCGGTTTCGCAGAAAGAGCAAAGAACAGCGCGCGGGACGAAGCGGAAGGCATTCCGTGTACAGGCTGGTTTTTGCTCTTTCTTTGTCCGAAGTTACGTTAAGCAACAAGACCGATAGCAAAAGAGAGCGTCGAACCGGAATAGCGATATGGTACAATAAACGTTGAGGTGATTGAAGAACGATGTTCTTAAAACGGTTAGAACTGGCGGGCTTTAAATCGTTCGCGGATCGGACGGAATTGGAGTTCGTTCAGGGAATTACCGGTGTCGTTGGTCCGAATGGCAGCGGAAAGAGCAACATCTCTGACGCCATCCGTTGGGTGCTGGGCGAGCAGAGCGCCAAATCCCTCCGGGGCGGAAAGATGGAGGACATCATCTTTGCGGGCAGCGATGCGCGTAAAGCGGTAAACGTAGGGGAAGTGTCATTGACGCTGGATAACAGCGATCAGGCACTGCCGCTCGATTTTAATGAAGTTACGGTTACCCGACGTGTTCATCGCAGTGGAGATAGTGAATATTTTATCAACAAACAGGCGTGCCGATTGAAAGATATAACGGAACTGTTCATGGATACGGGGATAGGGAAAGAAGCGTATTCCATTATCGGACAGGGGCGGATAGAAGAAATTTTGAGCACACGCTCGGAGGACCGCCGCGGCATTTTTGAAGAAGCTTCCGGTATCGTGAAATATAAATCCCGCAAACGGGATGCGAAGAAGAAGCTGGATGAAACGGAGCAAAACTTGCTTCGTATTCACGATCTGGTCGTTGAGCTTGAGGATCAGATCGGGCCGTTGAAGGAGCAATCCGAGAAAGCGCGTCATTATAAGCAGTTGCGGGAATGGTTGAAGACAAAAGAAATTGCCGTCTACGTCCATCAAATCGAGCAGCTGCATCTGTCTTGGCAGCAAGCGAACGACAAGCTGGCTGTGCTGAAGGAACGGGAGCTGGCGCTCTCGACGGTGGTGAGCGAGCATGACGCGAAGCTGGAAGTGCACCGCGTGGAGCTGCGTAAGCTGGAAGAAGAGCTCGAACGTTTGCAGACAACCTTGCTTCACTATAGTGAGGAGTACGAGAAATGTGAAGGTCAAGGGGAAGTGCTGCGTGAACGCAAGCGCAATCTGACGGCCAATGAGCAGCAGATGAAGTCGACGCTCTCGACGACGTCCGAACGGATGCGTGCCAAGCAGTTGGAAGTGCATGCCGTGCGGGAGAAGCTGACCGCGGTAGAGACGGAGCTTGCCGAGATCCGGCGCCATATTCATGCGGAAGAAGCGAAGCTGGTCGGTGTCGTGGGCGGGACGAGCTCAGACGCGGAAGAAAGCTTAAAGGGCGAGCTGCTTGAAATTATGAATCAAATGGCGCAGCAGCGCAACGATATTCGTTATTACGATCAGCAGAAGGAATCGCTGCAGAAACGTCTCGATAAGATGAAGCAGGGGCGGAACAAGCGCGAGCAGGAACAGAAGGATCTATGCAAGCGTATGGACGATACGAAGCGTCGAAGTGAGACGCTGGCGGATGATTTGGCATATATCCGCAATCGTTATCTGCAGGAAAGCGAGCAGTTGAAGAAGGATGAAGTGCTGCTTGAGGAGACGCAGCTGGCTGCGCGGAAGTGGCAGCAGAAAGCCGACGCCTTAGTTTCCCGTCGCGATACGATGAAGGAACTGCAGAATGACTTTGACGGCTTTATGCTCGGAGTGCGCGAGGTGCTGAAGGCGGCACGCCGCCCGAATGGACTGCAGGGCGTTCATGGGGCTGTGGCAGAGCTCATTCGCGTTCCGGAAGAGCTGGAGACGGCGATCGAGACAGCGCTCGGTGCGGCATTGCAGCACATCGTCATGGAGAACGAAGTGGTGTCCCGCACTGCGATTACGTTTTTGAAGCAGCGTCAACTGGGGCGAGCTACGTTCCTGCCGCTTGACGTCATCCGCAGCCGTTCGATTCACGATACGGATCGCCGTATCGTAGACGGATTGGATGGCATGATTGGTGTAGCGGCGGACTTGGTCAAGACGGACAAGGCCTATGCCAACATTGTAGGCAGCCTGCTGGGCAACGTCGTCATTGCGGAGACGCTTGAGGATGCGAACCGCATCGCCGCGAAGCTGCAGTACCGTTACCGCGTCGTCACCCGCGAAGGGGACGTGGTGAATGCGGGCGGCTCGATGACAGGCGGCAGCTTGAACAAGAAGAGCGCCAATCTACTCGGAAGGAAGCGCCAGATTGAACAGCTGGATGCCGAGATTACAGAGACGGATAAGCAGCTCGTCAAGCTGACCGAGTCCATTACAGAATTGAAGCAGCGCACGACAAGCGGAGTCAAACGTCTCGATGACCTTCGGGAGCAGGGCGAGAGCAAACGTCTAAGCGAACAGCAGCTGGCAAGCGATCTGGCTCAACTGGAGAAGGAAGAGCGTCAGCTGGCGGAGACGCTTGAAATGGAAGGCCAAGAGCTTGCACACGCAACGGAAGAGATGGCTACGTTGGATGCGGGACGCCGGACGGCGGAAATACGCCTCGCTGAGCTGAAGATCGATGAGGATCGTCTGCACGTCTCCATTGAATCTGCGGAATCAGCGCGCAAGGCGAATGAGTCCGTGAAGGAAGAACTGCAGACGCAGCTGACAGACATGAAGGTCCGGCAAGGGAAGCTGGACCAAGAAATGTTCTCCTTACAAGAGCAATTAAAGCGCGCAGAGCAGGAAGCGACTGCGTATGAGCAAGAATATACGCAGCTGACGCAAGGGCTCATTCAAGTTCAAATCGATCTGGAAACGGTCGAGCGCGAAACGATGAAGCAGACCGAGGATCTGAACCACTTCGGGGTTAAAAAGCAGGAAACTGGGAAGCAGATCGAATTCAAGCGTGCTGATCGTGCCCAATCCGTCCAGCGGCTTGAACTTGCGGAAAGCGATACGAAAGAGCAGCGTACGGAATTAAAGCAAGTGGAAGAGGCAATGCGCCAGACGGAGATTCAAGCGAACCGTCTGGATGTCGAACTCGATAATCTGTTGCGCAAGCTGAGCGATGAGTATGAAATCAGCTTCGAACTGGCGAAGCATCGCTATGCAGTGCCGGACAACATTGAAGCGGCGCAGCAAGAGGTCCGCGACTTGAAACGGCAAATTTCCGCTCTTGGCGAGGTCAACCTGGGCGCGATTGAAGAGTTCGAACGCGTGAACGAACGCTATCAATATTTGAGCAAGCAGAAGGATGATCTGATCGAAGCGAAGACGACACTATATGAGGTCATTCGCGAAATGGACGAAGAGATGTCGAAGCGGTTCAAAGCAACCTTTGACGAGATACGCAAGCAATTCGTCGTCGTATTTTCGAAGCTGTTCGGCGGCGGTCGGGCAGATCTCGTCTTGATTGAACCCGAGAACATATTGGAGACGGGCATCGACATTGTCGCGCAGCCGCCTGGCAAGAAGCTGCAGAATCTACAGTTGCTGTCGGGAGGGGAACGAGCCCTTACAGCCATGGCGCTCTTGTTCGCCATTCTGCACGTCAAGCCAGTGCCGTTCTGTGTGTTGGACGAGGTAGAAGCGGCGCTGGATGAAGCGAATGTGACCCGTTTCGCACAATATTTGCGGGAATTTTCCGAGCAGACGCAGTTTATCGTCGTCACGCACCGCAAAGGCACGATGGAGGAAGCGGACGTGTTATACGGCGTTACGATGGAGGAAGGCGGCGTATCGAAACTCGTATCCGTCAGACTGGAAGATGATGAAGCAATTATTGCATAAGGAGCGGAGGAGCGCATGAGTTTTTTTAAAAAGCTGAAGGAAAACATTGCGGCAAAGACCGAATCCGTAACGAATATTTTCAAAGAAGGCTTGGAGAAGTCGCGTAAAGGCTTTGTGGAAAAGGTAGCCGAGCTGATTACCCGTCGCAAAAAGATTGACGAAGCGTTCTACGAAGAATTGGAAGAAATACTTATCGGTGCTGACGTCGGCGTAACGACCGTGATGAACTTGATCGACGAGCTGCGAGACGAAGTGAAGAAGCGAAAGATTGAAGAAGCGGCTGAACTGCAGCCAGTCCTGTCAGAGAAGCTGGTGGGGTTGCTGCGTGGCGACGAGTCTAATAAACTAAACATGAATTCGGACGGCATGACAGTCATATTGTTCGTCGGTGTCAACGGCGTCGGTAAGACAACAACGATCGGCAAGCTTGCCCATCGGTTCAAGCAGCAGGGGAAATCTGTCCTGCTTGCCGCGGGGGATACGTTCCGTGCGGGTGCCATTGAGCAGTTGGAAGTATGGGGACAACGCGTCGGCGTAGATGTCATTAAGCAGCAGGCGGGTTCTGATCCAGCGGCTGTTATGTTTGATGCCGTGCAGGCGGCGAAGCAGCGCGGTGTAGATGTTCTGCTGTGTGATACGGCCGGGCGTTTGCAAAATAAGTCGAATTTGATGGAAGAGCTGAACAAGATCTTCCGTGTCATTCAGCGTGAAGTTCCAGATGCCCCGCATGAGGTGCTGATGGTGCTTGATGCAACGACAGGTCAGAACGCGCTCAGCCAAGCGAAGCTGTTCGGCGAGAAGAGCGGTGTCACTGGGTTGGTGCTGACGAAGCTGGATGGCACGGCAAAAGGCGGCATCGTTATCGCGATTCGTCAGGAGTTGAATATGCCGGTGAAGTTCGTCGGTCTCGGAGAGAAGATGGAAGATTTACAGGAATTCGATTCCGAGCAATTCGTTCATGCTTTGTTTGCTGGACTCATTCAAGAACAAGAGCAGAAGGATGCCGAATAAGCTGTTGACGAGGCAGCCGGCATTTACGAGGCGTCCCTTAGAGGGGCGCCTTTTTATATTTTGTAACAATTCGCGGTGTAAAATAAAAATATCTTCCTCCATCGTGTAGCTACCCTCTTACTGAGATGGTATGCCCGTTCGGGCCTTTGACTCACTCTCCCCTTCATTCAGATCAGCCGCAACCCTTACCGTGCATACGAGGAACATTTGCAGGATTGGAGTATGAACGGAAGTGTTATTTATTTCTTGGATAAAGAGCAGGGGATAAGGCTCCTGTGCAATGGCCCTTTGCCCATTCTCCCATACAGTCAGGAAGGATATTATTGAGGATAAAGCTATATTCCGTTTTTCCTATAGATACAAAGCTACAAAGTGACGGCTTACGATGGCAGTTAAAACCTGACAGCGTTCTGTGTCGTCCTTGGGCGTGCTTTCCTGACCAATATGGAAAGTTTAAGTTCTGTATAGTGCTAAAGCTAAAATGAAATCCAACATTCCTTATGGCTATAAAATCCACCTCTATACGCGGTCGCTCACCGATGAAGGCTTCAAAGGCTTTGATATCGATTTTCTGATGGAAGGGGAGAATGAAGCAAAGGGGCGGAAAAAAGCGAATCAGCTTCAGCCTGAACGTGCCACTGCACCATCGGAACGTTCGTTCATTATGAAGAGTCGACGCCTTGTCAATCAAGCTTGATGTTCAGATTTATTCTATGTATAATGGCATTAACTTTAACAATAGGGGAGTTCTTGATGTCGGTAGTTGTTCTTAACTAATCAAATTGGATAGAGTGTATTTCTTCAATATGGCAAAATTATCGCCTTTAAGGTGGTTTATTTGTCATGCGTGAACGGAATTGCTCCAATTCGTTAAGAACAATGGCCATCCTTTTGAATTCAACCGACTGTGATCAGCCGTGCTCTTAAGCACGGTTTTTTTTATGAATAAGCAAGTATATGTGCTGTATTTATACATGCTCTATTCATCTTGCAGAAATGATGCGATGCGTTTCTAGACAGGGATATCTGCACCGTTTTTGCTCGGAATTATCGTGTGCCGGATATGCGCAGATTTGTTTCCTGCCGCTCCGGCTTACAGCGGTAAACAGTCGATCCCCTAACAGGGCAGAAGATGGACGTTAACGTTCATTTTCTGCCCTTTTTGTGCTGACTTAGTAGGCGTTCCTCAGAGTGGACGCCCCAGAGCAATCTACATTATGAAGAAAGAGTGATACGAATGAAAAATGTGATCGAAATGGCAAGCGCAAATGTGCGTCTGGAAGAAGGGCCGCGCGTTATTGAACAATTGTTGATCGAGTGCTATTTACGACCCGGTATTTCGACGAAGGAGATGGCGCGGAAGACGATGCTTCCCGTTCCAGTGGCGACCGCAATTAAGAAGGAGCTTATCAAGGCGGGGGCGCTCAAGCAGGATCGGGGCGTGCATTGCACATTTGCAGGAAATGATTATGTGGAACAGGAATGGGGATATTTCGGTCTCGATAAAGAACTGTACCACAAGTTGATGGCGGACGGAATGGCATGGAAATCTGAACTCGCCGAGCTTTTGATGGATTGGAACGATCTGTTCCAAGCGCGACCGCAAGCAAATGTCCAGATTGACCAATCTAAGTGCACGTTGGAGACGAGTCTGAAGCGGGCCGTGCTCTGTTTGCGGGAGCATTCGCTCATCGGCAAGCAGGTGCTGTGTGTCGGCGATGACGATCTGGTCAGCGTGGCGCTTGGCTTTCTGTTGAAGCGGCTGTTCCCGGGCAGAAGCAGTCCGAAGACGGCGATCCACGTCGTCGATGTAGATGAGCGGTTTTTGCAATATATACGTGACATTGCCAAGCGGGAAGACCTGCCCATTTCATGCCACCATGCTGATTTGCGGCAGCCTTTGCAGGAAGAACTGCATGGCCGCTTCGATTGCTTCTTCACGGATCCGCCGTATACGATGCAGGGGATGAGCCTGTTTTTGTCCAGAGGCATTAGCGCGCTCAAGCGGAGAAAAGGCTTGCCAGTGTTTTTGTCGTTCGCTCACAAATCACCTGGATTTACGTTGGCCATGCAGCAGGAGCTTGTGCGTATGGGCATGATGATGAAAGAGATTACCCCACATTTTAATGATTATGAGGGGGCGCAAATGATTGGCAACCGCGGGCAAATGATCGTGCTGAAGACGACGGAGCATACGACTCCAGGGCATACAGATCGTTATGAAGGGGCGCTTTATACCGGCGAAGTGAACCGCACGCAGCGCATATACCGCTGCAGGCAGTGCGGGGAAGCTGTGTTGGTCGGCCAGGACGGGGATTTCGACACGATTGAACAGTTGAAACGGCGGGGCTGCTCCAACTGTGGCAGCTCCACATTCGAGCTTATCGAGAGAAAACAGGCGTCAAAGTCGGACGAGAAGGCGAACCTGCGTTGAACAATTGAGCCACTGAGCCACTGAGCCGCTGTGGGAATAAGTAATTAAGCTGCTCAAATGGTGAAATGTTGCTGAGTTCTCCTTAATGTGTCTCATGCTTCACATATACAGGCCTGGCTTCCAATCGGAAGACCAGGCCTGCATTTATTGTACAAAAAAAGGTCTGCCCACCTGCATAGGCGAAACAGACCTGTAACTTATTCGATTCAAGCTTGGACGGTGTCTGTCTTTGGAGCAGCAAGCTTCGGTTCGGGCACCGCACACACAGCGGACAGCGCATCGCATTCCCGGAACGCGAAGTGCCTGCAGCCTTGGCAACGGGCTGCGCTAATGCGGGTCAAGGCGAAGTCAATGGCGGCACCCGTCCGTTCGAAGAAGTGCTCTGCTTCGATACGGGCTGCGAGTCCCGTCTTGTTCATCACATTCCGCGGCTGCTCATGGATGCCCGTAACGAGCACCGTTCCTCCTTGGCGCTGGACTCGGCTTACGAGAGCAGACAAATTCGACTCTGCCGTCGTATCCATATATGGTACGCGTCCCAAGCGAAGAATCAACACGAGCGGCATCTCCCCGAATTGGTCCTTCAGCGACTGTTCGAATGAATGTGCGGCTCCGAAAAACAGCGGACCCTCTACAGTAAACATGCTGATTTGCGGGCAATGGCGCCCGTCCTTTACGATGCGGGAGGACACCTTCGCTTTCCGGTCTGCCGGATCGGGCAGCACCTTGGCTACCTTGACGCCTTCGCTCATCCGTTTTACAAATAGGACAACCGCCAACACGAGGCCTGCTTGAACGGCCACGGTCAAATTGGCGAACACAGTTAGCAAAAAAGTAACGGACAGAATAAGAGAATCGGCGGTCCGTGTCTTCAAAATGTGCAGAAATGTTTTGCGTTCGCTCATGTTCCAAGCAACAACCATCAGTATGGGCGCCATGGCGGCTAAAGGAATATTGGAAGCATATGGCGCGAAAAAGAGCAGCACAAGCAGTACCACGATAGCGTGAACGACACCGGAGACGGGAGAGACCGCCCCGTTCCGAATGTTGGTTGCGGTTCTGGCGATGGCTCCGGTAGCCGGAATTCCTCCGAACAACGGGGTTACCATGTTGGCGATGCCTTGCCCTACGAGTTCCCGGTTGCTCTGGTGCCGGTCTCCCGTCATGCCGTCGGCGACGACAGCGGACAACAGCGATTCAATGCCGCCGAGCATCGCAATGACGAAGGCTGGTTGAATCAGCTGGACGATACGGTCCCAGCTGATTGCTGGCAGCCGGAATTCGGGCAGTCCGCTCGGAATGGCACCGAATGTGGAGCCGATTGTGGCCACTTGGCCAGGGAAGATCCACGCTGCAGCCAGACTGGAGACGAGCAGGCCGACTAACGAGCCAGGAATTTTGGGCAGCCATTTAGGCGTGAGCAGAAGAACGGCAAGACAGAGAAATGCTGTCAGCACGCTGTAAAGATTCAATGCCGGCAAGTGCACTACAAGCTCACGCATGTCGGAGATAAAGCCGTCTTGCTTCTCCACGTGCAGGCCTAGAAAGTCGGCAATCTGCCCCGTAAAGATGATGACCGCTATGCCGGCCGTAAACCCGATCGTCACCGGACGGGGAATGAAGCGGATGACGGCTCCCAATCGGAACAGCCCCATGAGTACGAGCATGACTCCGGCCATGAAGCCGGCAATGAGCAGATTATCATACCCGTACTGTAGGACGATAGCGAACAATATGGGTATGAATGCTCCGGTCGGACCTCCGATTTGGAATCGGGATCCGCCGAACAGCGAAATGAGCAAGCCGGCGACAATTGTCGTATAGAGCCCGTACTCCGGCTTGACACCCGATGCAATGGCAAACGCCATCCCTAATGGAATGGCGACGATACCTACGATACTTCCGGATATGATATCTTTCTTCAAAGCTTGCGCGTTATACCCGGCATAACGGCCGCGCAACAACGGTTTCATGCACTTTTCCCACCATTTCTGAATATCTGATTATTTGAATATATAAAGGATCATATATTCATCTGACCATTCTGTCAAAGCGGTTGTCGTGACGTGTAGAGTGCTTATAAAGGGAAAAGAGAGGAAACTCGAGTCCGTTACCCGAATCCCTCTCTTTTATGAAGATTCCTGCTTCTTGATGTTCTCCAACATGGAGATGGCGTTGACAAGGTGATTGTCGAAAATGCGCTTCGCCACCTGGAGAAGATCCTTGATCATCGGATCGCGCAGAGAATAAATGACCGAAGTTCCGTCCTTGACGCCGAACACGACGTTCTTGCCGCGTAGGACGGCCAATTGCTGTGAGACGGCCGAACCCTCGATGCCGAGGAGCGACTGGATTTCGTTCACGGTTTTATCGCCGTCGCACAGAACCTCCAATATTTTTATTCTCAAAGGGTGTGCCAACGCTTTGAAAAATTCAGCTTTGAACTGTTGGATGTCCGGATACATGGTGTTCTCCCTTATTCATTGAAGAATGGAATATAGATTAGTGTACCACAAAACGGACGTTCAGGGGAAAAGATGGGCAAAACGCGCCATGCCGATTCCGTGCGATTCCCTCAGGATGAGAACGAACCAGTATCTTGAGTCAACGCCGCTGTGTGCTTCTTCCTTAAAATGAATCCGGTAAAAGCAGAGAGTAAATACATCGTTCCTCCCACAATATAAACGGATTGCGGTCCCCACATATCTGACACGGTTCCGGCAAACAGCACTGACACGCCGAATAGAACGTATGATATCGTGCTTTGCGCCGCAAACACGTTCGGCTGCTCAGCTAGTGGCGTGTACTGTTGGACATAGGTCCGCTGGGCGATATCGCGTAGTTGATAAAAAGGGCCCATCAGCAGCACAATGGCCAAGGCGATAAATGCTTGCGTATTGAACGCATAACCGTAGGCGAACAGGCTCACTCCAAATGAGCCGACAATGATCGTGCCAACCAGATGGCGATGAATGAGAGCGGACAGCTTGAGCGTAATCAATCCGCCGATAATGGTGCCTGCATAGTAAGCGGCATTAATATAGCCCCACCAAGCTTCATCCTTCAGCAGCACTTCCTGGGCGAATACTAACGTGACGCCTCCAATCCAGATGCCGCCTGCAATGCCTTCTATGATATCCATCCATGTAATGATGCGCAGCCGGGGATGGGTAAATAGAAAAGTCCAGCCTGCCAGCATGGAGCGGGAGCCTTTCTCTTTTGGCGTGTCATGCTGGTCATGAGTCAGGCGAACAATAAAGAGACAGCCTAGAAGCAGGAGTCCCGAGGACAGCTGCAGCACGAGCGAATGACCGAGCTGCGCGACGAGGATGCCTCCCATCGTCCAGCCGAGCAGCGACAGCATCTGCATGCTGGTCGATACGAGACTGTTCGCTTGCACACGCTTGTCCTCTTCCACCAAACGGGGATAAAGCGCATTAGCCGACGCGGATGCGCAGCCCTCCACATAACCGATCAGCACGATGCCGCAGAACGCATAACCGAGAAATGCGGATGCCGGCAAAGCAGAAGAGAGCGGTGTCAACGAGAAGGCGATGAGTGCAGACGCCGCACACTGAAGAAACAGGAATAAACGGGTGACATAGGCAACCGTCATCTTCCGATACCAGAACGGCAGTGAGAAGCTGCTGGACAGTATGGCCAAGGAACGAACGAATGAGACCGCTCCGGCAAAGGCGGCCGATCCTGTAAGTTGGTAGACAGCGGCAATCAATGTCATCATATACAAGGATCCCGCAAGGTTAGCAAACGAGCGGCTCGACAATAACGAGTAAAATGAACGATTCAAACAATACACACCTCATTGCATCGTAGCTGTTGTTCAAAAAGCCGAAAAGTGACCTTGTTGAACGCGCACTCATAGTAATATTTTCACATTATACCATGCAATAGGCTAAGTGCTAATCATTTTTTTCTAATAATAATTCTACTTTGTTCAAATGCTCCAACATGCGCCGGGAAGCGAGCGCTTCATTCTGGTGCAGTATAGCTTCATAGATAAGTCTGTGTTCCTGCAATAGCTGCAGCGTGGAGGAACGTTCGCCGAAGAGCCACATCCGCCGGGTGTTGCCCATATGCCGGGCGCACTGCTGGTGAAACAGCTGCAGCATCGGAATTAATATTTCATTATGACTCGCTTGCGCTAAATGCACGTGGAACATTAGATCGGCCTGCTGGCTCGCCGCTTCGTCCTCCAGATTCGCCTCCATCTGTTGAAGGCAATCTGCCAACGCAGCCAAGTCCCCATCCGTCCGCCGTTTAGCGGCTAGTCCCGCAGAACCGACCTCGATCATTTTCCGCACCTCGATTAGCGATTTCAATGAGTTGATCTCAGATAGCCAGCCTTGAAGCAGGTCGGACGGTGCTTGCGGCTGTTCGCGCACGAACGTGCCGCCGCCATGACGAATGTCGATCCAGCCCATCGCTTTCAGCGCGCTGAGCGCTTCGCGTATCGTTGAACGCCCGACTTGGTACTGCTTGGAGAGCGCTTCGACGGAAGGAAGACGATCTCCGGGCGAGTAGCTTCCGTTTTTTAATTGGTCGAGCAGATGATCCGTTACGAGCTCCGCTCCCTTTTTATATTGAATTCCGTTCATCAATGACGGCCTCCTGATATGAAATATCGGACTTATCTATACATTATGAAAAAATATTTTAAAATGGTAGTATACATCCTCTTCTATCATAAGTTATAATATGCCAAAAGTCATCAGATCACCTGAACAGTTTAACAAATTTATGAACAGAAACAACAGGAGGGGAAATTCGATGATAGTGAACGAAGTGCGGCAAGATCTGCTGCAGCTACTTGGGCCAGAGCGTTACCGCGATGATAAGGAGGCGCTCGTCACGCATTCGTACGATGCGACACCGATGCTCCAGTCGCTGCCGGACGCGGTAGTTTATCCCGATTCGACGAGTGAAGTTCAGGATATTCTTCGATTAGCGAATAAGCATCGTATTCCGATTGTCCCGCGGGGAGCAGCCAGTAACTTATGCGGCGGTACTGTACCCGTATCAGGTGGAATTGTCGTGGCAATGACCCGAATGAACAAGCTGCTTGAGCTAGATACGGATAATTTGACAGCTACCGTCCAACCTGGACTGAACACGAAGCAATTCCATCGCGAAGTGGAGAAAAGGGGGTTGTTCTATCCGCCGGACCCGAGCAGTATGGTCATTTCGACATTGGGCGGCAACATTATGGAAGGAGCAGGAGGACTCCGCGGCTTGAAATACGGCACGACGAAGGATTACGTTATCGGACTGGAGGCCGTCCTGCCTTCCGGTGAGGTCATCACAACGGGCGGCAAGCTGTATAAGGACGTTGCCGGCTATGATTTGACGAAGCTGCTTGTCGGCTCGGAAGGAACGCTCGCTATTATTACGGAAGCAACGGTGAAGCTCATTCCTGCGCCGCGGGTGAGACAGACGATGCTGGTTGCTTTTCAAGATATATATGCAGCTGCGCGTTCCGTCTCGCGCATTGTGGGAGCGGGTATCATTCCGGCGACGCTCGAATTTATGGATCAGCCGACGATCCGCGTCGTGGAGGAGTACAATCATATCGGCCTCCCGATAGATATGCAAGCGGTGCTGCTCATTGAGCAGGACGGACAGGAGAGCGCCAGCGTTCAGAAGGACATGGACGCCATCGTATCGATCTGCGGGGAGGAAGGGGCAGCCCGTATTGAAACGGCTCGGGATGAACGCGAAGCGGAGCAGCTGATGAAGGCAAGACGCAGCGCGCTGTCGACATTGGCGCGCATTCGACCGACGACGATTTTGGAGGATGCGACCGTGCCTCGTTCCCGTATCGCAGACATGGTGTTGGCCATTAACCGGATTGCGGCGCAGTATGAGTTGAACATTTGCACGTTCGGCCACGCGGGGGACGGGAATTTGCACCCGACCTGCACAACGGATGCGAGAAATACCGAAGAAATTCATCGGGTCGAGCAAGCGTTTGCCGATATTTTCGAAGAAGCCATCAGGCTTGGAGGAACGATAACCGGAGAGCATGGCGTCGGCACGGTTAAAGCGCCTTATTTGGAGTGGAAGGTCGGTGAGGCTGGCATCGCCTTGATGAAAGGCATCAAGCAGGCATTCGATCCGAACGGCATTATGAATCCAGGCAAAATATTCGCCAAATCAGCACGCAAAAGGCTGGTGATTACCCGATGAACAGCAGAGAGCAAGACGATCAACGAAAAGGAGCCTTGAAGCAGCAACTGGTTAATACGCTTGATTATGAGCAGTTGATGAACTGCATGCGCTGCGGGTTTTGCCAGCCTGCTTGTCCGACATTTCATCAGACGGGTCTCGAAGCGGCTTCTCCACGCGGTCGTATCGCTCTGATGAAGGCGGTGGCGGATGGACTGATGGAGCCGGACGAAGCGTTCAAGCAGCAAATGGATCTATGCTTGGGGTGCCGCGCATGCGAACCGGTATGCCCTTCCGATGTGAAATACGGCCAATTGCTAGAGCAGACGAAGGATGCTCTATTCGAGCATGCTGAACCTGCCGGGGCGATTCCGCTGCGCGGCCTTCATAAGTTTGCGAAGCCGATATTTAAGCGTCATCGCCGTCTGCGGCTGATGAGCACGATACTGCAAGCTTATCAACGCTCCGGCCTGCAGCGTCTTGCCAATAAAGGGAAGCTGCTGCGTTGGCTGCCGGCGCATATGCAGACGATGGAGCGGATTATGCCGCATGCGGACAGCCGCGGTGTCGTAAAGCGGGTCGGCGGTCATCGTTTTGAAGCCAAAGGTGAGCGAATCGGGACGGTAGGACTATTTCGCGGGTGCATTATGGACGTTCTTTTTACGGAAACAAATGTGAATACCGTCCGTCTGTTGACTGAATCCGGTTATGATGTCGTCATCCCGGAGGAGCAGTCCTGCTGTGGCGCGCTGTTCTCTCATAGCGGCGACCGGGACACGGCCCGAGAGTTTGCCAAGCAAAATGTAAAGGTGTTCGGGGATGCGAAGGTGGACTACATTGCTTCCAACGCCGGAGGCTGCGGGGCCATGCTTGTCGAGTATGATCATTTGCTTGCGGATGAAGCGGAGTGGGTGGGGCCTGCCCGAGAGTTTGCCGTTCAAGTGAAAGACATCAGCGAACTGCTGCTGCGTTCGCAGCGCTGGAATCAACTGCCGGAGGCAGCAGCACAATCGAAAACAGCAGCACAACCGGAAACAACACGTGACGACACCGTAACGGTGACATACCAAGATTCGTGCCACCTGCGCAACGTGATGAGGGCTGGCGAGGGGCCGCGCCAATTGCTGCGTCTCATCCCTGACACGAACTTCGTAGAGCTGGAAGGGGGCGAAGTGTGCTGCGGATCGGCGGGTATCTATAACCTGGTGCAGCCGCAAATGGCGAACGATATTGTAGATTCAAGAATGGAAGCGGTGCGGGACACGAAGGCTTCGATTATTTTAACGAGCAATCCGGGCTGTCTGCTGCAGATGAAGGTCGGCGTAGAGCGGGAAAAAGCGAACGACCGTATCCAGGTCATGCATGTAGTCGATTATTTTGCGGAAAAGATATTGAAATAATATTTTAGAAAAACTATAATAATTTTGTAATTAAATTTTAGTGACTTGATGATACATCTTTGTTATGTAAGGATGAAACTTTCAGTTTATTAGGGGGAGTTAATCGTGAATGTTATTCCATTGGAAGCCAAGTGGATCGTTCCAATGTGCGAATTATGGAACAGGGAACTGGGCGGCCTCTTTCCAATGCGAGAGGCGCTGCTGCGGCAGAATAGCTTTCAAGATGCGAACGTTTACTACCCAGGTTCTTGGCTGGCACAGGATGATGACGGTACACTGCTTGGCTTTGTCATCGCGAAGAAATGGCAGGAGCAAGAGCGAGAGATGCAGTTGGGGGAAGGCGCAGGTTGGATTCAAGCGCTTGTCGTGCGTTCCGACAGGAGGGGCGAAGGCATAGGCAGCCGATTGCTTACCCTGGCTGAAGAGGCACTGCGGGATGCCGGAGTAGAGATCGTATATATGGGCCGCGATCCGTGGCATTATTTCCCTGGCGTGCCGAAAACGCTCTCATCGGCTCGTCCTTGGTTCGAGCGGAGAGGATACGAGTTTCTGTATGAGGTATATGATTTGCTGGCATCCGCAGAGGAAGGTCCGCCTGTTGCTCCGTCGTTTTCCGAAGGCGCTTACATCAAAGGGCTTGAACTGCAGGATCAAGCGGAAATGCTGCGTTTCTTCCGCAGATGCTTTCCTGGACGGTGGTACTATGAAGCACTCTGTTATTGGGAGCGGGGCGGAACAGGCAGAGAATTTGTCGGATTGTTTGCAGAGCGGGAGATGATAGGCTTCTGCCGCGTGAACGATGAGCAGTCGGCTTTGATCGCGCAAAATACGTACTGGGCTCCGCTCTTCCAAGAGCCGCTTGGTGGAATCGGACCTCTTGGCGTAGACAGCCGCTATCGGGGAAAGGGATATGGCCTTGCTCTCGTTGAAGCGGGGGTATCAGAGCTGCGAGCGCGCGGAATGAAGCATCTGGTCATTGATTGGACGGAGCTCGTTGATTTTTATGCGAAATTAGGATTTCAACCATGGAAGGGCTACGATTTAATGAAAAAGACATTGCGGTAGGCAACATAGATAGAAGCTGAAGCAGTGTGTGCTCAATCGAGTTGAACTGCTTGAGAAAGAACCGGATGTGAGGATTGCCAATACTGAACTACGGTACGCTTTTGTTCTACAACAAAGAATTGTTGGATGCGGCAGTGCGTTGCATCGCATCAATATGACGGGACGGCGCAATATTTAGATGATACAAGAGAAGCGATTCGATTTATTAAAGAACTGTGATCATAGGCGTCAAACGAGTATTAAATAGCAGCAATTTATGTTTTTTTGCCCTCTTCGACGGCTGGCTCCCGGCAGAAGAGGCTTTTTTATTGGTGTTTTTTATCGAACATGCAGCAATCGCACCTCCGCGCCCGTGTGCATATAATGTACTCCGTTCCGTGGGCATATGTCCCGGAGCGGAGTCAAAGCGGCAAGGAGGAAATGGCATGGCACCATCAGATAGTGGACGCACGACTCAGCTTGCATTAATGGAAGAAAGGATGAATGCGATAACGCATGGGCTCGGGCTGCTGCTTAGTTTGGTTTTTTGTGTGGGAGCGGCTTCCGTATCAACACGCCATATGGCACGTGTCTGTGCTAACTGGAGCAGCGCTCCATTTCGGCTGTGTGTATAAGCTCATCTTGCTTGCATAATTTTTTTTGGGTGATGTTAAGGTTTCCCCCTTGACATGGTGTTCAGATTTAGATATGATAAGGAACGTCGATGGGCTGTAAAGTGTTTTTCCTTGACGAAAGGAGTGGCCCGTATGAACGAGGAACAGGTATTAGCGAAGACGAACCGCGTCAATATGCTGTTTGACTTCTACGAACCGTTGCTCACAGAGAAGCAGCAGACGTTCCTGAAATGTTACTTTCAAGATGATTTTTCCTTAGGCGAGATTGCAGCCGAATTCGGAATAAGCCGACAAGCGGTGTATGAACATATTAAGCGGGCGGAGCAGACGCTCGATGCGTATGAGAGCAAGCTAGGGCTGCTCGCGAAGTTTGAACAACGTACGAAGCTAATGGAATCGCTGCATGACGCATTGAACGATATGAAGGGCATACCCGACCCGCAGCGCGCGGAACTGCAGATGATTGTCCGTGAACTGCAGGCGTTGGATTAAGGGAACGGGGTGAATAACAATGGCATTTGAAGGATTGACAAGCCGATTGCAGAACGTATTCAGCAAGCTGCGCGGCAAAGGCAAAGTAGCGGAGGAAGACGTCAACGAAGCGATGCGCGAGGTGCGCCTTGCGTTATTGGAGGCAGACGTCAACTTCAAAGTTGTTAAAGAATTTATTAGCAAAGTAAAAGAGAAGTCTGTCGGCCAAGACGTCATGAAGAGCTTTACGCCAGGCATGGTCATTATCGATATCGTTAACAAAGAGTTGACGGAGTTGATGGGGGGCACTGCCGCGAAGCTGGCGAAAGCGAATAAGCCGCCAACGGTTATTATGATGGCAGGCTTGCAAGGTGCCGGTAAGACGACGACGTCGGGTAAGCTGGCGAAGCTTCTGCAGAAGCAGAACCATAAGCCGCTGCTCGTGGCTGCCGACATTTACCGTCCAGCTGCGATTCAGCAGCTGCAAGTGCTCGGCAACCAGATTAATGTGCCCGTATTTTCCTTGGGTGATCAAGTTAGCCCGGTAGAAATTGCACGCCAGGCGATGGATCATGCGAAGGAGAATAATCTCGATTATGTGATCATCGATACCGCCGGCCGTCTACATATCGATGAAGCGCTGATGGATGAGCTGAAGCAGATTCACGAGACCGTTAAGCCGGATGAAGTCTTGCTCGTCGTCGATGCAATGACAGGGCAAGATGCGGTAAACGTAGCGGAAAGCTTCAATCAGCAGCTCGCGTTGACGGGGGTCGTGCTGACGAAGCTCGACGGCGATACGCGCGGCGGTGCGGCGCTCTCGGTAAAAGCTGTTACCGGATGCCCAATCAAGTTTGCGACATTGGGCGAGAAGCTGGATGCGCTTGAACCGTTCCATCCGGAACGGATGGCTTCCCGTATTCTCGGGATGGGGGACATGCTGTCACTTATCGAGAAGGCCCAGGCGAATATCGATTCGGACAAAGCGAAGGAAATGGAACTGAAGATGCGGAACGCCGCCTTTACGTTCGATGATTTTCTGGAGCAGATGCAGCAGGTCAAGAAACTCGGCCCAATTGATCAGATTTTGGATATGATTCCAGGTATGAACAAGATGAAGCAGACCGCGAATCTGAAGGTGGATGAGCGTCAGATGGGTCGCATCGAAGCGATTGTCCGTTCGATGACGAACGCTGAGCGCCAGGATCCCGACCTCATCAATCACAGCCGCCGCAAGCGGATTGCAGCCGGCAGCGGAACAGCGCTCGCCGACGTGAACCGCCTCATCAAGCAGTTTGACGAGATGCGTCGGGTGATGAAGCAGTTCTCCGATATGATGGGACCGAAAGGTCCGAAAATGATGAAAAATTTGAAGGGCAAAGCCGGAAAGGGAATGAAATTTCCTTTCCGCTAATGCATAATGCTTTACTCGAATTCCGTTAAGGAGGTGAATGTCGTGGCAGTACGTATCCGTTTGAAACGAATGGGTGCTCATAAAGCACCGTTCTATCGTGTCGTTGTATCCGATTCCCGCTCTCCGCGTGATGGTCGTTTCATCGAAGAAATCGGTTACTACAATCCGGTAGCTCAACCTGCAGTAGTTAATATCGACGAAGAAAAAGCGTTGAAATGGCTGCAAACAGGTGCTCAAGCTTCTGACACGGTTCGCAACTTGCTTAGTCAAGCAGGCGTCATGAAGAAGTTCCATGAGCTGAAATATCAGAAGTAATCTAACCGTTCGGAGGGTCGCGAATGGAAGAGTTGGTGTTAGTTATTGCACGCGCTTTGGTCGATCATCCGGAGGAGGTCCGTGTGGACGTCGTGGAGAAAGACCACATCATAGTATATGAGCTTTACGTCCATCCCGATGATGTCGGGAAGGTTATCGGAAAGCAAGGTCGTATAGCCAAGGCGCTTCGCACGGTCGTCACATCGGCAGCCGTAAAGGTTCCGAAACGAGTTGCCGTGGACATTATTTCTTAACATGACGAAACGGGTTAGGATGAAATCCTAGCCCTTTTTCGTATGTGAATAACCGTTTGTGTTACACTAGGAAGCATACCCGTAAATAGCAGGAGGATTCGATACGACATGGCTGAAAAGTTATATAATGTCGGCAAAGTCGTGAATACGCACGGCATTCGCGGAGAAGTGAAAGTATTTCCGCAGACCGACTTTCCGGATGTGCGCTTTGCCCAGGGAAGCGAATTGATTTTGCAGCATCCAGAGACGCAGAGCACCCTTTCGGTTACGGTGGAACGGTCGCGTTTACATAAGAACATGTACATCGTGAAACTGAAACAATTCGACGACATCAACGATGTAGAGAAATATAAAGGCTGGATGCTGAAAGTGTCGGAAGCGCAGCTCGTAGAACTGCCGGAGGACGAATATTATTATCATGAAATCATCGGTTGCCGAGTTGTGTCGGATGAAGGCGAAGAATTAGGTGTCATCGACGAGATTTTGGCCCCGGGAGCGAATGATGTCTGGGTCGTGAAGCCGTCGAAAGGCAAGCCTATTCTTATTCCGGTAATTGATGATGTGCTCCTTAACGTCGACATCGAAGGCAAAGTTGTTACCGTCCACCTCATGGAGGGACTTATTTAAATGCGTATCGATGTATTAACGCTATTCCCGGAAATGTGCGAAGGCGTATTTAACGCGAGTATACTGGGTAAAGCCCGGGAGAAGGGACTCGTAACGCTGAATACGGTCAATTTTCGTGACTATTCCACCAACAAGCATTCGACCGTAGATGATTATCCATATGGTGGTGGGGGCGGTATGGTTCTGAAGCCTGATCCTATTTTTGCGGCAGTCGAAGATGTTATCGCCAAGGCGGAGACGGAAGGCTTAGTGAGAAGCGAACAAAATATCGATCACGCGGAAAGAGATTCGTCTACAGTGAAGCCGCCGCGCATTATTTTGATGTGTCCGCAAGGTGAACGCTTTACGCAGACGAAAGCCGAGGAGTTGGCAGAGGAATCACACCTTATTTTTATTTGCGGCCACTACGAGGGCTATGACGAGCGTATTCGCGAGCATCTCGTGACGGATGAACTGTCAATTGGCGACTATGTGCTGACGGGGGGCGAACTGCCAGCCATGGTCGTTATCGATTCCGTCGCTCGGCTGCTGCCTGGAGTGCTCGGCAATGAGTCGTCGGCCGTGACGGATTCATTTAGCACAGGACTGCTTGAATATCCGCATTATACGCGCCCTGCTGAATTTCGCGGCTGGAAGGTGCCGGATGTGCTCATAAGCGGCCATCATGCCAACATCGAGGTGTGGCGCCGAGAGCAAGCGTTAAAACGGACACTAGAACGACGGCCTGATCTGCTCGACAGCATCGAGTTGAGCGATGAGGAGCAGAAGCTGCTGCGGCGGTTGAAGAGTGAATAGCTGTAGTATAGAAGAACGAATAGACTCCTACATCATGTACTATGGGTACAATGTAGGAGACATTTGCGTATCTATTAGGATGTTGGCGTTTTTCAGAGCCAACTATTTTGAGACGCTGGAGTTCTTCGGGTAAATCAAATCGTCAATGTTGATTCCCAGAAAATATGAACCAATGCAAAAAAAGGAGGGCGGCCAGGAAGGCATCCCTCTTCTTCGTCTTCATCACGGTTAGTCTGTAATCAGCTCTAATTCCACCACGGTATCGTTCTCATCTGACAGTTGGGCCGTCGGAAAGTTGATGAACAAATAATCTGCATAGTCATGTGCATTCCACGGTGTCTGTATATTTACCTCTGAACCGTCTGCAAGCAATCTGGCCTGTTTGACGCGTCCATTCAATCCTTTCAGCGCAATCGGTCCGACGCCGCGGTCGAGAATGTGGGCGTACAGCTTATTGCCTTGCTGCGTGTAACGCCCCCACTCCGGCTTCGGCAATTCACTCGCGCCAGAGCCGTAGATGCTGTTCAGACTACTCGCTTTGATGTTGCCGCCCAAGCGGTTGTCGATGATAACGTGTGGCTGCAAATCGCGAATCATCGTCACAAGCTCCGATGCGCGCCATTTCTCGCCGGTCATATCGTCATAAGAGAAATCGAACCAGAGCACGTCGATCGTCCCGTAATTCGTCAACAGCTCTTTGACCTGTCCATGCATGTAATCCAAGTAGCGATTGAAATCTGTTTCCCGGTCCTTGAACTCCTCGTTACTGCGCATCGGGTGCTGGCGGTCGCCATAGACCGGGTAATCCGGATGGTGCCAGTCGATGATAGAGTAGTAGAAGCCAACCTTCAACCCTTCGGCTCGGAAGGCGTCGACATATTCCCGAATCAGGTCGCGTCCAGCGGGAGTGAACCAATCGTACGCTGACGCTGCGATTAGCTCCCATACGTATGAGAAATATTGGTGCCACTTTACGACGCTCATTGGAGAGCGGCATTTATTTCAATTTATGCGTATTCCTCATGTCGTCACGATGTCGCCTTCCGTCTTCGAGGAGGCTGTTGAAAGATTTCAACGCTTGAAGAAAGAGCATTATGACGGAGATTGGACTGCCGTGCTGCGCAAGCAGGCGCTACTAATGGAGCTGCTCAGCCTATATTTGGGGGAAGCAGGACCGGAGTCCATCATTCTGCCTTCCTCCCAAGCGATGGACAAGCTGAACCTGGTGCTGCAGTATATGAACGGCCATCTTACCGAACGGCTAAGTGTGCAGCAGCTCGCGGACCGGCTGCATTTGCACCCGAATTACTTCATCACGTTCTTCCGTGAGCATATAGGAGAATCGCCAGTACAATATATGAACCGGATGAAGGTGGAGCGGGCGAAGAAGCTGCTCTTGACGAGCCATTTAAGTGTGACGGAAATTGCTGAGGCAGTCGGTCTGGATGTATATTATTTTTCTCGTTTGTTCAAAAATAGTACCGGGTTCAATCCGACATGTTCAAAGCGACACATAAAAATGAAATGAAGTGAGGGGGAACATAGGATGCAATCCCATCCATCTCGTCATCATGAAAGTCAGACGGATGACAAACAGCGTTTGTTCGTTGCGATACCACTGCCGGCGTCTGCTGCGGACACCGTCGTACAATGGTCCGAAGGGGCGAAAAGACAGTGGGCGTTTCACAAATGGGTCCATCCGCTCGATTTGCATATTACGGTACAGTTTCTGGGAGCGGTATCCCCTGATGTTAAGGAGCGTCTCGTGCAGGGACTTCAGAGTGCAGCGCAATCGTCGGAGACGTTTCGGCTCGAATTGCAAGAAGTGGGGACGTTCGGGGCACACGAAGCACCTCGTGTCCTATGGGCAGGAGTCGGCGGAGAGATCGGCCAGCTTAAGCGCCTGTATGATCTTGTAGTAGCTGCGACTGCGCCGCTTGGATTCGTGCCCGAGGACCGGCCATATTGGCCGCACATTACATTGGCCCGCAAATACCGCGGGATGACTCCCATGTCGCTGAACGCTGGTCATGCGCCGCTGCCTGAGTATGATTGGATGGCGGACCACTTCGTGCTGTACCGCACGCAAATGGGTAAGACCCCCATGTACGAGCGAATTGAGGAGTTCAGACTAGGTCACGGCATACAGCAACCGTAAGCTTCCCGTCGGGAAGCTTTTTTTATGTTACGAGAAGAATTGCCGTGAAAGGCTTGATTAAAAGCCGCATCAACATGGCCGTGCTTCCAGAGGGGGAGAAGAGAGGTTCTATGTATTCAAGTCCTTAAGGGCACTCTCCCCTTGACTCAGACATAGCTACAGTCGCGGGTTCCGGGTACAACTACGACTAAGATCAAGGGGGTTTAAAGTGGAGTAACTGAAATAATACGTAATGGAAAGTGCCCGAACAAAAGATACAACATAAATAAGAACAAAAGATACAACATAAATAAGAACACAAGCACAACAGTAAGCACAACGCAAATAGATCAAAAGGTCTGAACGTAAAAGGTACGCCATGAATAGAAAGCTCGTAGAACATGAGGACATCTTGAAGCATAACGTAAGCAGAACATAAGCTACATTACGAAGCACGGCGCATAAGAAATAAGGCGCTATATAAAATACAGCTAAAGAACTAAATGAGCGTGTATAAGGCAGGTGGCATCGCTGTAAGCCTTTCGGTCATGCTGCGGTTGGTGAGGCAGCGCAATGAATAGAGTTATATAGGGCATACGACGGAGATGCTGAGGCAGGACAAAAAGACATGCAGATGCACACAAGACGCTCCCATGCGGATGCGTGTTGAGCAGTTGCATTGTAACGAAAGCAAAATTCATCCAAGTATCTTTGAAGATAAGTTGCCCCGATCCCGTGAAACGTGTCGTTCATCCAGCGTCGTGCTCGCTTGAATGTTCGATATAAGCGACTGTCACGGCGAGCACGATAAGGGTGTTGGATAATAGACGGCTCGAAAGCAGCCGCTGTTACATGAAGAGCGACAAAATGATCACAGCCAGAACGAAGCAGATATTTGTCGGAAAGGTGAGCCTTCTTCACAAGCTTCATCTTAAGCTCATCCAACTGATCGTCCGGCGTTACGGATGCGGCAATAACAAGGGGGGATTCCCGAGGATGAAGCTCAAGCATTGAATGATATGAGGTGCCATGAAAGGCGACAATGCCTTGAACTTTGCCTCCGAGCGGTCGGTCAACGTCGGACATGCTGATCGCAGCTCGGATTTTGTGCAGCATCAACCAGGCGGTCTTGTAAGTGACCCCGATGATCGAGCTGAGGTAGACAACATTGATGCCCCTGTCAGAGCGGGAGACAAGCCAGAATGCCGTAAGCCATTTCCACAGGGCTGTGCGGCTGCCTTCCATGACCGTACCAGCGGTCAGTGAGGTCTGATGGCGGCAGGCACGGCACTCGTATAGAGGAAGCCGACGCGTCTGAATGACGTAGGCATTGGTGTGTTGACAGCGTGGGCAGACGAAGCCATGCGGCCATTTCATATGAAATACGAAGGAAACACATGAGGATTCCGTATGGAATTTACGCTTCAAATCCTCCAAAGTATCGATCGATTGCCAAGCCGTCATTATAAGTCCTCCTTTAAACTCTACTTGTAGTTCAATTTCCCATTGGATAGAGAACAAATGTTCTATACTTCGATTATACAGAACATAAGTTCTTATTTCAAGGATTTCTTCCCTTTAAAATGTTGTTTTCTTATGCAGTGCGATTCTTACATAATATCGTTAGAACAAGCATCTCGTTCTGAGTTGTGGGGAGGGTGATGCAAAGGGCTTGTTAAGGATAGGAATGTAGCCTAGAGAGAGGCGAATTAATGACAATGTACTCATGTATAAGAGATAATTTTAGACCAAAACAGTCTCGGAGTATCCGATGTGTGAAGTAAAAGTCAATAGATACAATCAAATTTTATGAACTAAGAGTGGGCATGCAAATTGTGTTCGCGTGTTTTGGGACTATATGTTCATCGGGAGCATAAATCAATAACCTTATATTGCGAAAAAGATATAGATGACGATTTGTAGCCAATGACTGATATTATCATGCTTGTATGCGTGTGAATAGCGAAAGAAAATAAAACAGGTCCATTTTCACATATATTTACGTATCTGCCGCAATTATAATGAAGTCACCTGTTCATCCCTGTCGAAATGTTGTCGAAGGGTGCAGGTGATTTTCTTGTTGCTGCCAAGAAAATAAGTCGTTTTATTATTCGGTCTATTGCTCAAACTGCATGATTGTCAGAAAAGAACGGAGGGATAGGATGGACAGATTTGCTACGCGTGCCGGCCTTCTGTTGCTGACGCTCGCCGCCGTATTCATGGTTGGTTTTTCTAAGCCAGAAGAGCCCAGGAAAGCAATCTGGATTTGGCAAGCTGATCGAATCGAGAACGAGTCGAATCAATTGTTGTCTTTTGTGAAGCAGAACGAGGTGAATTTGTTATATTTGCATGTTGATATGGACATCCCACAATCAACTTACCGTGAATTTATACGGGAAGCCGCTGCATCCGGCATCGAGGTTCATGCGCTTGCTGGACATCCCGCATGGGCGCTTGAATCGCGCCGGGACAGAATGATGAAGCTAATCCAGTGGGTTAAGTTGTATAACGGCAACGCATCGCCGGAGGAACGAATTCGAGGAATTCATTTAGATATCGAGCCGTATGTTTTGCCGGAGTGGGAGACGGAGCGGGAAGCTCTAGTCACTTCGTGGATGGGAAATATGGAGTACTTTCTCCAGACAGCAAAAGAAGAGGTAAACGTTGAAATAAGCGCCGATATGCCGGTCTGGTTCGATTCGATTGTCGCCGCCGATATGCCCGAGGGTTCGCTTGCAGAGTGGATGATTAAAAGGTTCGACCACATTACGTTAATGGCTTATCGTCATGAACTGGAAGGTGATAATGGCATTTTGGAACTGGTCAAACACGAAATGGAGGTGGGTGATAGGCATCAAGCCAAGCTGCTCATCGGCGTGAACGCCAAGCCGATGGAGGAGAAGCATACCACTTTTTATGATAAAGGGACGACGGCAATGAAAAAGGCATTGCAAGAAGTGACGCAGAGGCTCGGAACCCACCCTTCCTTTGCAGGGACGTCGATTCATGATTACCGGTATTGGCAAAGCATGGAGGAGCGGGATGCGGAATTGCTGCCTGAACCAGACCCTGATCCGAATCCAGATCCGGTTCCGGACCCTGATTGGGTTCCTGTCCCGCCACCAATCGAGCGCAATGGGCCGGTTGTCGCCACTTATGTGTGGCGTGCGGAGCTTGCCATCGAGCAGCCGGACGAGATTATCTCCTTTGCGAAAGAACAAGGAATCAATCTGCTCTATGTCCGCCTTGATTTGGAGCAGTCGTACGATGCTTACCGTTCATTTGTGAAGAAAGCCCATGAAGCAGGTATTGAGATGCACGCGATGGGCGGACATCCGATATGGGCGCTTAGCGAGAATGAGCCGCGCATCCTGCGGCTGGTGAACTATGTTAAGCAGTATAACCGCTCGGTGGAGCCAGATGAGCGATTCCATGGCATTCATCTGGATGTGGAGCCGTATGTGCTGCCGGATTGGCAAAGCCGCAAGGATGACGTGTTGAAGCAGTGGACGGCCAATATGGACATGTTCGTACGGGAAACGAAGCGGAATTCAGGCTTGTTGACGAGCGTCGATTTGGCCGTATGGCTCGACCGGACGTATGTGCCGGATCGACCGGACATGACGATTAGCGAGTATATGATAGGTCTGATGGATCATGTGTCTTTGATGGCATTCCGCAATACAGCAGAGGGATCGAACGGGATTGCCGCTGTCGTGAAGGAGGAGATGAAGATGTCTGACCGTCTAGGCAAGCATCTTGTCGTCACAGTGGAAATGAAGGAGAACTTTGAGGGTAAGCATATTTCGTTCCACGAGCTAGGGGCCGAGGAAATGCAAAGACAACTGGAAAAACTGCCCGAACTGCTGCAGGACCATTCTTCCTATATAGGAAACGCCGTACATGCATATGATTATTGGCGTGATGCTATTCAATAATAAAAGTAATTAGTGGGCTTCATCGTTTGTGGGAATGGTTTTATGTAGTTGCCACGAATGGTGAAGTCCTTAGTGATTAGCTGGAATTCGACTGCAGAAAAATCAATTAATGAACATGTATATGATATATAGATCATGAAGAGGCATTGTGCATTTAACTGTTTTCTGTGACTCTTTTGAAGAGCTTTATGCTACATTGAAAATTGAGGTAGGAGAAGAAGGATAAGCTCACAAGATTGTAAAGAAAGTGGTCTTTCCTCCGATATCCGCTTGTAATCCGTTAGGGCATATGCTAAAATAACCTTTGTTGTTTGGAATACGGTGGTCCTCTACATACGATGAGGCTGACGCGCATTTGCGTCCTGAGATGTATGAACACCTGTGTGGAAGGAGGGAGTCCTAGATGAATATCGTACAAGCGATTACGCAAGAACAGCTTCGCAAGGATATTCCAAGCTTTCGTCCCGGCGATACTTTGAAAGTATATGTAAAAGTTATCGAGGGATCTCGCGAGCGTATCCAGTTGTTCGAAGGTGTTGTTATTAAGCGTCGTGGTGGCGGAATCAGTGAAACGTTTACGGTTCGTAAAATATCCTACGGTGTAGGTGTTGAGCGTACGTTCCCGATTCATACTCCGAAAATCGATAAAATCGAAGTGGCTCGCCGTGGTAAAGTGCGTCGTGCGAAGCTTTATTATCTTCGCAGTCTTCGCGGTAAAGCAGCGAGAATTAAAGAAATCCGTTAAGGAACAACCGGGGGCTTGCTTAACCTGCAAGCCCCCTTTTGCTATTTGTACCCTGTTCGATTATGCGGAATTCGCATGACGCGAACTTCGGATACGCATCCTAGGAGAAAGCGGGGCACAGTCGATGGATCAAAACGATCAAATGATGCAACCGAATGCGCCGGAAGAGCCAAAAGAGAAGATGGTACGCTCGAAGAGTGAACTGTTGGAATGGATCAAAGCGATTGCAATAGCCGTTATCCTCGTTGTTATCGTGCGATGGCTGCTGTTTGCTCCGTTTATCGTTGACGGTCCTTCCATGGAGCCGAACTTCTGGACAGGTGAGCGTCTTATTGTTAACAAGATATTGTATGAATTTAGAGAACCTAAACGCGGTGAAGTCGTCGTCTTTCATGTGCCGCAAGAAAACCGGGATTTAATTAAACGGGTTATTGGCGTTGCCGGAGATACGATAGAGTATCGCGGGGATGATCTGTTCGTCAACGGACAAAAGGTGGAGGAGCCTTACATACAAGAGGCGTTGGATCAAGCTCATAAGAACGATGAATTGTACAATGACCGTAATTTTCCGAATGATTTGATACAGCAAAATAAAGTGCCGGAAGGTCAAATCTTTGTTATGGGTGACCACCGTAGTAACAGTACGGATAGTCGTATGCTCGGATTTATTCCGTTATCCGACGTCATTGGTCGTGCGGATGTTATATTCTGGCCGATCTCACATGTAAAGCTGATTCAACATCATTAATCGAGCTCAGGCTGAAATAGGAGGTGGATAGCGATGTCAATCCAATGGTTTCCCGGTCATATGACGAAAGCTCGTCGACAAATCCAGGAAAAGTTAAAGCTGATAGATGTAGCCATCGAACTATTGGATGCGCGTCTGCCGATGTCAAGCCGCAATCCAATGATTAACGATATTTTGCACAATAAGCCGCGGCTTATTGTGATGAATAAGTCTGATCTCGCTGATCCGGATATGAATGCGCGATGGTTGAAGTTATTCCGTGGCGAAGGGCATGCTGCGATTGCCGTCGATGCGTCGACAGGCAGTAACGTATCCCAAATTCCGGTGGAAGCGCGCAAGCTGCTGGAAGAGAAGATTCAACGCCAAATTGCCAAAGGCATGAAGCCGAGACCGGTGCGGGCACTTATTGTCGGCATCCCGAATGTGGGCAAGTCGACGTTGATTAACAAGCTTGCAGGACGTAGTGTCGCTGCAACGGGAGATCGTCCCGGCGTCACGAAAGGACAGCAGTGGATTCGAGTCGGCACGGAGATGGAACTTCTGGATACACCGGGAATTTTGTGGCCGAAGTTCGAGGATCAAGAGGTCGGTTATCGCCTTGCCGCTACGGGAGCAATTCGGGAAGAAATATTGAATGTGGAAGATATCGCGTTCTACGCGCTTAAATATTTGGCATCTCAGTACTGGGATCGGCTGGCGGAGCGCTATAGCTTGGAGCAGCCTCCTGTCGATATGGACAATCCGGATGAGATCCTGAACATCATGGAGGATATCGGCCGCAAACGCGGATGCTTGATGGGTGGCGGAAGAATTGACCTGGAGAAGGCTTCGGGCATTATTTTACGCGAACTGAGAGCTGGGAAGATGGGCCGTATTACGCTGGAAGAGCCGTATTCTTTCATGGTGGAATAATGTTCTAGGGAATCGGGTAGCGCCGTACGCCATTATGGCGTACGGCGCTATTTTTTGTTGTTCCTAAGGGTTGGATGTGTGTTATGAATTAGAGTAAGGACGGGATGGCGCAAGGTATACCGGAGAGGGGATTTTGCCATGGGTAAGAAAAAGGTTGAAGACAAGTCGGCGGAGTCTGTCGATTTGACGGCATGGGAGCGCCGGTATTGGGGAGAGGGGATTAGCCATATTGCGGGCATTGACGAGGTTGGACGCGGATGTCTATTCGGTGATGTCGTCGCGTCAGCCGTCATTTTACCGGAGGGGCTGATTATTGAAGGCATTAATGATTCTAAAAAGTTGTCGGAGAAGAAACGCGACGAGTTATATGATGCGATTATTGATCAGGCTGTCGCGTGGTCAGTCGCCCGCGTCGATGCGAATACGATCGATCGAATAAATATTAAGCAGGCGGCGCGGCTAGCGATGAAACTGGCAGTGGAACAGCTCCATGTTCAACCGGAAGTGCTCCTTATCGACGCGGAGAAGGTGGATTGTCCCATCTGGCAAGAATCCATCATTAAGGGAGATGCGAACAGTCAGTCGATTGCGGCAGCGTCTATCGTTGCGAAGGTGACGCGGGATCGGCTCTGCATTAATGAGTGGGATGCGCTGTATCCAGGTTACGGCATGGCCGTACATAAAGGTTACGGTACTAAGCTGCATCGTGAACAGCTTCTCACTCTTGGGCCGACGCCGATGCACCGCCAATCGTTCTTGAGCTCTTTGTTTCCTGAGGAGGAACAATTGACGCTGTTCTAACGAGGTGTATCCTTAATCGGCGCCTCATATTCTATTCGACGTGTGCCGATATAGTAATATAGCTGTCGGAATGAACGGAGGGTGGATCATTGAATATTTCACAAATGGTGCGCGGGTTGGTCGGGGAGGCGAGACCCGGCGATAAGCGCACTCTGGAATTGAAATCAGGACAAGTCGTACGGGGAACGATCGCAAGTGTGTCCGAGAATGGACGTGATGCGGTCGTAAATATTAACGGCGTACCGGTACGTGCCATATTGGAAACTCCGATGCAGCCGGGACAGACGACGTGGATGCAGGTGCAGGGACAGCAAGCCGACGGCATGGTGATAATGAAGCCGGCAGACGGACCGACGATGTCCGCGCTTCCCTCCATCGAGGAAGCTCTCAAGGAAGCGGGGCTGCCGAATGAAACATGGGCACGACGTTTGCTGCATGATTTGCAAAAGGCAGGCATTCCGATGACTAAGGAGCTGACAACCAAGCTGGCGCAAGCATTGTCGCTAAAGCCGCCGAATGTCACGGCGGAAGAGTGGATGCAGGCGACAGGGGTAGCGATTCGGCGCCAACTGCCGTTGACTGCCGATTCGGTGCGTGGCTTGCAGCAGGCGCTGTTCGGCAAGCCGCTAACCGACCTGCTCGCGTTATTTGAGCGAGCAGGGGATGAGGCGCTGGGCACTGGCAACGCCTCATCTGTTGGCCGCTATGCGGCCGAAGCTGCGCGCGGCGCCGGATGGGCGGCACCGCTGCGGGAAGCGCAAGCGCTTGTGCGCGCGCTTCTGTCGGAGCTGCCGCGCGCGGAGGGGCTCCCTGGCACAGGGGGAGCCCCAGCGGGGGCCGCTTCGGGCGCAAGCGGCAGCCGCCACGCCCAGGCGGCCATGGGCGGCAGCGTGAACGCAAGCGCCGCCGCTGGTGCGGGCGCCAGCCTGAATGGCAGCCAAGCGGCGGCCGCAGGCAATGCAGCGTCCGCAATGGCTGGCGCGGCAGAGCAAGGCGCAAGCGGCTCAGCCCAAGCACCGCCTGCACCGCTTGCAGGCGGTGCGTGGATTGGCCGCATGCTTAGCCTGCTCGGCGTATCGCATGAGCAACAGCTGCACCGCGCCGCCATCTTGGACTTGACGCAGAGCGGCAAGGAACCGCAAGCAGCCGCTACGAATCAGGCCAATAGCGGGTCCAATTCGGCAGGCACAGCGACGGTGAGCCATGGACAAGCGGGGGCGAACGCCGCGTCGAACCAGGCACCAACAACAGCGGGCAGTGGGGCATCCGTAGCTGCAGGCCAAGCGGCTGCGACTTCAACGGCTGCCGGCAGTGTGAGCGCTAGTACGGTGCCGTTGGCTGGCGGTGCATCTTCTTCGCCGCCATTCTCCGTGACTGATGACGCGGCAGGCACAGGTGCTCGCGGTCAGCAGGCGCAAGAAGCGCTGAACGCGAATCAGCCGCAGGCGCAGCGCCTGTCCCAAGAGAGCCAAGCCGTCACTAGCCGGGCAGTTGGCGCGCATGCGGGACATGAGCCCGCTGTGGCCATGCCCCCGCATCCGGACGCTGCCCAACCGGCGGCGCCAGCGGAGTCGTTGAAGAGCACGCTGCTTCAGCTTCTCCAGAGCGACAACCTGCCGCCTGCCGTACGCGAGGCGGCGCAGCAGCTCGTGCAGCATGTCACGGGCCAGCAGCTGCTCCTCGCTTCAGACCGGCAGGCGCCGTTCTCGCACATCACCTTGTTCGTGCCGTTGTTCACACCGGACGGCAAGCAGACGGCTGCCGTCCACATCCAATCGCGGCAGAGCCGCCGCGGTGAGTTGGATGCCGACAACTGCCGCCTCTGGTTCGACTTGAACATGCGAGTCATCGGACGGACCCTCGTCGATGTCCAAGTCGTGGATAATGCGGTCGCGCTCAGTATCCATCATGCCGATGAACGGCTGGGCGAATGGATAGGCGGCTTCCGTGCCGAGCTCGAGGCAGCAATAGAAGGAATCGGCTTCCAATTGTCGGCTTTCCGCACGCTTTCTCTGCGGGAGCGCGAGACGTTGGATACGAATTCCGTGAAGGAGCTCGTCGATATAGACGATTATGCAGCAAAGCCATATAAAGGAGTAGATATGCGGATATGAGAGACCCTGGGGAATCGACTCAACAGACAGGGCCGTATCAGCGGAAAAAGGCGGTCGCGCTGTCCTATGATCCTCAGCAAAGCGATGCGCCGGTCCTCGTTGCGAAAGGTCAAGGACAACTCGCGGAACGCATCCTCGATAAGGCGCGTGAAAGCGGGGTTCCAGTGCAAGAGGACGCCTCATTGGTTGAAGTATTGTCCAAGCTGGACATCGACCAGCAAATCCCTTCGGAGCTATATCACTTGGTGGCAGAAGTACTGACATTCATGTACCGAACAGATCAACGTGCTGAGAAGGGATGGATGAAGCATGAATGAAGCTGAAGCGAACAAGCCAAGTGTGAGCAATGCATCGCTGCCGCCTTGTAAGTCTGCCGCACCATCCGCCGGCACCCCTCGCTCACACACTGGAAGCAATCGGCGGGCGAGGGGAGCGAAGGCAGAGCGCTTTGCTCAAGAACGGCTTAAAGAATTGGGGTACCGTATCATTCACACGAACTGGCGCTGTAGAACGGGAGAAATCGACATTGTCGCCCGCCATGGAGCGTATTGGGTGTTTGTTGAGGTGCGGAGCCGACAGAGCCGCCGCTTTGGAACGGCTGCAGAAGCGTTCGACAGACGCAAGCAGCAGCAAGTTCGCGCTACGGCGCAAGTTTATTTGCATCAGCACGCGAAGTCGGACGTCCTGGTGCGATTTGACGCGGTGGCGGTTACGTTCCGCGAAGATGATGACCCCGAACCGGAGATTGTCATATATGAGGCGGCATTTTAATTGACCGCCTTATGAAAGCGCGTACAACTGAGCGCTGCAAAGAAGCCCCTTGCTTTGTCACTCGTGGAAACGAGTTAAACCAAGGGGCTTCTATTCATACCTAGCTATAATGCTTCCGTATCCCATCTTCGATCCAGCGTGCGATAGCGTATGGCCTCGGCAATGTGGGCCAGCTCAATCGTTCCGCTGTTCTCCACATCTGCGATCGTGCGTGCCAGCTTAAGCAGCCGGTCATGGGCACGAATGCTTAAGCCAAGCTTGTCATAGGCTTGCTGCAGCGTCGATGCGGCTTCGGCAGTAATCGAACAATAGCGCTTCAAATAAGAACCGGACAGCTCGCTGTTGAAGCGAATCGCTAGTCCGGCATAGCGTTCTGCCTGCTTCTCATGCGCACGCATCACGTGATCATGCATGTCCGCTGAACTGAGAGAATTGCCCGTCCATTCTGCTAGCGGAGCACGGGGGACGTCGACCTGAAGGTCGATGCGATCGAGCAGCGGTCCCGAGATCTTGCCGCGGTATTGCTCTAAGCGTCTAGGGGAGCAGCGGCAGGTACCCGTTGTGGAACCGGCAAAACCGCAAGGACAAGGATTCATCGAAGCAGCCAGCATCACATGGGCTGGGAAGCGGAATACGGCGCGGGCGCGGCCAATCGTTACGCTGCGTTCCTCCAACGGCTGTCTAAGCACCTCCAGCGCTATACGTGGAAACTCGGGGAACTCGTCGAGAAAAAGTACGCCGCGATGGGCCAGGCTGATTTCCCCTGGCTTAGGAACAGAACCTCCGCCGATAAGACCAGCCGGTGATATAGAATGATGCGGAGCACGAAACGGTCTGTGCCGCAACAGTCCTTGGCTTGCCTGTGTCCACTTTCCAGAAATGCTGTAAATTTTCGATACTTCCAACGCCTCTTCATCGTTCATCGGGGGGAGGATGGTCGGAAGCCGGCGGATCAACATCGTCTTCCCTGTTCCGGGCGGCCCGCTCAGCAAAATATTGTGCATGCCTGCAGCGGCTATCGTAATCGCACGTTTCACGTGAAGTTGGCCGTGGACATCAGCGTAATCCTCAATGAACGAGGGTAACTCGTCCAAGCAGGAGTATCGGTCATCCTTCGCAGCTTCCTCCATGTGAAGACGTGGCAAATCCGCTGAAGTGCTAATCTCGCGAAGCTCCTGTAAATGCCGCATAGGGAAGATGTCGACTCCTTCGACAAGCTTCGCTTCGCCTGCATTGTCCGCGGGCACCATCACCTGCTTGAAATGTTCCCGTTTGGCTTCATCCACCAAGGACAGAACTCCTGGGATCGCTCTTGTTGATCCGTCCAATGCCAGCTCACCGATGAACACCATATTCTGAAACGGTTCACTAGGAATCTGCCCGCTCGTGCATAACAAGCCAATTGCCATGGCCATGTCAAATGACGTGCCTTCCTTGCGCAAATCGGCTGGAGCCAGATTAATGGTGATTCTCTCCAACGGGAACGTCCAGCCGCAGTTACGGATAGCCGCACGCACCCGTTCTACGGATTCGCGTACCGCTGCGTCTGGCAAGCCGACAATTGTCACTTGCGGTAAACCAGGCGAAATATCAATTTCGACACGAATGAGTCGTCCTTCCACTCCATAAATAGAAGCGCTCCATAAACTGCCGTACATAACAAATAACACCTCTCCTTCCATCATTCCAGGCTCTGTGGCCAGAATGCGAGGGAAAGGTGCTTCCTTATCTACCGTCGCAAAGAAAATCACCTCATTTTAGAGGCTGTTCAAAAAGTTTCCTTTTGATTACGAAGATCATTTGGTTCCATTTCGAAATCGAATCTTGCATTAAACCTTAAAGAGCTTATGCTTCTGAAGAAGTTTTCTTGCGAAACTTGTACTTCTAGGTGCCGAAAAGTAGTCTTTTGAACACACACTATTATAGATAAATAGAGAGAATTCGTCAATTTTTCAGCAATAAAAAGCTGGAAAAACGAGCATCGCTTCCTATTAATCTCAAAAAGAGATGATAATCATATCAAAAAAATGTACATTCTTGACGAAAATGAGAGGAAAGCGTTTTAAATTCATGATAGAATGTATTCGGATTGTATATATTTTCCGTTGTTCAAGGTGTGTCGAAGCGGAGTAAGCGCTTCCCAACCTTCACGGACGCTCCGCAAAGGCAAGAAGAGGATTTGAAGCGACTTTCGAATCGTCCTTCACGCTGTGCTTCACGTCGGAAACGGCCTATGAGGCAAAGAATCGGATAGGGGGATGCACAATGAATATTCATGAGTATCAGGGCAAAGAAGTATTGAAGCAATATGGCGTTGTTGTTCCGAACGGTAAGGTTGCTTTTACGGTAGAGGAAGCCGTCCAAGCGGCTGAGGAATTGGGAACGTCCGTTGTCGTTGTGAAGGCGCAAATTCATGCAGGCGGCCGCGGTAAGGCGGGTGGCGTTAAGATTGCCAAGAGCTTGGATGACGTGCGCTCATATGCGCAGGAATTGCTGGGTAAAGTGCTCGTGACGCATCAAACAGGTCCGGAAGGCAAAGAAATTAAACGCCTATTAATCGAACAAGGCTGCGACATCAAGAAAGAGTATTACGTCGGAGTCGTCGTTGACCGTGCAACAGGTCGCGTCGTTATGATGGCTTCTGAAGAAGGCGGAACAGAAATCGAAGAAGTGGCCGCAGCTACGCCGGAAAAGATTGTGAAGGAAGTGATCGACCCGGCAGTCGGTCTTCAGGTGTTCCAAGCGCGGAAGCTGGCATATGCAATCAATATTCCGTCCGAACTGGTCAACAAGGCGGTCAAGTTCATGCTTGCCTTGTACCAAGCCTTCGTCGACAAAGACTGCTCGATTGCAGAAATCAATCCCCTCGTCGTTACTGGTGACGGTCAAGTGATGGCGCTTGACGCGAAGCTGAACTTCGATTCGAATGCGCTGTTCCGTCACAAGGATATTCAGGCGCTGCGTGATTTAGATGAAGAGGACGAGAAGGAAATTCAAGCTTCCAAGTTCGATCTGAGCTACATCGCGCTTGACGGCAACATCGGCTGTATGGTAAATGGTGCGGGACTGGCGATGTCTACGATGGATATCATCAAATATTACGGCGGCGAACCGGCCAACTTCCTTGATGTAGGGGGCGGTGCGACGACGGAGAAAGTTACGGAAGCTTTTAAGATCATTTTGTCGGATGAAAACGTAAAAGGTATCTTCGTCAACATCTTTGGCGGCATCATGCGCTGCGACGTCATTGCGAACGGCGTAGTCGAAGCTGCTAAGCAAATCGGATTGGACCGTCCGCTTGTCGTGCGCTTGGAAGGGACGAACGTAGTTCTCGGCAAAAAGATCCTGAATGAATCCGGTTTGAATATCGTGGCAGCGGATTCAATGGCTGACGGAGCGCAGAAAATTGTCGCATTGGTTCAATAATTTCGCTGACGAGAGGATGAGTGTGCGATGAGCATCTTAATCAATAAAGATACGAAAATCATTACTCAGAACATGACTGGCGCTACAGGTATGTTCCACACAAAAGGCGGTCTGGAATACGGATCACAGATGGTAGCGGGGGCTGTTCCAGGCAAGGGCGGAACGACCGTTGATATAACGCTTGATAACGGTGAAGTGGTTACTTTGCCAGTTTATAATACCGTGCTTGAAGCAAAGAATGCGACAGATGCGACGGCAAGTGTTATTTATGTGCCGCCTGCGTTTGCGGCAGATGCCATCATGGAAGCGGTGGATGCGGATTTAGAGCTTGTTATCTGTATTACAGAAGGCATTCCGGTACTCGACATGATTAAAGTGAAGCGATATATGGAAGGCAAACGCACGGTTCTTATCGGACCGAACTGTCCTGGTGTCATTACGCCAAACGAATGCAAAATCGGCATTATGCCGGGTTACATTCATGCACCGGGCCACGTTGGGGTCGTATCCAGAAGCGGAACACTCACATATGAAGCCGTACATCAATTGACGACGCGCGGCATCGGTCAATCGACGGCAGTCGGAATCGGCGGCGATCCGGTTAAAGGTTCTGAATTTATTGATATATTGCATCTATTCAATGAAGATCCGGATACGCATGCCGTTATTATGATCGGTGAAATCGGCGGTACGGCTGAGGAAGAAGCGGCCGAGTGGGTGCAAGCGAATATGAAAAAGCCTGTAGTCGGCTTTATCGGAGGAGCAACAGCGCCTCCAGGCAAACGTATGGGCCACGCGGGAGCAATTATTTCCGGCGGTAAAGGAACTGCAGGGGAGAAGACGGCTAAGCTCGAATCTTGTGGCATCAAGGTAGCGCCGACTCCTGCGGAAATGGGCAGCACGCTCGTATCTGTGCTCGAAGAGCGCGGTTTGCTTGAGAAGTGCACCACTCACGTTCATAAGTAATAACGCAAGGTAAGCAACCTTTCGTACACCTACAGGTGTTGGAAAGGTTGCTTTTTATTTTTTTACCATTCATGTCATTAATTTCAATGGATTATATACTTGACGCTTGCAATCTGCGGGCATCTCAAGCAAAATAAGGGAAGCGGAGACGCGCTTCCCCACAAGGAAGGGAAGAATAAGATGGGCGATTGGACGGAACAACAACTATTGTTTGCTTTGCACGAAGCGCAAGGGATTGGATGGCATACGATTCATTCGCTACGCGAGAGAATAGGCATGATTGCCTTACATCATTGGCTTGACCGCTCCGTACAGCATTGGTTCGATTTGGGGTTGAAGCCTAGTATCGCCGAACGATTGGCTGCACAATTTCGCTCGGAACGATTGGAGCAAAGATTGATAGTAACAGAACAGCAAGAAATCGAATGGATCAGCATTTTGGATGACGAGTACCCATTTCTATTGAAGGAGACCGCTCAGCCTCCTTGGATTATTTACGGAAAAGGAGATTGGGACATACTATCCGAAACTTCAATCGCGATGGTCGGAACCCGGAACCCGACCGTGTATGGCAAGAAGGTAGCGGGGATGTTGGCAGAACAGTTAACGCAAGCTGGATTCATCGTAGTGAGCGGACTGGCAAAGGGGATCGACGCAGCGAGCCATGAAGGCGCTCTCAAGCAAGGTCGGACAGTAGCGGTAATGGGTACGCCATTTACCCATATTTATCCTCCTGAGCATCGAGTGCTTGCAGAGAAGATTGCCGCGAACGGCATAGTCATATCGGAATATCCGCTCGATACCCCATCGCATCCAGGCTTATTCCCGCGGCGCAACCGCATCATTGCAGGTCTGACACTTGGTACGGTCGTCGTAGAGGCAGATGACAGAAGTGGAGCGTTAATTACTGCAGATAGCGCGCTTGAAGCATCCCGGGACGTATTTGCCGTTCCCGGCCCTATAACATCCCCCAAGTCTAAGGGCACGTTTCGACTGTTGAAACAAGGTGCCAAGCCGGTCGCAAAGGCCAGTGATATCGTGGAAGAATACTCGGGCTGGTTGACAATGGTCCCTTCACCGTACAATAATGAAACGGTCGACTCTATATTGGAAGAACCACTTACGGATGAAGAGCAGCGAATGTATGAACTCATTAGTGAACAAGAAGCTTCTTTTGATGAACTTTTGCTTCGCAGTGGAGTGCCATTTGCAGAGCTGCATCATATTTTGTTATCCTTACAGTTAAAAAAGCGAATCCGAGAGGCCCAAGGGGCCGTATATTGTTCAGTATGGATGTAAAGGTGTGTTGGAGAGGAGGATGCGCCTATGGCGGATTCACTAGTCATTGTCGAATCGCCTGCGAAGGCCAAGACAATTGGTAAATATTTAGGCAGTAAATATATCGTAAAAGCGTCGATGGGGCATGTTCGCGATTTGCCAAAAAGTCAAATCGGCGTTGAAATAGAACATGACTTTGCGCCGAAGTACATTACGATAAGAGGAAAGGGCAGTGTCCTGAAAGAATTGAAGGACGCCAGCAAGAAAGTGAAAAAAGTCTATCTTGCAGCTGACCCCGATCGCGAAGGTGAAGCGATCGCATGGCATCTGGCTCATGCTCTTGATTTGGATGAGTCGGAATCATGTCGTGTCGTGTTCAATGAAATTACGAAGCAAGCGGTGAAGGATGCATTCAAAACACCGCGTCAAATTAACATGGACCTCGTTCATGCACAGCAAGCAAGACGGATTCTTGATCGGCTGGTCGGTTATAAGATTAGCCCGCTGCTATGGAAAAAAGTAAAGAAGGGCTTGTCTGCAGGACGCGTGCAGTCGGTGTCTGTCAAACTGATTATTGATCGGGAGAACGAAATCGATGCGTTCATTCCGGAAGAGTACTGGACGATTACTTCAAAGTTATGTGCCGGTAAATCGACGTTTGAAGCAAGGTTTTATGGGCTGAACGGAGAAAAGAAAGAGCTTAAGAACGAGTCTGAAGTAAACGAAGTGTTGGCTGCGATTAAAGATCAAGACTTTGTAGTTAGCGAAGTGAAGGAGAAAGAACGGCTCCGACATCCTTCTGCGCCGTTCACGACGAGCTCCTTGCAGCAGGAGGCGGCCCGCAAGCTGAACTTCCGTGCTGCAAAGACGATGTCCGTCGCTCAGCAGCTCTATGAAGGGGTAGACCTCGGTAAAGAGGGCACAGTAGGTTTGATCACGTATATGCGTACAGACTCAACCCGGGTTGCTCCTAGCGCTCAAGAAGAAGCGAGTGAGTACATTAAAGAGCAATATGGTGCAGCATTTGTACCTGAAACACCGAGACAGTACGTGAAGAAAGCTGCAAATGCGCAGGATGCGCATGAAGCAGTACGTCCAACCTCGATACTGCGTAGTCCAGAACAGATGAAGTCTTTTCTGAGCCGCGACCAATTTCGACTATACAAGTTAGTTTGGGAACGATTCGTAGCCAGTCAGATGACTTCAGCTGTTATGGATACGATGACAGTGGATATCAAAGCTGGAACGACGACGTTCCGTGCTAATGGCTCCAAGGTTCGTTTTCCTGGTTTTATGAAAGTGTATGTCGAGGGCAGCGATGATGGGGCTGTGGAAGATGACAAGTATCTGCCGCCGCTTGCTGCTGGAGACAAGATGAAGCAGGAGCAGATTGAACCGAAGCAGCATTTTACTCAACCGCCTCCGCGGTACACGGAAGCGCGTCTCGTCAAGACGCTGGAAGAATTGGGCATCGGCCGTCCGAGCACATATGCTCCGACGCTCGAAACGATCCAGAAGCGGGGCTATGTCGCCATTGAAGAGAAGAAATTCGTTCCGACCGAATTGGGAGAACTCGTCATTCAGCAAATGGAACAATTTTTTCCTGAAATATTGGATGTGGAATTTACTGCCCATATGGAGGAAGACCTTGACCACGTGGGAGAAGGACAGCAAGATTGGGTAAAGGTGCTTGCTGAGTTCTATGAGTCTTTCGAGAAGCGGTTGACCGTCGCGGAAGAAGAAATGAAAGAAATTGAAATTGAAGACGAGGTTTCGGACGAAATTTGTGAGAAATGCGGACGTCATTTTGTTTATAAAATGGGACGGTTCGGTAAGTTCCTTGCTTGTTCCGGGTTCCCGGATTGCCGCAACACTCGTCCGATTGTGAAGGATACAGGTGTAGCATGCCCGAAATGTAATGAAGGAAAGCTCGTTGAGCGCAGAAGCAAGAAAGGCCGTGTCTTCTATGGCTGTGACCGCTATCCGGATTGCGACCACGTCATGTGGGATAGACCTTCGCTTAAGCCATGTCCTGCCTGCAGCAGCTTGATGATTGAGAAGCGAAGCAAGCAAGGCACGAAGCTGCGGTGTACGCAATGCGAGCATTCGGAGATGGTGCAAGATTCTGATGATGAATAACGTAAGACGAGCATAGTGAAATGCATGTTCAAACAGGCCACTTTTTGAACTGCCTACAAATATAATGGTTGGATGTTGCATCCAGGTTAAAGCAACTGAGGGGGAAATAAATAAGATGGATAAGCCGAGGGTAACCGTCATCGGTGCCGGCTTAGCTGGTAGTGAAGCGGCATGGCAAATTGCAGAACAGGGTGTTGCGGTAACGCTGTACGAGATGCGGCCAGTGAAGCAGACACCTGCTCACCATACGGATCGCTTCGCAGAGCTGGTATGCAGCAACTCCTTGCGTGCGAATGGCCTGACCAACGCGGTCGGCGTATTAAAGGAAGAAATGCGCATGATGAACTCGCTCATTATGAAGGCAGCCGATAAGCACGCCGTTCCTGCGGGAGGCGCACTGGCTGTAGATCGGGAAGGCTTCTCCGACGAAATCACGCGTACGCTGAAGGAGCACCCGCTCGTTGATGTGCGGCACGAGGAAATGGGGGACATTCCGAGCGAAGGCATTACCGTAATTGCTACCGGGCCATTAACGTCACCATCGCTGTCGGAAAGCATCAAGGCACTGATGGGCGAAGAGTATTTTTATTTTTACGATGCCGCTGCCCCCATCATTGAGAAAGACACGATAGATATGAACAAAGTGTACTTGGCTTCACGTTACGATAAAGGCGAGGCTGCTTATTTGAACTGTCCTATGAACGAGGAGGAGTTCAACGCTTTCTATGAGGCGCTCATCACAGCGGAGACAGCCGAACTGAAGGAGTTCGAGAAAGAGGTCTATTTCGAAGGCTGCATGCCTATCGAAGTAATGATGAGCCGAGGCAGACAGACCGCTTTGTTCGGGCCGATGAAGCCTGTCGGTCTAATCGACCCGCATACGGGCAAGACACCATTTGCCGTGGTGCAGCTTCGTCAAGACAATGCTGCAGGTACACTGTATAACATGGTCGGCTTCCAGACGCATTTGAAGTGGGGCGAGCAGAAGCGTGTGTTCCAGATGATTCCGGGATTGGAGAATGCAGAATTTGTGCGATACGGAGTCATGCACCGCAACACCTTTATCAACTCACCTAAACTATTGGAACCGACATACCAATTCAAAGGGAAACCATCTCTCTTTTTTGCCGGACAAATGACCGGGGTGGAAGGGTACGTGGAATCAGCGGCATCGGGATTGATTGCCGGCCTTAATTCGGCACGCTATGCATTGCAGCGTGATGGTCTTCTCTTCCCGCAAGGAACGACCCTAGGAAGCATGGCACATTATATTACGACGGCGGATTTCAAGCATTTTCAGCCGATGAATGCGAACTTCGGACTGTTCCCGCCGCTTGAGAAGCGTATTCGCAACAAGAAAGAGAAGAATGAAGCTATCGCTCATCGTGCGCTGGATATGCTGCGCGCGTACCAAGAAGAGCAAGGCATCATGTCGAAATAACAGCTAGACGAGGTGAGGAAGCAGCGGCCGATAATGTGCACGTCTGTTTCCTTTCCATTTTCATAAGACAGGAGGTTGAAGCATATGGAATATCAATTTCATGCGACAACGATTTGTGCGGTAAGACATAACGGTCAAGCTGCGATCGCTGGCGACGGACAAGTGACGTTTGGGAATAACATGGTGATGAAGCAGCATGCGCGCAAGGTTCGCCGTTTGTTTCGCGGTCAAGTGTTGGCTGGTTTTGCGGGTTCGGTCGCCGATGCCATAACATTATTCGAAAAATTTGAAGGCAAATTAGAAGAGCATCATGGCAACCTGCAGCGGGCTGCTGTAGAGTTAGCTAAGGATTGGCGCCAGGATCGAGTGCTGCGCAAGCTAGAGGCGCTCATGATTGTGATGGACGGCAGTCATATGCTGCTTGTATCCGGCGGCGGCGAAATTATTGAACCGGATGATGACGTCATCGCGATCGGCTCTGGAGGCTCATTCGCATTGGCGGCGGCTAGGGCATTGAAGCGTCATTCTCCACAGATGACGGCGCGAGAAATGGCTGAGGCCTCATTGCATATTGCGAGTGAAATATGCGTGTACACGAACGATAATCTGGTGATTGAGGAACTATAATACCGTGAGGATGAAACGAGCGGAGGGATAACAATGAATCAACAAGCATGGACACCACGACAAATTGTCACGGAATTGGATAAGTATATCGTCGGCCAGAAAAAAGCGAAGCGTGCAGTTGCCATAGCGCTTCGCAATCGCTACCGCCGCAGCTTGCTGGACGAATCGATTCAAGACGAGATTGTGCCAAAAAATATTTTGATGATTGGGCCTACCGGAGTCGGGAAGACAGAGCTTGCCCGCCGCCTGGCAAAGCTGGTTAATGCTCCTTTCGTGAAGGTCGAGGCGACCAAATTTACCGAAGTCGGCTATGTGGGCCGAGATGTGGAATCGATGGTGCGCGATCTCGTAGAGACTGCTATCCGCATGGTGAAGCTGGAGCGAACGGAGAAAGTGAAGGATAAGGCCGAAGAAATGGCCAACGAGCGTATCGTCGATTTGCTTGTTCCATCCTCCAGCACGAACAAGAACGGGCGCAACCCGTTCGAGATGCTATTCGGCCAGAATAATCAGAATCAAACAGCAGAACAAGAAAAACAGCCGGATCCGAACATACAAGAGCAGCGCCGTAAAGTTCGTTTTGATTTGTTGTCGGGAAATTTAGAGAACGATACGATCGAAATCGATGTCGAAGAAGCGGCTCCTAACATGTTTGATTTCCTCTCTGGACAGGGTAATGAACAGATGGGGATGAATATGCAGGAGATGTTCGGCAACTTGCTGCCAAAGCGGATGAAGAAGCGCAAGCTGACCATCAAAGAGGCTCGCAAAGTGTTGACCCAGGAAGAGGCCGCCAAGCTGATCGATATGGATGATGTCATTCAAGAGTCGATTCGCCGTGCGGAGCAATCCGGGATTATTTTCATTGACGAAATCGACAAGATCGCCTCCAGCGGTCGCGGATCAGGCCCTGACGTATCCCGTGAAGGCGTACAGAGGGACATATTGCCAATAGTTGAAGGTTCCACGATAATGACTAAGTACGGGCCGATTAAAACCGACTATGTGCTGTTCATGTCCGCGGGTGCTTTCCATATCGCGAAGCCGTCCGATCTCATTCCTGAATTGCAGGGGCGCTTCCCGATTCGTGTCGAATTGAGCAGCTTGACCTTGGATGATTTCGTTTCTATCTTGACGGAGCCGCAGAACGCTATGACGAAGCAATATGTGGAACTTCTTAAGACTGAGAACTTACATGTTGAATTTACAGACGAAGCAATACGGGAAATCGCGCGGACGGCAGCTGCGGTGAACCAAAATATGGAAAATATAGGTGCGCGACGTCTCCATACAATTATGGAGAAGCTGCTTGAGGATTTATCCTTTGAAGCGCCTGAACTTACGTTGGAACAATTCCAAATCACACCAGAGTATGTACGCGAGAAATTGTCAGATATTGCTCAAAATCGAGATTTAAGTCAGTATATCCTTTAAATTTTCGTGAAAAATGTGACGAATTTCATAGAAGTTTGTCGTCGACAAATTGTTCGACAAACTATTCGAAAAATGCCCTGACTTTCAGACAGAAAGATAGGGCTTTTTTCTTATTGTGTTATAACTCAAAGTTTAAGATGATAGGTATGGCGTTAATTATCTTCTTCTGTCACATTATGAAGAACGTTAAATGTTTTTATCAGAATATGATTTTGCGAACATACAAGGCCCTTAGTCTCATGTAAAAGAAATAAATATTTTGTCGAAAAAGAAGGAGAAACGTCAGAAAAGTGGAATAGTTTTTTAGTTGCTTTAAATTTAAACTAGATCAGGAGGGGTCATCGTGAACTTATTGAATGGCGTTCATGCGCAACGGTTAGAAGGAGCCATTCAAGCTTCCGTAGCAAGGCAAGATGCGACAGCTAACAACATTGCGAATGCCGATACACCTTATTTCAAGCGTTCAGACGTTCAATTTGAATCTATTTTGCGTGATCAGATGAGCGGCGGCAGCCTTCAGGGACGTCGCACAGACGAGAGACATTTTTATATCGGTCCTGTTCAGTCGACACCGACCCCGCGGATCGTTCAAGATCAGATGACGACAATGGGGAATAACAGGAATAATGTCGACATGGATCGGGAAATGTCAGCGCAGGCGGAGAATCAGTTGAGATATTACACGTTTGTCAAGCAATTGAACCACCAGATTAATATGGTGAGAACCGCTATGGACGTTAGGAGGTAGACATAAGCCATGCAGATCAGCAATAGCTTTAAAATTAGCGCGTCCGGCTTAACCGCCCAAAGATTGCGTATGGACGTAATCTCCTCTAACATTGCCAATGCAGACACGACGCGAGCACAATTTGTAGACGGGAAGTTCGTGCCATATCGCCGCAAGGTTGTAGTGATGTCACCAACGGAATCGTCATTCAAACAAACTCTGCAGTCTGCTATGGAAGGGCAATCCGCAACCAGAGGTGTCAAAGTGACGCAAATTAAAGAAGATGCATCTGATTTTAAACTGGTATACAATCCGACCCATCCTGATTCAGATGAGAACGGCTACGTCTCTTTGCCAAATGTCGACATGGCGAAAGAGATGGTCGATATGATTGCGGCAACACGCTCTTATGAAGCGAATGTGACGGCGCTCAATGCGTCCAAGTCCATGGTCATGAAAGCATTGGAAATAGGCAAAGGATAATTGACTACTAATGCGAGTTGAACAACCTCTGCTAACAACGTAAAGAGCCGTTCATCACCATAGGAGGAGAAGAGAATGATACAGAATACGATGCTACCAATGCAAATGATAACACCTACTACATCCTCTGCAGCAGCGTCATTGACCAATAAAGCTGCTACACCTGCAGAAGTGACAAAGTCCTTTGGAAATTTTCTATCAGATGCTCTTCAGCAAGTCGATACTCAGGAACAGCAAGTACAGGCAATGAATGACCAGTTTATTCTTGGTGAAGTTGATGTCGATCAACTCATGATCGCCTCAGAGCGTGCGCTTCTAAGTTTGCAGCTGACAACGCAGGTACGCAACAAGGTTATCGAAGCGTATCAAGATATTATGCGCATGCAGATGTAACGGCGTTTTGTCTTACATAGTTTTGGTGGGGTGACGTGGAGTGAGTGAAAAAGTGAACCAATATCGAGAGCGAATCTCGCAATATTGGACTCAATTTAGTAAGAAACAAAAAATATTACTGTTTTCGACCGTTGGATTTCTGATTTTAGCTGTTATTATTTTAACTTATCAGTTTTCTAAGACTGAGTATGAACTTGCTTTCAAAGATTTGAATTCTAACGATGCGGCTGGCATTATCGAATATTTAAACGGCAACAGCATCCCGTATCAATTGAGTACCGACGGATCGCAAATTTCCGTTCCAAGCGCCTCAGCAGCGAAGGTAAAAGTGGATGTCGGAGCCCAAGGGATTGTGAAGAATGGATCGATTGGCTTCGAATCGTTCGGTGCTGACGGATTAATGGGCGGTATGACGGACAACGTATTCGATGTTCGCTACAACAATGCCCTTAACGGTGAAATTGAGCGCTTGCTTCGTCAAATGCAAGGGATACAGGACGCAAAGGCAATTGTAAACCTGCCTAAAGAAACCGTGTTTGCGACACCTGATCAAGAGCAAGCTTCCGCTTCGATTGTGATGAAGTTCAAACCAGGATATCAACCGAACCAAGCTGCCGTAGACGGTTATTTCAATCTCGTAAAGACTGCGGTTCCACATCTCGCCATTGATAATATTACTATCTCTAGCGATGAAGGCCCTATCTTTGCCTCGGATACTATCGGAGGCGGTTCGAAGAGCATCTTCGGAGAAGTAGACGAGCAGCTAAAGATACAACGTAAATTTGAAAACGACATACGCATGAAAGTGCAAGATTTCTTGAATGGATTTATTCCTTCAGACAAGATCAGCGTGCTTGTGTCGGCAAAATTGAACTTCGACAAAGTTGTCAAGCAAGAAGACCTTGTCACTCCTGTGAATACAGAAGAGATGAAGGGTATCGAGATAAGCGTTCAAGAGCTTCAGGAATCATACAGCGGCAAAGGCGCACAAGAAAGCGGAGTTGCCGGTGTTGGTGACGGAGAAGTGACAAATTATCCGTCAGCTGCTGGAAGCGGAGACGCGACATCCGAGAAATCTCAGCGCACTATTAATTACGACGTGAATCGAATTAAGAACACGATTGAAGCTAGTCCATATGCTGTTAAAGATTTAACCATTCACGCCGCGGTTGACTCCGTTGACGTGAGCGCCGAGCAAATCCAAGCGATTGAAAAAGTGCTGCGAAACATCGTTGGCGCACAATTGAAAGATTCCGGCACTACATATACAGACGTTGATCTAACGCAAAAAGTTTCTGTTATGACTCAAAATGGTGCTAAAGATGGAACAGTATCGGACAATAAGAGCATCTCCAACTGGGTATGGTATGGCGCGGGTGCGCTTGCATTACTAGCAGTTGTGGGAGGAATTACCTATGCGGTCGTACGTCGACGCAGACGCGAGGAAGAGGACTACGAGCCAGATCTGTCGCTGCCGACGCACGTAGAGCTTCCATCGATAGATTTAGAAAATGTAACAGGCGAGCATCAAGTGCGCAAACAATTGGAAGGCTTGGCAAAGAAAAAGCCGGACGAATTTGTCAAATTGCTGCGTACATGGCTAGTTGATGAATCGAGGTGAGCACAATGGTCAAAAGTAGTTACGGCTTAACGGGCAGACAGAAAGCGGCGATTTTGCTCATCACGCTCGGGCCGGAAGTGTCAGCCCAAATATTTAAACATTTGAGAGATGAAGAAATAGAGCAGCTGACTCTGGAAATAGCGAATGTGCGTAAAGTCGACGCGGCTGAAAAAGAATCCGTGATGGGCGAATTCCATCAAATTTGCTTGGCACAGGAATACATTTCGCAAGGCGGCATCGGTTACGCGAAGGAAATATTGGAGAAGGCGTTAGGGCAGCAAAAAGCGGTTGATATTATCAATCGCCTTACTGCAACGCTGCAAGTGAGACCGTTTGACTTTGCCCGTAAAGCGGATGCGTCACAAATTTTCAACTTTATTCAGAACGAAAATGTTCAAACGATTGCATTGGTGCTGTCTTACTTGCAAACGGAGCAGGCTTCGACCATTCTATCTTCCTTGTCACCGGAGAAACAAGCGGATGTCGCTAGACGGGTGGCACTGATGGACAGCACATCGCCAGAAGTCATCAATCAGGTCGAACGCGTGCTGGAGCAGAAGCTCTCCTCTACAGTGACGCAAGATTATACGAGTGCCGGCGGCATCGAGTCTGTCGTTAAGATTTTGAATGGTGTCGACCGTGGTACAGAACGGACGATTTTGGATTCTCTCGAAATTCAAGATCCGGAGCTGGCAGAAGAAATCAAGAAGAGAATGTTTGTATTCGAAGATATTGTCAATATCGACAATCGCTCAATACAGCGCATTATTCGTGACATTGATAATGCAGATCTTCAATTGGCGCTTAAAGTGGCAAGTGAAGAAGTTCGCGAAGTTATTTTCCGCAATATGTCGAAACGTATGGCGGATACCTTCAAAGAAGAAATGGAATTTATGGGTCCTGTACGGCTGCGTGATGTGGAAGAAGCACAGACCCGTATCGTGTCTACTATTCGCCGCTTAGAGGAAGCAGGCGAGATCATCATTGCGCGTGGTGGAGGAGATGATATCGTTGTCTAACGTCATCAAATCATCTCAGTATGTCCCTGTAGAACAGATGAGAATGCTGGAAGCGGTTCGTCGCCATCAGCAACAGCAGGTGGCGGATGACGTTCCCGCCCCCCAACCACTGACGGAAGAAATCGTCCTTAATCAAGATGAAGAGCTGGCCAACCTGCGCCAATCGATTTTGGATGACGCGCAGTCGTTTGCCGAAGATCATCTAAAGAGCGCTACGGAAGAAGCCGAACGCATGTTGGAAGAGGCGCGTTCTGAGATCGATGCCTGGTGGGAAGAACGGCGTGGAAGTGACGAGGCGTTAGTAGAGTCGAAGCGGGAAGCAGGCTATGCGCAAGGTTATCAAGAAGGAATGCAGCAAGCGGAGCAGGAAATTCAGCAGGCTTATGAACGCAAGCTGTCCGAGGCGCAGGCTGTATTGGAGCAAGCCTATAAGGCGAAAGAACAGATTATTCAAGAGGCGGAGCCATTTGTAGTATCGCTTAGCTGTTCGGTAGCTGAAAAGGTCATTGGGCGGCAGTTGGCATTGGAACCCGATATTGCCGTCGAAATGGTCCGCAAGACACTCTCCCGCAAACGGGAGAGCGGAACGATTACGGTATGCGTGTCGCCTCAACAATTCGCTTACGTTCATGCGGCGCGCGAAGAGTTGAGTCTGGCAGTGGATTCGCAAGCGGAACTGCAAATTATTCCGGATTCAAGTGTCCATGATAGCGGATGTGTCGTACGTTCAGCATTGGGCAGTATTGATGCACGAATCGATACGCAGCTTGCCGAAATCAAAAAGGCGTTAATGCAGGTTGCAATGCAGCATGAGGAGCGCGACGGCGATGAGTCTTGATTACAAATGGAATTCAAACAAGTACATAGATTATTTGCAGCGCATCGATCCTGTCCGCGTAAATGGCAAGGTGACGCAAGTAATCGGCTTGATGGTGGAATCCGAAGGACCGGACGCCAGCGTAGGTGAAGTCTGTCACATCTATCCAAGCAAGGGCAGTGAGCCGTTGCTGGCCGAGGTGGTTGGATTCCGGGATAACAAAGTGCTGCTTATGCCTTTGGGAGATCTGCAGTCGATCGGTCCCGGCTGCGACGTAGTCGGGACCGGAAAGCCGTTAAGTGTCTCCGTCGGTTCGGAGCTGCTCGGTAAAGTGCTGGACGGATTAGGGCAACCGTTGGACGGCTCGTTTTTGCCGACACGGATGCCGCACTATTCGACGACGAATATCCCTTCCAATCCGCTCCAGCGCCCGCGTGTTCGCGAACCTATCGGTGTCGGCGTACGAGCGATCGACGGACTATTGACGATTGGCAATGGTCAACGTGTAGGTATCTTTGCCGGCTCTGGCGTGGGAAAGAGCACGCTGCTCGGCATGATTGCCCGCAATACGGCTGCCGATGTCAACGTCATTGCTCTCATTGGTGAACGCGGCCGCGAAGTGCTTGAATTTATCGAGCGGGATTTGGGTCCGGAAGGGTTGGCTCGTTCGGTCGTCATCGTCGCTACTTCGGACCAGCCGGCTCTCGTGCGAATTAAAGGGGCGCTCATTGCTACGACCATTGCCGAGTATTTCCGGGATCGGGGCATGAATGTCATGCTCATGATGGATTCGGTCACTCGGTACGCGATGGCCATGCGCGAAGTCGGACTAGCTGTCGGTGAACCGCCTGCAACGCGGGGATATACCCCTTCCGTATTTGCGAGCTTGCCTAAGCTGTTGGAACGTTCCGGAACGGGCCCGAGCGGTTCGATTACGGCGTTCTATACCGTATTGGTGGACGGAGACGATATGAACGAACCGATTGCCGATGCAGTGCGTGGAATTTTGGACGGTCATATCGTGCTGAATCGCAATATCGCGAACAAGGGACACTTTCCGGCGATTGATGTACTATCAAGCATCAGCCGGGTCATGAAGGATATCGTTCCACAGGAGCATCAGCTTGCGGCTGAACGGCTCAAGCGACTATTAGCGGTCTACCGCGAATCGGAAGATTTAATCAATATCGGCGCCTATCAGCCGGGCAGCAATCCGGCAATTGATGAGGCCATGCAATATATCGAAGACATTCATGCCTTTACGAAGCAGCGCATTGAAGAGCGCGCTCCGTACGAAGAGACAATCGAACGACTACTACTGCAATTTTCGGGGAGTTGACTAGACGGTGCGGGCTTTTCAGTATTCGTTTCAAAAAGTTCTTGATCTAAAGACAAACGAAAAAAAGCAAGCGGAATGGATTTTGTCAGAAGCGATGGGACGCTTGCAAGCGGAAGAGAAGCAATTGCAGCATTGCCTTCTGGAAATGGAGTCAGTCAGGAAGAAAATGCAGCAAAGCATCGACGCATGTGCGCCGGCTGCGGACATACAAGCATGGCAGCAGTACATATCTCACCTGGAAGGTCAAGTTCATCTTGCTCGCAAGCGGGTCTATTCGGCTGAAATACAAGTTCGTGACAAGCAAAGCAAGCTTGCCGAACGAATGACCGATGAAAAGGTATGGACAAAGGCTCGAGAAAAAGCGGAGACAAACTTTAAACGTCAAATGGCGTTATGGGAGCAAAACGAATTGGACGAACTCGCTACCGTCCGTTATCATATGGCCGCTCGCTAGAACAACGACGGAAGACGGTTCGACCCCGCCGCTTCAGCAGGAGGGATGACGGTGTCAGAGATGAAGACAGAAGAAAAGGAAAGCAATTATTCGGGTTTTGAACGGTTTTTGTTCTTTGCGACCCCCATTTTGTTTACGATTGTGCTCATAGCTGTGCTGCTTACATTGTTTAATGCGAATTGGCGCAATCATGTGCTGTCCTTAGCTGAGCAAATTCCAATTGTGAACGAATGGATCTCCTCTGATCAAGATAAGTCCGACGATAAGAAGGATGAAAAGAAGGATGAAAAGAAGGAGAAAAAAGAGAAGAAAGACGTGGAGAAGGAACAAGCCGAACAAATTACGGAATTAAAAGCGTTATTGGCCTCGAAGGACGCGGATTTACGCAACTTGGCAGACGAGCGCAAGTCGCTTGAAGGCAAAGTGGGCGAATTGTCCAAGCAACTGCAAGAGGTGAAGCAAAAACGCCAAGAAGAAACGGCTTCATCTGAAGAGTACGATCGGCAAATTAAAGACTTAGCGAATATGTATGCGAAAATGATGCCGAGCAAAGCCGCTCCGGTATTAGAAAATTTGTCGAAAGAAGAGCTCGTTCTCGTCCTTGACGCGATGAAGCAAGAAGACCGCGTGAAAGTGCTGGAGAAGATGAATCCGAAGGTGGCTGCTGAAGCTTCCATTATGCTGAAAGACGTAAAGCCAGCTGACGATTTGAAAATTAAGGCGCTGCAGTCAAGGCTGAAAAAGAATGAGACTGCGAAGCAAGCCAGCACAGGGCTGGATCGTACGCAACTTAGCCAAACGTTTGCTAATATGACGCCTAAGAGCGGTGCCAGCATTTTGTTGGAAACGGCTAAGATCAGCCCGGATAAAGCATTGGCGGTGTTAAACGCTGTAGACGATGCAGCGCGTTCCAGACTGCTTAATGCGATGACCGATGCAGACAAGGAAGCGACGGCCAAATTGGTGTCGAAGCTGCTGCCTAGCAATTAAAAAGCATTAACGGAAGGAGGTGAAATAAATATGTCAGGAGCAATATCCAACGTGTCAGCCAGCAATGCGGCTTCGTTTCTCGGTGGTGTACAAGCCAAAGGAACCGGAGCAGGTGAGGGGAACTTCTGGGTTTCCTTGTCGCAATGTATGAATGGCACTGGAGAGCAGGCTGCTTTCGCTAATAATTCCAACGGGTTATTCGTCACGCAAGAAGGATTGGGCAATCTGCTTCAAGGGGAAACAGAACAATTAGCAGCTGCGTTGGACCAATTATTTGCCGAACCGTTGAAGTTGGCGGATGTGCAGCTGGAAGCAAACCCGGAGTTATTGGCTGCGCTGCAGCAATGGGTGCTTCAGGCACAGCAATGGCTATCCGCCCAACCATCTGTAGAAGCAAATGCAGCGGGTAATATTCAAGCGCTGACGGAGCAGCCTGAGACGATTACTCTTGCTGTCCGCGATGTTATGCAACAGCTGTCTGAGCTTATGGCCCAAGGAGAAGGTGAAGACGGACAATCCGTACAACACTTGCTGAATGGAACATTAACCGCAGCTATTGTGAGCAACGAGCATGCATCTGGTTTAACTCAACGGAAAGACCAGCCTGCATTGCAGCAAACGAATGACGAAGGCTTTGAACCGCTCGTTCAAGCTTCTATCACTAATAATGGACATGTTGGACGTTCGGCCGAGGCAGTCAAGTGGATTCAGCAGCTGTCCAACGTATTGAATCAAGCTGTGGGAAGCAACACTAGCACACCTGTGCAAGTCACGACCTTTACAGCTCATCTCAATGGCGCACAGAATAACATGCTCGGAACTGTATTGAACGCTCCGGCTGTACAGAGCAACGCATTGGCGGCCGATTCAAGCGACAGCACGGCAGACGTGGAGCTTCAGGCTCATCCTAACCAGGTCACGACAGCGGGCCAGTTAGCGCTGCGCCAAGAAGGGATTAACACTGCGAAGCAAATCCCAGTCGTGCACGCAGATCGGTTCGCCGACGAAATGGCTGGCTTCGTGGTGAAGCAGCTTCGCTTCAGCAAGCTGGGTAATGTGTCGGAAGCGAAAATATCATTGTACCCAGAGCACTTAGGTCAGGTTGATGTCCGCCTAACGATGCAAAACGGTCAATTGACGGCACGCTTCATGACGGAACACGGCATGGCCAAAGATATGCTTGAACAGCAAATGTCGCTCTTGCGCGGCGCTCTTCAAACCCAAGGCATTCAAGTAGACAAGCTTGAAGTGTCGCAGCAGCCGGCTTCTGCTCTGTCATCCTCGATGTTCCAGGAACAGAGACAGCCGAATGCCAATCGTCAGCAAACCTCTGAGCGAAGCTCGAAGCAACGCAAAGCATCGGAAATCGATGAACTGAATGAAGCGCTTGAAGCTAAAACTCAGCAAGATTTGCATGAGAACTCAACGTTTACTGCCAGCGTGTAAATGAACACATGCGCTGCCATTCAAGAAACGGGCAAGGAGGTGTAGGATGGCTTCTGACGTTACATTCAATAAAGTCACTTGGCCGAACTATAGTGTGGAGAACTCCAAACTAGTCAAAAAGAAGGACGGCAACAACACACTGGGAAAAGACGAGTTCCTGAAGATACTCATCGCACAGCTCCAAAACCAAGATCCGATGCAGCCGATGCAGGATCGGGACTTCATTGCGCAAATGGCGCAGTTCAGTTCGGTCGAGCAGCTGATGAACATTCAAAAGCAATTGGGCTCGATGCAGCAGGCGCTCGGGATGTCTTCCAGTTTGATAGGCAAAGAAATCACATGGATTGCATCGGAGAAAGAATCGATGACCGTCAAGATCGGAAACGACCAGAACAAGCCGAAGGAAAGCGTGAAGACGGGCATCGTCGAATCGATCATTGTCCGAGAAGGCATCCCTTATGCCAAGGTAGGAAAAGACGAGGTCGATTTGAACACCATTTCCGAAATTCGGACACCGGAAACAGAGGGCAACCCGGACGAAGGCAACAATGAAGTACCGCCTGCTCCGGAACAGCCAGAGCAGCCGCAGCAGCCGGAAGGAAACGCATGAACATCCACGGGGCAATGGGGCATATAGGCATTGCGGGACCCATCCAGGGAACGAGCGCCCAGCGGACACCGCAGCGGGAGCAGATTGGTAAGGACACTTCCTTCCAGCGAATGCTGCAGCATGAGCTGACACGTACAGAGGATGTGCAGTTCAGCCACCATGCGAAGGTAAGAATGCAGGAACGCGGCATGGTCATGTCTGCGGACATGATGAACAAGATGCAGCAAGCGGTCAAACAGGCGGAAGACAAAGGGTCGCGTCAGTCGCTTATCATCGTCGATAACCAAGCGTTTATCGTAAACGTCAAATCGCGCACCGTCATTACGGCCTTAGATCAAGCATCTCAGCAGAACCATGTGTTTACGCAAATCGACAGCGCCATTTTAATGAAATAAGCAAGCAGTGCATGAAACAAGGCCGGACCGAGCAGGAGGCCATGGGCTCATGGAACGACAGAAGTGAGCCAACAATTTGGGGAGGTATTAATAAATGATTCGATCCATGTATTCGGGTGTTTCAGGTATGCGCGGTTTTCAAACCAAACTTGACGTTATCGGGAACAACATCGCGAACGTGAACACGGTCGGCTTCAAACAAGGGCGCGTCATGTTCAAGGACATCATGAGCCAGACGATGAGCGGAACGACAGCGCCAAGTGATGAAGGCAGCGGCGGTATTAACGCGAAGCAAGTCGGCTTGGGTGTTGCGATATCGGCTATCGATAACGTGCATACCCAAGGCAGCGCCATGATGACGTACCGTCCGCTTGACTTGCGTATCGACGGCGACGGCTTCTTCGCCCTCTCGCTAGGTGAAGATCAGGAAGCGCCGTTCCTGACTCGCGCAGGCGACTTCCACCTTGATGCAGAACGCAACCTCGTTAATGTGGATGGTCTGAGAGTGCTTGATTCCGGCGGCGCTCCGATTCAACTGGAAGAAGATATCGTCGAGTTCTCGATCTCGCAGAACGGGGAGATTATGGCGAAGCGTGCCGACGGAACCACCGAAGGGACCGGCACCTCTATCGGGATTGTCAAAGTAGTGAACCCGGAAGGCTTGGAGAAGATCGGCGGCAATCTGTACCGCGCAACTCCGAACGCGATCGCGGATGGTGAAATCACGGTTGGTACAGCAAACGATCCCGAAACGGGCAGCGGCGCAATCATTGCCGGGGCGCTGGAAATGTCCAACGTGGACTTGACGGCAGAATTTACGGAAATGATCGTAACGCAGCGCGGTTTCCAAGCAAACTCACGTATTATTACGACGTCCGATGAAATCCTCCAAGAGGTTGTTAACTTAAAACGATAATCGTATAGACTAATCGCACCCATCTCCTGATGCCGCACGGCATCGGGAGATACGGACGGTTCATTAAGGGAGGAATAGGATGATATCCGTTACACGGCTGAATGGGTCGCCCATTTGGGTGAACGCACTGCTCATTGAATCTGTCGAAGAAACACCGGATACGTACATTTCGTTAACGACAGGGAAGAGAATCATTGTGCTGGAAAAAGGCCCTGAAGTCATTAGCCTTATTGAACAATACATACGTTCCGTCGGAATTATTGCCGGGACGAAGAAGACTGATTTATCGGAGGGACAACCATGAAACGAATGTTGCCGTGGATGATTACATTGCTGCTCGCACTGACGCTTATCGCTCTTGTCGTCATTATGCTCACTAATTCGGGCGGCAAGCCGCAAGCGGGACAAGCACAGCAGGGGAATGTTCATATCGCAAGATTATCGGCCGATGAGATTGTGGAGATGACATCGATCATGAGTGACATCAAAACAAACCTGGCTGACCGCGACTATGTCGCATTGACTGGCTTTGCGTTCCAGTTGGACAACAAAAAGACAAAAGAGCAATTCGACAAGATTAAAGATTTGCGCATCAAACCGTTAATTTTGAGAACTTTGGCTGATATGAAACCGGAAGAGTTGCAAGGAATGAAGGGTCAAGATCAGTTGTGTGCGAAGTTGCTCGACCTTATTAACAAACAATTGCCTGAAGGCAAAGTAATTCAAGTCGATTTAACTGATTTCATCATGACTCGCATTTAAAGGCATTTGAGCATGACACACATGTTGCAGCTGAATCCTGTAAGGGGGTGAAACGATTGGTAGACGTGCTATCGCAGAACGAGATTGACGCCCTGCTTGCGGCGCTGTCCTCTGGTGAAATGGATGCGGAGGAACTGAAAAAAGAGGAAACCCAGCGTAAAATCCGTTCGTACGATTTCAAGCGTGCCGTTCGTTTTTCAAAGGACCACATTCGCAGTTTGACACGCATCCATGAGAATTTTGCCAGATACTTAACGACTTATTTTTCCGCACAATTACGTACATTTGTGCAAATCAACGTCGTTCAAGTCGAACAACTGCCGTATGATGAATTTATCCGGTCTATTCCAAAAATGACGATTTTGAACATTTTTGAGGCAGAGCCGTTCAAAGGCCGGATGGTATTGGAAGTGAATCCGAACGTCGCATATGCGATGCTGGATCGCATGCTGGGCGGTGCTGGCACGGCACCCTCCAAGATTAATGCTTTAACCGAAATTGAGACGACGGTGATGGAACGCATTTTTAGCCGGGCGTTCGATAGCTTGCAGGAAGCTTGGAAGAATGTGCTAGATATTCAACCAAGACTCGAAGCGCTTGAGACCAATCCTCAATTTATGCAAATCGTATCACCGAACGAGACGATCGCACTTATCTCTCTAAGCACTAAAATCGGAGATACGACGGGGATGATTAACTTATGTATTCCGCACGTCGTGATTGAGCCAATTATGCCGAAGCTTTCGGTGCATCATTGGTTCGTATCAGAGAAAAAAACGCGGGAACCGATTGAAGTCGAAAAATTACGCCAACGGGTGACAAAAGCAAAGCTGCCTATCTCCGTTGAACTGGGCACATCTCAAATTACGGTGCAGGAAATGATGCAGTTATCCATCGGAGATGTCATCGCATTGAACAAACCGGTTGACAACGGCTTGATGATTCGAGTGGGTGACCGCGTGAAATATATAGGTTCTCCTGGCGTGATAAAAGATCGTGTAGCTGTACAAATCGAGCAAGTCGTGGATGAGGGAGTGGAAGAGCATGACGAGTAAGGATTACTTGTCGCAGGAAGAAATCGACGCATTGTTAAAAATATCGAGTGATGGACCGTCTGCTGAGGAAGCTGAGACTCCTTCCATAGAAAAATATTTAAATCCGATCGAGACCGATGCGCTTGGTGAAATTGGAAATATTACGTTCGGCAGTGCGGCAACGGCGCTATCTACGCTATTAGGCAAAAAGGTAGAAATCACGACGCCGCGGATTACGCTTTTGAAGCGTGAAAACTTGGAAAATGAGTTTCCAAAGCCGCACGTGGCGGTGCACGTTCGATATGTAGAGGGATTTGAAGGCGTCAATTCTTTAGTCATCAAAACCTCGGATGCCCAAGTGATCGCCGATTTGATGCTTGGCGGTGATGGGACGAATCATAGCGAAGAATTGAATGAAATTCATATTAGCGCTGTTCAGGAAGCGATGAATCAAATGATGGGATCGTCGGCCACTTCGATGTCGACTATCTTTAATCGAATGGTTAACATTTCGCCGCCTGGTATCGGTATTTTGAATATGTCGAACGGACAGGGTGTTGAAACGCTGCCCGATGACAATGTTCTCGTCAAAATATCGTTCCGCTTGACGATCAGCGACTTGATTGATTCAACCATTATGCAAATATTAACGGTTCCATTTGCTCAGAACATGGTTCGCATGTTGATGGGGGATACGACAGAAGCAGCTGCAGAAGCAGCCGCATCTGCTGTGCAAGTCGAACCAGACATTCCGATGGCTCCTCCAGCTCAGCCTGCTAGTCATGCAGCTCCAGAAGCGGCTGCACCGCAGCAAATGGCAGGGTATGACCATCCAATGATGGGAGGAGGGCATGTCATGCAGCAGCCTTATGGATCGGCTCCGATGCCTTCGGGAAATATGGAGGCACATGGTGGCAATGCGTCGGCTTTTGGCTCGACACACCATCGCAATTTGAATGTGCAGCCAGTTCAATTTGCAAATTTCCAACCGGCACAGTATGTACAAAATGATGAATCTAATCTAAATTTATTGTTGGACATCCCGCTCAAAGTCACAGTAGAATTAGGTAGGACGCACAAACAGATCAAAGACATTTTGGAGCTCTCGCAAGGTTCCATTATCGAGTTGGACAAGCTGGCAGGTGAACCAGTCGACATTCTCGTGAACAACAAACTGATTGCAAAAGGGGAAGTTGTCGTCATAGATGAGAATTTCGGCGTGCGTGTCACAGATATCATCAATCAGTGGGATCGTATTCAGAAACTACAATAAGATTTAGGGAGGATTCTCAACGATGGCAAAGCGTATTTTGATCGTAGACGATGCAGCATTCATGCGAATGATGATTCGAGACATTTTAACAAAGAATGGTTTCGATGTCGTAGGAGAAGCATCGGATGGTGCACAAGCGATCGAAAAGTACAAAGAACATAAACCAGATCTCATTACAATGGACATTACGATGCCGGAAATGGACGGAATTACGGCATTGAAAGAAATCCGTAAAATAGATCCTAGTGCGAAAGTCATTATGTGCTCCGCGATGGGCCAGCAGGCGATGGTTATCGATGCGATTCAAGCGGGTGCGAAGGACTTTATCGTCAAGCCGTTCCAGGCTGACCGTGTAATTGAAGCCATTAACAAGACGTTAGGATAATCTTATGGAAGACAACGGTCAAATGATGCAAACATCCGGTGTCGGGGACTACATATCCAGCTTATTGACCGTGTTGTTGTCGCTTGCTGTAATCATTGTACTTATCGTGCTCTTGATTAAGCTGTTAAGTCGTAAGAACCGTATATGGCAAATGAATCAAAGTATCCGTACTTTGGGCGGCACCGGGCTCGGACCGAATAAGTCTTTACAAATCGTAGAAGTTGGCGATGTCGTCTATGTGTTGGGGATCGGGGAAGATATTACGCTTATCGATAAAGTAAGTGACCCTGAACAAGCGGAGCGTCTTATCGCGTTTCTCGAGGGCGCACAGTCATCCAGACAAGCGGCATGGCCAACCTCTTGGTCAGAGCTGATGAACCGTATGCGAGCAGGGCGTAAAGCCTCAAGCAACAACACTAAGCAAGAGGATGCGGAACCGTCTTCCGTATCGTTTCACGAAATGTTTCATGCCAAGCTTGATCAATTGCCGAAGCGCAGTGATCAAGTAGAACAATTGCTGAAAGATGATACCAATGAAGATCGGTAGATGGATTCATGAATAAAAAATTGCTACTATCTGTAACTGTCACGCTGCTGTTATCCAGCTTTGCGGCTCATTGGGCGGTAGCATCTCCTGTCATTCCGGACATCGACATTAAAGTTGGCGGCGGTGGCGGGCAGCCGGGGACGGCATCATTGTCTATCCTGCTCATGATTACCGTGCTGAGCTTGGCTCCGGCCATACTTATCCTGATGACATCGTTCACGCGTATCGTGGTTGTGCTCGGATTCGTCCGGACCTCTCTTGGTACGCAGCAGATGCCGCCCAATCAAGTATTGATTGGTCTAGCGCTCTTTCTTACATTGTTTGTGATGTCCCCAACGATTGGAACTGTGAATGAAGTCGCCTTACAGCCTTATCTAAAAGGCGAGATGAATCAGACCCAAGCGTTGGAAAAAGCGGTTGTCCCTATTAAAAAGTTCATGTTCTCGCATACGCGCGAGAAAGATTTGCTTTTATTTATGAAATACACCAAAACTGAAAAACCGAAAACCTATGAGGAAATTCCTTTAACTGTGCTCGTGCCCGCGTATGCAATCAGTGAATTGAAGACGGCGTTTCAAATGGGCTTTATGATTTTCATTCCTTTTCTAGTGATTGATATGATCGTCGCCAGTACGTTGATGGCCATGGGGATGATGATGCTACCGCCGGTCATGATATCGCTGCCGTTTAAAATATTGCTGTTTGTACTCGTGGATGGTTGGTATCTCGTTGTGAAATCACTCCTCGCGAGCTTTAACACGTGAGACTTCAATTGACGCACGGGAGGGAATGGAATGAGTGCTGAGTTTATTATCGGCTTGGCAGGGCAGGCAGTGTTTACTGTACTGAAAGTGAGTGCTCCAATGCTGGCCATTGCTTTGGTTGTAGGTCTTCTCATCAGTGTATTTCAAGCAACGACCCAAATTCAAGAGCAGACGTTGGCTTTTGTGCCTAAGATAATTGCGGTCATGGTAGCCATATTGGTGTTCGGACCGTGGATATTGACTACGGTCGTTGATTTTGCGCATAACATCTTAAATAATTTGCATCTTTATATCGGTTAGGCTGTGAGGTCATGGAAACGCTCGTACAAGCTTTCCCTGTTTTTTTGCTCACGCTGTGTCGAATCTCGGCATTCTTTGTCGCCGTTCCTGTCTTTTCTTCGCGAGGCGTGCCGTTTCGCTTCAAGATTGGGCTCGCGTTTTTTATCAGCGTGATTGCATATTTGTTGTTCGGGCTTGGAAAAACGGTTCCGGCTGATGGCACGTATATGGTTATTATCGTGCGTGAGGTATTAATTGGCCTGCTCATCGGTTTCTTGGCGCAATTGTTTTTTACGGCAGTGCAAACGGCGGGGTCGTTCGTCGACATTCAGATTGGCTTCGGCATCGCGAATGTCATTGACCCATTAACCGGGACCAGCGCACCTGTCATGGGTAACTTCAAGTACATATTTGTCGTGCTATTGTTTCTTGGAATGAACGGCCACCATTACTTTATCGACGGAATCATGAAAAGTTTTGAGTGGTTGCCACTGGATGACAATTCGTTCTTCCAGCAGATTGCCAACGGAAATATTACAGAATTTCTGGTTCAGTCGTTTACGCAAGCGTTCATTATCGCCTTTCAAATTTCTGCGCCGCTTATCGTCGCGTTGTTTCTTACCGATGTGGCGCTTGGATTTTTGGCGCGGACTGCACCGCAATTTAACATTTTTGTAGTCGGGATTCCGATTAAAATCATCGTAGGTCTTGTCATGCTGTTCCTCGTCGTGCCTGGCCTCGTTTATGTATTGCAGCAACTGTTCGCTACTATGTTTGAGGCGATGGAGCAACTGCTGCGCATGATGCAGGGGGCGAGCTGATGCCAACACCAGGTTCAGAAGAATGGATTGTGCCGTGCGCTACTACACGTACGCTGCGGCACAAACTTTCACTGCAGATGTTCTCGCAGGAGAAGACGGAAAAAGCGACGCCAAAGAAAAAGCAGGAAGCTCGAAAAAAAGGTCAAGTCGCCAAAAGCACGGATCTTTCCAGCTCGTTCATCTTGCTGGTCAGCTTCTTCTCCTTCTTGATGCTTGGCGGGTTCTATAAAGAACGAATTATCGATTTGTTCGCTGATTCCTTTCGGCACCGGCTTTCCATGGATGTGACCATTTACAACGTTACGGACTATTTCGGAAGCCTTTTTGTAAAGGCGTTAATCATCTTGGCGCCCGTATTTATCGTTTCTGTTGTCATTGCACTCATTGTGAATTATATGCAGGTTGGATTTTTGTTTACGGGCGAACCGCTCAAGATGCAGTTTTCCAAGATTGATCCAATAAAGGGATTTAAAAAAATATTTTCTATTCGCTCGGTTGTAGAATTTTTAAAATCAATTTTAAAGATGACGATCATCGGAACTGTTGTGTATTTGTCGATATGGGGAGAACGGGAGCGCATCATTATGATGTCTCATGTGCCGTTAAGTGAAATATTAGGCTATACCGCACATTTGACCGTTATGCTAGGGATTAAGATTGGCGCAGCTCTCTGTATTCTGGCCGTATTTGATTACATGTATCAGCGTTTCGAATTCGCGAAGAGTTTGCGTATGTCCAAGCAAGACATTAAAGATGAGTACAAAAAGTCAGAGGGTGACCCCCTCATCAAAGGTAAGATTCGAGAGCGGCAGCGTCGGATGGCCTTGATGCGTATGATGCAAGAGGTTCCAAAAGCCGATGTCGTCATTACGAACCCGACACACTTTGCTGTCGCACTTCGCTATGACGGCAATGATATGGAGGCTCCGCAAGTGGTAGCCAAGGGGCAGGATTACGTGGCGCTTCGAATCAAACAAATCGCCAAGGAACATGGCGTACTGACCATGGAAAACAAGCCGCTCGCCCGGGCCTTATTTCAACGGACAGAGATTGGCGATGCAGTTCCAGCCGATTTGTTCCAAGCCGTGGCAGAAGTGCTGGCTTACGTATACAAATTGAAGGGCAAAGTCAATTGAGCGAACAGGATGGAGGGTGCACTCCGTGAAAACGAGAGATTTAGTCGTCTTAGTCGGTATCATCGGTATCGTGCTCATGATGGTCTTGCCTATACCGACTTGGTTGTTAGACATCTTGCTCGTAATCAACATCTCCATAGCATTAATGATTCTTCTTATTGCCATGAATACGAGAGAGATACTGCAGTTCTCGATTTTTCCAGCTTTGCTGTTGATTACGACGTTATTCCGACTCGCCCTCAACATTTCCACAACGAAGCTCATACTTGCGCACGGTGAAGCCGGCGATGTAGTAGCAACGTTTGGACAATGGGTGGCGCAAGGCAATATAGCTGTCGGATTGGTTGTATTCCTGATTCTTGTCGTCGTGCAGTTCATCGTCATTACTAAAGGGGCGGAGCGTGTAGCTGAAGTGGCAGCTCGCTTTACGCTCGACGCGATGCCAGGTAAGCAGATGGCGATTGATGCCGATTTGAATGCAGGCTTGATCAATGAGCATCAGGCGCGTGAACGCCGCGAGAAAATTGAAAAACAAGCGGACTTTTATGGCGCAATGGACGGTGCCAGTAAGTTCGTCAAAGGGGACGCCATTGCCAGTATCGTCATCCTCCTGATTAACTTAATCGGCGGATTTATCATTGGGATGGCCATGCATGGCAAGAGCTTCGGGGATGCGGCTTCTACATACTCGATTCTGTCCATTGGGGACGGGCTCGTCAGCCAGATTCCGGCATTGCTTATTTCGACGGCTTCAGGTCTCATCGTAACCCGGGCCGCTTCCAATGGTAACTTGGCGGAGGAATTAAGCACGCAAATGCTTGCCTATCCGAAGCTGTTGTATATTGTCGCTGGAACGATAAGCATGCTCGGCTTGCTCACGCCGATCGGTCCAGGCCCGACGATTCCATTTGCGGTCATTCTCGCTGTTGCCGGTTATCGAATGCAGAAAAATATGGACGTTCGCCAAATGGAAGAGGAACAGCTCGAGGAAGAACAGCAAATCGAGGAAGTGCGCAGTCCGGAGAGTGTCATTAATTTGCTGCAGGTGGATCCAATCGAGTTCGAGTTCGGTTACGGACTCATTCCGCTGGCAGATGCCCAGCAAGGGGGAGACCTGCTAGACCGCATCATTATGATACGCCGGCAATGCGCATTGGAGCTTGGGCTGGTCGTTCCGGTCATTCGCATTCGGGATAACATCCAATTGAAGCCGAACGAATATGTCATCAAGATCAAAGGAAATGCTGTAGCTCACGGAGAGCTCTTATTGAATCATTATTTAGCTATGAATCCAGGGTATGAGGATGATTCGGTATCAGGTATCGAAACGATGGAACCTGCATTCGGCCTGCCGGCCCTCTGGGTGGATGAGACGATGAAGGAGCGTGCGGAACTTGCTGGCTATACGGTAGTAGATCCGCCATCCGTCGTCGCTACCCATCTGACAGAGATTATTAAGAAGCACGCGCACGAGTTAGTTGGGCGTCAGGAGACCAAATCTCTTATCGAGACGGTCAAAGAGCAGTATCCGGCACTTGTTGAGGAGCTTATCCCGAACGTTCTGACTATCGGTGACGTGCAGAAAGTGTTGGCGAAGCTGCTGCGGGAGAAAATTTCGATTCGCGATTTGGTGACCATCTTCGAAACACTGGCTGATTACGGCACGTATACGAAGGATCCGGATGTGCTTACGGAATACGTTCGTCAGGCGTTGGCGCGTCAGATTACGCAGCAGTATGCCGTACCGGGTGAAACGCTGCGTGTCATTACGGTAGGGCCTTCACTTGAAAAGAAAATAGCCGAAAGCGTGCAGCAGAACGAGCACGGATCGTATCTCGTCATGGATCCAAGCATGACTCAGCAAGTGTATCAACGGGTCAGCGAGCAAGTACAGCGGCTGCTGCAATCGGGGCACTCCCCAGTCGTACTTGCATCACCTACGATACGCATGTATTTGCGCCAGTTAATGGAACGAGCTATGCAGGATATCCCGGTGTTGTCTTACAATGAGCTCGAACCGAATGTTGAAATTCAAAGCGTCGGAGTGGTGAATGTATGAGAGTAAAAAAATACATCGTTGACACCATGCCCGAGGCAATGAGCCAAATTCGCCATGAATTAGGGCAGGATGCGGTCATTGTCAGCACGAAGGAAGTACGAGCGGGCGGATTTCTCGGTATGTTCCGCAAGCGTTGCATCGAAGTCGTTGCCGCTGTGGACGAACAGGAGAAAACGGAACGGACGCGTTCAACCGCGTCTTCGCTTCAGGAGACAGCAGGCGCAAAGTCATACGTGTCGTCCTCCATGGCGCGCTCGGCGTACAGCGGTAAGAGAGAAGCTCTTACCGCTGTACGGCCTGCCGGACCTCGACACGATTCGGCACAAACCATGAACCGCGCGCCCACAGAACATTCGTCAGCTGCACCAAGTCCTGTCGGCGTATTGCCGTATTCCAGGGAGGAAGAAGAGAGACAGCGGGATCTGAACGCATTCCAAGATGCGGTAATGCAGGCTCGTCTGCAGGAAGCCGCCTCTGCGAGCTTGCCTGCAGATGACGGCTGGCAAAGCGAATTTAATGAAATGAAGCTCATGATGCGTAAAGTGATGCAGCGTGTCAATCACGACAATTGGCCAGACAGTATGCATGAAATGAAGCAGAGCTTGCTAGATCAGGGCGTAGCGAACGAGCTAGCTTACCGAATCGTGCAGGAAGCATGGGAGAAATGCCAAATCAACCGGATTGAGCAGCCCGAAATATCGGTGATAAGGTCCTATGTCCGCGACATTGTAAAAGAACAGCTGCAGTCTCATGAAGTGAACGGCTTAACATCCGCAACGCGAATCGTATACATGGTCGGACCTACGGGTGTCGGTAAGACCACGACCATTGCAAAGCTTGCTGCAGATCAGATGTTCCATCATCAGCGGCGGGTTGGCCTTATCACATCGGATACTTATCGGATCGCGGCCGTTGAACAGCTTAGAACGTATGCTTCCATATTGAATGTGCCGATCGAAGTCGCCACCTCGCCGAGCGATACGGGGCGGGCACTGCAAGCGCTCCAAGGCTGTGACCTCATCCTAATGGACACTGCGGGGCGCAATTTCCGTAACGACATGTTCGTTAACGAGTTGAACACGATGCTCAAGCCGCTGCCTGACAGCGAGACCTTTTTAGTGCTCAGCTTGACGTCGAAGACGGAAGACATGATGTCCATTCTGGAACGTTTCTCAAGACAGCGTGTCGACCGAATCATTTTTACGAAAGCCGACGAGACGGACACCTACGGTTCAATGCTTAACTTGGCGGATCGAACATCGATTCCGTTCAGTTATATCACTACAGGTCAAAACGTGCCTGATGATATCAAATCGTTTCATGTGGACGAGGTCGTGCGTTGGATCGTAGGAGATTAACTTATGATGAACGACCAGGCGCAAGCATTACGAAGATTAGTGAAATCAAAGCGGTCGGACGCGAATGATGCGCCGCCGCACGAGCATCCGAAGTCAAGTGGAGCACGGGTAGTTACGGTAACCAGCGGAAAGGGCGGTGTGGGGAAATCCAATTTCACATTGAATTTTGCCCTATCGCTGCAGGAAGCGGGTTACCGCACTCTCGTCTTTGATGCTGATATCGGTATGGCGAACATTGATGTCCTTCTGGGGAGCCCGGCATCGTCGAATCTGGTTCACGTTGTGCAGCAGCGCAAGACGCTGCAGGATATCATCCAGATCGGGCCCTTGGGCATGCATTACATTCCAGGCGGTTCAGGATTTCAAGATTTGCTGGAACTGCCTTCCGAGCAAATCGACAGGCTGCTCACCGAGATGGAGAGTTGGTCCGAGCGTTATGACATCATCTTGTTTGATACGGGGGCCGGTCTAAGCAAAGAAACGATTCGCTTTATTCTGGCGGCGGATGAAACGTTTGTCGTAACGACCCCTGAGCCGACGGCAATCGCGGATGCTTACGCATTGATCAAAATCGTGAACGGCATGGGTCACGGCACAGACTTTAGGCTGGTCGTCAATCGGGCGGCCGATTGGAAGGAAGGCAGTCAGACCGCTGAACGTCTATCGTCTGTCGCCCGGAGGTTCTTGCATCAATCGATACCGACTTTGGGTGTTCTGTATGACGATCCTCATGTCATGCAAGCCGTGAAGAAGCAGACGCCATTCTGCTTGCTGTATCCGCAGAGCAAGGCGTCCCTGCAAATCCGCGAGCTTGCGAAGTCCTATATCAATGGATCGGACCCGGCGGAACCGAACGGCGGAGTAAAGCAATTTATTCGAAATTGGCTGCGGCGCTGGTCATCATAGACAGATGTCCACACCATAAGGGAGCGTGATGAGAATTGGCAACGAAGAAGAAAGTGCTCGTCGTGGACGACTCGGCCTTCATGCGAACTATTATTTCGGATTTAATTGTGCAGGATCCTTCTTTCGAGATTGCGGGCACAGCCCGTCATGGATTGGAAGCGGTAGATAAGGTGAAGGAATTAAAGCCTGATGCGGTAACTCTTGATGTGGAGATGCCCGTCCAAAATGGACTTGAGGCACTGCGCCGTATTATGGCTGAAGCACCAACACCGGTAATCATGTTATCGAGCTTGACCGAAGAAGGTCGTTCGGAGACGCTATCCGCTCTGGAATACGGCGCATATGATTTCGTATGCAAGCCGAGTCCAGCGGGAGGTACCGGGGACATTCATAAAGTAGGCGAAATGCTAATCGAGAAGCTGCATACGGCTATCGCTTCCGAGGAGCGAAGACGGCAGCTTGAGGAGCTTCGACAGCAGAGACTTGCGAGGGAAGCGTCTCTCACCTCCAAAGCTCTGGAGCCTTCCCGACCCATTCCACGAGAGAAGAAGCCGTTGTCTCTGCCGGATAGGAGCCATCAAGCAGCTAACAACCGCGATGAAATAACGTCGAGCAGGTTGGCGAAGAAGGCAGTTCCCCAACGCCTGCACGGATATCGTAAGGGGGCAGATCAAGAGCTGGATGCGAACCATCGCTCTATGAAGCCTGTAGCGGATCCCGTTCCGGAAGCGAAACCGCTATCCCGATCCAACGTGGAGAAGCCAGGAGTCAGAGGGATGAAAGGGCGTACCACTTCCTTCGAACATATCATTGCGATCGGAACGTCAACCGGCGGACCGCGCGCGTTAAAGCAGTTATTGACTGATTTGCCGAAGGGATTGCCTGCTCCGATTCTCATCGTTCAGCATATGCCGCCGAACTTTACGAAGTCGCTAGCTGAGCGATTAAATACATACAGCGAGCTAGAGGTAAGAGAAGCTCAAGATGGGGAAGTCTTGCAAGCGGGCGTGGCGTATATCGCTCCTGGCGGTTTGCACATGACTGCCACCAAGAAAACCGATGGCAACTATGCCATTTCATTAAATAAATCAGAACCGCGATCTGGACATCGTCCTTCCGTTGACATGTTATTCGAATCGCTGTTGCCGTTCCATCAGCTTGAGCGCCATATCGTGCTCTTGACTGGGATGGGGAGTGACGGCGCCAGGATGATGCGCCAATTGGCCGATGAAGGCGTAACTTCCACCTTCGTGGAGAGTGAAGAAAGCTGTGTCGTATTCGGCATGCCGCGTGCAGCCATTGAGCTCGGGTGTGTGTCGCATATCGTTCCATTGAGAGACATGGCAGGCGCTATCATGAACGCGGTGAAATGAAGACGCAAAGTAGTGCAAATCGTTAAAGGGGGTGTTCGAACATGGATTTAAACCAGTATTTATCCATGTTTATTGACGAAGCGAACGACCATTTGCAAGCGTTGAACGAGCACATGCTAGAGTTAGAGAGTCAGCCGGACGATGTCAGCATTGTTCAAGTCATCTTCCGTTCCGCTCACACATTAAAGGGTATGTCGGCGACCATGGGCTTTGAAGACTTGGCATCCTTAACCCATCAGATGGAAAATGTGCTTGATATGGTGCGCAATCATCAGCTATCGATGGATGACTTCATCTTCGATACGCTCTTCCGCAGCTTGGATGCGCTGGAAGCAATGGTCGGAGATATTACGAACGGCGGCGAAGGAAAGGCGGATGTGACTGAGATTGTCGCTTCGCTGCAATCCATCGTATCGGGTGATTACAAGAAAGAAAAGAGTGCTGACGAGTCTGCTTCCGAGCAAGAAACGTCAGCCCAAAGCGAGTCCTTGGACGAGTTCCAGCGCAGCATTCTGGAACAATCGCTTGAAGCAGGGATGCACGTCTACCATATTCGAATCGAGCTTAGAGAAGACTGCGTGCTGAAAGCAGCGCGGGCGTACATGGTATTTCAAGTGCTGAGTCAGTACGGGGAAGTGGTGAAATCCGCACCGCCAGCTCAGGATATCGAGCAGGATAAGTTCGACAGCGGCTTCTCTATATTTTTCGTCAGTCAAACCGAGGTGGAGCAGCTTAAGCACGAAGTTGGACAAGTGTCCGAGCTTGAGTCTGTGGAAATCAAAGATATGACGCTGGAAGATGTGCGTCAATGGAATCAGCGTGCAGATGAAGTCCATACCTCAGCCAAAGAGACGGCGGCGACTGCAGTGAAGCCTGCTGTAGAGCAAGACAAGCCGAAGTCTGCTCCGACGGCATCACCAGCTGTCACGACGCAGGATGCGGCCAAGAAAAGCTCGGCGTCACCTGCGCCGAACAAAGCGGTTCAGAATCGCACGATTCGAGTAGACATCGAGCGATTGGATGTATTGATGAATTTATTAAGCGAGATGCTGATCGATCGCGTACGCCTGGAGCAATTGGCAGGCGAGTTGAAACAGCACGATTTGACAGAAACCGTCGAACATTTAGTGCGTGTCAGTTCAGACTTGCAAAATATCGTCTTGAAGATGCGGATGGTTCCGGTAGATGTTGTATTCAGCCGCTTCCCGCGTATGGTTCGCGACTTGGCGAAATCACTCGACAAAAAAGTCGATTTTATTATTACGGGTGCCGATACCGAGATGGATCGGACCGTTATCGATGAGATTGGCGATCCGCTTGTGCATTTGCTTCGGAATGCAGTCGACCATGGTATCGAGTCCATCGAGGAGCGCATTGCGAAGGGGAAATCAGAGACAGGCACGGTGCAATTGCGTGCGTACCAAAGCGGAAATCATGTCTTCATCGAAATTGAGGAAGACGGTCACGGCATCGACCGTGACAAAATTTTGAGCAAGGCAATGAAGAACGGTATTGTCAGTCCTGACAAAGCGGCTTCTCTAAGCGATGAACAAGTGTATCAGCTTTTGTTCGCTTCTGGATTCAGTACGGCGGACAAAGTATCCGACGTCTCCGGACGCGGAGTGGGTCTAGACGTGGTGAAATCCAAAATTGCGTCACTCGGCGGACATGTCATTGTCGAATCGAAGTTGGGACAAGGCACGACATTTATCGTTCAGCTTCCGCTCACGCTTTCTATCTTGTCGGCGATGCTGTTCACGCTGGGCACTGAGAAGTACGCGATTCCGTTAACCTCAATTGTAGAGACCGGATTGGTACAGAAAGACGATATTCGCCGACTTCATGGCGGCATTCGCATGATTGATTACCGCGATAGCGTCATTCCGCTCTTATCGCTTAGTGCGCTGTTCGATTGTGCCAGCTATTCCGATATGGATGAAGATGAAATCGAGATTATTATCATTCGCAAAGGGGAGCGCCTTGCAGCGCTTGCCGTCGATGACTTCGTCGGTCAAAACGAAATTGTGTTGAAGCCGCTTGGCAACTACTTAAAGAACACCCCGGGCATTTCGGGCGCGACGATTCTGGGAGATGGACAAGTCGCATTAATCATCGATCCGAACGCGTTGCTTAAATAAGAAGGCCCACTCGTTGCATATCAAGCTTGAGGAGGATATGACATGGCAGAGGAAATTAAAGTCGTTGTCTTTACGTTAGGACAGGAAGAGTATGGTATTGAAGTAGAAAAGGTGAAGACGATCGAGCGCATGATGCCGATTACCCGCGTGCCGAAGACCTTTGATTTCATTAAAGGCGTTATCAATCTCCGGGGCGTAGTCGTGCCTGTCATTGAACTGCGCGGCAGATTCGGGATGGCTGAAGAAGAGCATACGGATCAGACACGAGTCATTATCGTCGCGCATGATGAAATGGAAGTCGGCTTCATCGTTGATAGTGCAAGTGACGTCATAGACATCACTTCAGATGATATCGAGCCCGCTCCTGAAGTCGTCGGAGGCATTCAAGCGAAATATTTGCGCGGCGTCGCCAAATTTGGAGATAATCGCTTGTTGATTATGCTGAACTTGGCCGAAGTATTAAACAAAAGCGAAATTATTAAGTTAGAACAACTCGAGGCATAAAGCTGTGCATTTGTACGAACGTCTCGGAGAATACAAGATGGATGTGTTAAAGGAAGTGGGCAATATTGGTGCCGGCAACGCCGCAACGGCACTCTCCCACCTCCTTAACCGTCCTATCGACATGGCGGTTCCTAAAGTAAGGTTGGTCCCGTTTGAGTGCATCGCCGATGAAGTCGGGGGCGCAGAACAGGTTGTGATAGCCATCTACTTTCGTGTGGAGGGTGAAGCATCAAGTCATCTCTTTTTTATGTTTGAACTGGAACCGGCAAAGAAGTTGTTGTCGAATTTGGAGTTCTTCCCTGCAGGAGAAGAACAAGCGTTCTCAGAAATGGAAATATCCGCGCTTTCCGAGATTGGCAACATTTTAGCCGGGTCGTATTTGTCTTCCCTGGCAGATTTCACCCGTCTGTCGATGTCGCCGACCGTGCCACAACTGGCGATTGACATGGCAGGGGCCGTGCTGAACTACGGTATTTTGCAATATGGGGAGATGGGAGACAGTGCACTATTAATCGATACAAAGTTTTTGGAAGGCTGCGATGAAGTGCAAGGAACCTTTTTCTTAATACCTGACCCGGACTCTTTTTCAAAAATATTTGCTGCATTGGGAGTGCCATTCGAATGATTGAAGAGTCCACGGTTGTTAAAGTCGGCATGGCCGACTTGAATGTGTGCCTTACAGGCTCCATACGCACGACCGGTTTAGGCTCTTGTGTCGGATTGACTTTGTATGACCCCGTTGCCCATATTGCCGGCATGGCACATGTCATGCTGCCATCTTCGGACATTGCACGCGAAGGCGTGCGCAACATTGCGAAATATGCCGACACTGCTGTTCCTGAACTGATTCGACGTATGACGCTGGAAGGAGCCAAATTAACACGATTACAAGCCAAAATGGCGGGCGGTGCGCAAATGTTTGCGTTCGCTTCTAACAATGACATGATGCGCATCGGACCGCGTAATGTGGAATCATGCAAGCAAATGCTGCAAAAACACGGTATACCTCTTTTGGCAGAGGATACGGGCGGAAATTACGGACGTACAATTGAACTGCGCTGCGGAGATGGAATGTTGAACATTCGCAGTGTGCAGTTAGGTGTAAAGGAAATATAAGCCATGATAGGAACAATACGCTGGAATATTATTTTTGGAGCTGTCGGATTTGTCGTTACATTTCTTGCTTCTTCGAGCAACAATGTATGGACGACTAGCCTCATAAGAGGAATCATTGCCCTTTGTATCTGGTTTGCGCTTGGATTTGCGCTCAGATTTATCGCCGGTCTATTGCAGCAACCACAGCAAGATAAAGGCTCTGACCACGAGATGGCGGACAAAGGACAGACGGTGGATATGACAACACCAGATGAAAGTGATATGCTGCATGATTTGTTAAGGACGAAGCCGAGCGAAGAGAAGCATGCCGATCGGGAAGACGATAACGGAAGCGCCTTTCAGCCGTTAAACCCGCCCAAGCTCGTGACCAATCCGCAGATGGACGCGGAACAATTGGCGCAAGCTGTTCGTCACCTGACACAAAAGTAAGGAGGCTGACTGTCGGTGAGCGTACAGAAATTAAACCCATGCTCGCATGTTGAGCTATGGGAACGTTGGAAAGAACATGGAGACCTTGACGCGAGGAAACAATTAATCGAAATTCATTTGCCCATCGTTGACTTTGTCTCGAATCGGCTTGCCGCCGGTTTGCCCCGCAACGTTAGTAAAGATGATCTCGCCAGTCATGGGGCGATGGGCCTGATCGATGCTATCGAGAAATTCGATCATCGCAGAGGATTGCAGTTCGAAACGTATGCTTCTTGGCGCGTCCGCGGAGCCATCCTAGATGGGCTCCGTCAAGGAGACTGGGTTCCACGCTCGGTACGTGAGAAGGCGAAAAAGATCGAAGAAGCGTATCAACATTTGGAACAGCGTTATTTGCGTACTGCAACCGATGAGGAGATGAGTACGTATTTAAACATAGGCGAGAAAGAATTTCAAAGCATGGTTCAGGATGTATCCATCATGTCCGTATGCTCTTTGGAGGACCCGATACGGGAAGATGAGTCGGAGACGCGTATTTCATTGTTAATCGATGAAAAGGCCAAAAATCCGGAAAGCAAAGTAAACGAGCATTACTTAAAAGAATCCTTGGTGCATGGAATTGATAAGCTGACAGAGAAAGAGCGCACTGTTATCTCACTGTTCTATTACGAAGATTTGTCATTAAGTGAAATTGCTGAAGTCATGTCCTTATCTCCATCCCGTATTTCCCAGCTGCATTCTAAGGCGATTATACGCTTGCGAACTACATTAGAGAAGCATAAGAGTATGCTGCTGGAAGCGTAATCAAGCACTGGCTGGCAAGGTTTTAAATCGAGTAGGTGGAAAGGGGGATTTTTCATGAGTATGACGTTGGCCTTGGAACAATATTTGGAAGTGACGATTTCTGAGGACAAGCTTCATGCCTATGTGCAGTTTGTTAAGTTCGATGCAGCATTTCAATGTACGGCAGATAAGTTGGAAACTTTGCTCCACAGCAATGGCGTTCGATTCGGAATTCAGGCGAGAGTGCTTCAAGAAATTGCTTCTAATCCCAAAGCCTTTGCACGCGGTGCAACGATGATTGCTCATGGAAAAGCGCCCATAGCGGGTGAGGACGGACGAATTAATGTTTTGTTGCCAAAGAGAGAGCGGGAGACAAAACCAGCTGAGCTTGAGGATGGTACGGTTAATTTTAAAGAGGTCAAACAGTTAGATAATGTGAAAAAGGGCCAAATCATTGCGGAGCGAATTCCGAGCAAAGAAGGAATACCCGGGATGGCGGTTACAGGCGAGACGATTCCGGCGAATAAAGTACGCGAGGCCCGATTTAAAGTGGGAAAAAACGTCGTCGTTGATCCGGAAGAGCGGGCGATGTATGCAGCCATTGACGGGCTGGTCTCCAAAATGGATAAGGATCGCATTCATGTGTTCCCGGTATATGAAGTGAACGGGGATGTCGATTATCGGACCGGAAATATTAATTTCATTGGCACGATTGTCATTCGCGGCAATGTGTTGACTGGATTCCGTGTTCAAGCTGCAGGTGATATCCGCGTATACGGAGGCGTTGAAGGCGCGGAGATGGAAGCTGCCGGCTGCGTTGAAATTAGCGGGGGGATCATTGCTGGAAACAAAGGGTATGTCAAAGCGGGACAACATGTAAAGTGTTCTTTTATACAAGAAGCGAATGTAAGCGCAGCAACGGACGTCATCGTGACGCAAAGCATCATGCATGCCAATATTCGCGCAAGTAGACAGGTGGTTTGTAAAGGAACGAAAGGACTCATTGTCGGAGGAATCATACAGGCTGGCGAGCGTGTCATCGCTCGTACGATTGGTAATACAATGTCAACAGGGACAACGATTGAGGTTGGCGTACTGCCGGATTTACGAAACGAATTAACGGAACTGCGTTTAAAGCTGCACAGCAGCATCGATAGCTTAGAGAAGACAGAGAAGGCCTTGCGCATCTTAGATCAGATGGCTGCAGCAGGTCAGTTAACCGGAGAAAAGCTAGGAATGCGGATTAAGCTGAACTCGACGAAGAAGAAAGTAACGCAAGAGCAAACAGAAATTAGGGAACGCATGCTGGAAATTGAGAAGACGTTGGAAGAAACCGCATTGGCTTCGGTTGATGTGATAAATGTGATATATGGTGGCGCAAAGATCGTAATCGGCCGCAATACGCGCTTTATTAAGGATGCAGTACAGCGAATCTCTCTCCGAATGTCAGAAGGGGAGATCGTGATGTCGCCTTATTATTAATTTGACATGATTCAATCGAATCAGATGAGGTGATTAGATGAATGTTAAGCCGGTGGAAATGCAGATCGCAATTCCGCGCACTCAGGATGCTTCGGCAATTCATCAACAGCTGCAGCAGCGCCCGATTACAGAAAAATCGCTGTTGAATGATCAAGCGGAGAAGATGATTAGGAAATCAAGTCAGCGCAACGAAGAAGTGCAATCATCACAGGAAAGCCGCATTCGTGATCAGGAGAAAGAGGACAGACCGGATTCGGAACGGGAAACTGCCGAAGAACAGCTCGAGGCAGCGGAAAATAGCGAAACGCTTATAGTTTCCAAGCCTGCGGAACATCCCTATAAAGGTAAGCATATTGATTTCATATGTTAGAGGTTGATAGTTATGACGCCGGGTGCCCGTGGTAGTGAGGTTCGCGGCGTTTTCATTTTCAATATATAATGGTTTGTGCGCGAGGAGGACTGAGATGGAACCGTGGATGTACATTTTGCTGCTCGGAGCAGCAATCGTAGTTGTCGGAATGCTGCGGCCGAAGGTTGTGCCAGAGGGCAATTCAACCGAACTGCGCCGCAATATGGAGGAAACGCTCGAGCATTACATGAGGGAGTTGGAAGTGGAAAATGAGAAGCTCATTACAGTAATCGAACGTATGAAGAAAGAGAGTGATTTGCGCGATGATGCGTTGAGAAGAAGAATGGACAAGCTGGAGCACAATTGGAGCAGCTTCGAAGAACGACTTGCATCCGCGAATGAAGATGTGAAGGATGAGAGCGGCAAGCAGGAACAGAAGGCACCGCCAGAACCCCCTTCGATACCGCAAGCGATCGTAGAGGAAGTATTATTTGAGACGAGTGAAGTGGACGACTTCGTAGAGACATTCCTGGATGACTTGCCTGAGGCGCCGGCCGCCGTGCCGCTGCGCGCCCGATACCCGGAGCTGTTCGCCTTGTTGGAACAGGGTTACTCGGAAGAAGAGGCAGCACAGCAGTTAGCGATGCCGAGAGGTGAAGCGCAATTAATTATTAAGCTGGAGCAGCAGGAGGTTCGCCGTGTTTAAAGATCGTCGTTTTTTAATCGGACTTGGAGCGGGAATTATTATAGGCGGACTGCTGCTTCAAATGATATTCATCGGGCAAAAATATGCGGTGCCCGTGTCGGAGCAGGAGCTGCGTGAGGCGGCGGAACGGGCTGGACTAGAGCTGGCGCCCCGGAATAACCAGGTGAACGAAAGCACTGACCAAGGACAACCGAAGCCAGTGAATAAGGATAATAAGTGAGTTGTTTTTGCTGGCGTTGATCCGGTCCAACTTCTCTTGCTAAAGAGATAGCGGGGATGGAGGTCTGGCTGGACTGCATTGGATTATTTCCGATGAACGGCACGTATACTTGTCTTTATGCAGGCATCATTTGAGCTTATACAGTGGTTTGACACCTATTCGTACCAAGTTGCTTATTAACAGCTTAAACCATTGTATAAATCAGACTGTCGAGAAAGTCATCAGGACTTTTCGGCACTAGACAATATCCAATCACCATTCGCTTCATTGGAAAATATACAGTCATTTGTCGAGTATTGAGCGCAAGCTCGCCATTCCACTGGAAATCGTCCAGTCAAAACCGGGACACCCCTTGTACGCCACCGTTTAAGCCAGATTCTGTTGGATCTTTTCCAGTGGTTCTCCAAATAATCGCTCTCAAACCGTGAAAACATTGGATAGAATCCAATCTCCTCCGTAACACGACTCGGCAAAATGACTGACAACCTCTCTCCTGTTAACGAATTTCAGATATAGAATGGAGGATCCATGGGGGCTATGTTGCTGTATAACGTCCGTATCTGAATCAGTAGGAGAGTGGAACGAAGGGTGAAAAATTTGGCTAATCATTGTTGGCTGGACCAATATTGATGATTATCCTATTGGTTAGCCCGACAAAACGGTTGCAACTCGCATGGCGTTATGGTATATTAATTGACGGTGTTAAGAACACACGCCGATTAATTTCTACAAGGGTGCTTTCTGTCGCGACAAGTGCGGAAAGTCTTGGGGAAAGATGATATCGGCGGCGGATAAATAACCATATTGGGAGGTGTAGTGAAGATGGCAGTTATCTCCATGAAACAGCTGTTGGAAGCTGGGGTACACTTCGGTCACCAGACTCGTCGTTGGAACCCTAAGATGGACAAATATATCTTCACAGAACGTAACGGTATTTACATCATTGACTTGCAAAAGACAGTGAAAAAAGTTGAGGAAGCTTACAATTTTGTAAAATCCCTCGCAGGAGACAACGGAACAGTATTGTTCGTTGGTACGAAGAAACAAGCTCAAGATTCCGTTAAGGAAGAAGCAGAGCGTTGTGGAATGTACTACATCAACCAACGTTGGTTGGGTGGTACGTTGACTAACTTCCAAACGATTCAAAAGCGTATTGATCGCTTGAAGTTGCTTGAATCGATGGAAGAAGACGGGACATTCGAAGTATTGCCTAAGAAAGAAGTCATCTTGCTCCGCAAAGAGAAAGATCGTCTTGAAAAATTTTTGGGCGGTATTAAAAATATGAGGGGCCTGCCTAGCGCATTGTTCGTCATCGATCCTCGCAAAGAGCGTATTGCAGTTGCAGAAGCTCGCAAATTGGGTATCCCAATCGTTGGTATCGTTGATACGAACTGTGACCCGGATGAAATCGATCATGTTATCCCTGGTAACGACGATGCTATCCGTGCAGTGAAATTGTTGACTTCCAAGATGGCTGATGCAATCGTTGAAGCTCATCAAGGCGAAGAAACAACAGCTTAAGTTTGAAATTATAATTGGATGAACAAAGGGTGGTTGGCAGGTGGTTCACCTCTCACCGCCCTTTTTTTAAGGCGTATACACTATCCGGCAGCATGCCTCCGGTGATACATACGAGAGGCGGCCAAATTATTAATGGAGGGAACACGACATGGCAGTAAGTGCAAGTGCAGTAAAAGAATTGCGCGAAAAAACAGGCGCAGGGATGCTTGATTGCAAAAAAGCATTGGATGCAACGAACGGTGATTTGGAAAAAGCGATTGAACTTCTTCGCGAGAAAGGTCTGGCAGCCGCAGCAAGTAAAGCAGGGCGCGTAGCAACAGAAGGCGTTGTTGAGTCCTACATCCACGCTGGCGGACGAATCGGCGTATTGGTTGAAATCAACTGTGAAACCGACTTCGTTGCAAAAACAGATCAATTTAAAGATTTTGCACGCGATATCGCAATGCAAATTGCAGCAGCTTCTCCAAAGTACGTTCGTCGTGACGAAGTCCCTCAAGACGAAATCGAAAAAGAGAAGGAAATTTTGAAAGCTCAAGCTTTGAACGAAGGCAAGCCTGAGAAGATCGTTGAAAAAATGGTTGAAGGCCGCATCAGTAAATACTATGAAGAGTTCTGCTTGTTGGAGCAGTCCTTCATTAAAGATCCGGACAAAACAATCGAAACATTGGTGAATGAAAAAATCGCCACAATCGGTGAAAACATCTCGATCCGTCGCTTTGTTCGTTACGAGCTGGGCGAAGGCTTGGAGAAAAAAGTGGATAATTTTGTTGAAGAAGTCATGGCCCAAGCAAATATGAACTAACCTTTCATTACAGGTTCTCATAGGGATACGCGGCTGATACGTAATCAACAGACGCGCTAAAAAGTTGGAACACATTGTGTTCCTTCTTTTTTAGCGGCCGTTAGGAAAAGTGGAGGGTAAACATTGAAACAACCGGTTTATAAACGCATCGTATTAAAAGTAAGCGGGGAATCATTATCAGGTCAAGCCGGCTACGGCATCGAATCTGGAGTTATTAATTCTATTGCCGAACAAGTCCAAGAGGTCGTAGAGCTTGGTGTTGAAGTCGCGATTGTGTGTGGTGGCGGCAACATCTGGCGCGGTATCGCAGGCAGCGAAAAAGGCATCGACCGCGGTACAGCCGATTATATGGGGATGCTTGCAACCGTAATGAACTCACTTGCATTACAAGATGCGCTCGAACAAATCGGCGTGCCGACACGCGTGCAAACTTCGATTGCGATGCAGCAAATCGCTGAACCTTATATTCGCCGCCGCGCTATCCGTCATTTGGAGAAGGGACGCGTCGTCATCTTCGCGGCTGGAACAGGGAATCCGTTCTTCTCGACGGACACGACGGCAGCACTGCGCGCTGCAGAAATCGAAGCCGATGTCATCTTGATGGCAAAAAATAAAGTCGACGGGGTTTACTCTGCCGACCCATTCAAGGACGAAACTGCAGAGAAATTCGAACAACTGACTTACATGGAAGTGTTAAACCGCAACCTGGGAGTTATGGATTCTACCGCATCTTCGCTTTGTATGGATAACAACATTCCGCTTATCGTTTTTGCCATTACGGAACAAGGCAATATTAAACGCGTCGTACTCGGCGAGAAGATTGGAACCATAGTAAAAGGGAGTGTAAACTAGTGCCACAAGCAGTGAAAAAGAACGCAGAAGAACGTATGGAAAAAGCTATTTCCGCCTTGAAACGCGAACTTGCTACCCTGCGTGCAGGACGCGCTACACCTGCTTTGCTTGATCGTGTGCAAGTTGAATACTACGGTGCGATGACTCCAGTGAATCAGTTGGCTAATATCAGCACGCCTGATTCTCGAACGCTAATCATTCAGCCGTGGGACAAATCGTCCATGTCTGAAATTGAGAGAGCGATTATGAAATCAGATCTCGGCTTGACGCCAGCAAATGACGGCACAATTATTCGCCTGTCCATTCCGCCATTGACGGAAGAACGCCGTTCGGACCTTGTTAAGCAAACAAAAAAATACGGTGAAGAAGCAAAGGTTGCCATTCGTAATGTTCGACGTGATGCGAACGATGATATTAAGAAATTGGAAAAAACGACGATTTCCGAAGATGAATCTCGTCGTCATCAGGAAGACATTCAGAAGTCGACAGACAAATATATTGCCGAAGTCGATAAAGTATTGGCGATAAAAGAAAAAGAAATTATGGAAGTGTAACATACGGGAACGAGATTAGCGATTTGTTCTTCATGCCCCTCCGCACGGTGGGGTTTATTGTCTTTTTTTCATCACGGGTTGGAGGAGACCGAATGATTAAGCGAGTCCAAGCGTGGTTGCAGCAAAGGGGAAGCAGCAAACCGCCGGAACTGATGCCCGAAAATATTCCGCACCACGTGGCGATTATTATGGACGGCAACGGGCGTTGGGCGAAGAACCGTGGATTGCCGCGTGTTGCAGGCCATCATACAGGAATGAAAGCTGTGAAACGTGTCACCATCGCCGCAAACGACATCGGCATCAGGGTGTTGACAATGTATGCATTTTCCACTGAAAACTGGAAGCGCCCGAAAGATGAAGTTGATTTTCTTATGAAGCTTCCTCAGGAATTTTTATCTATTGAGCTGAATGAGCTGATTGAGAAAAATGTCCAAGTTCGTATGATGGGGTACCGCGATCGCTTGCCGCAGCATACAGTTCAGGCGCTTGAAGAAGCAATTGAAAAAACGAAACACAATACAGGGCTCGTCCTGAATTTTGCGATGAACTACGGCGGCCAGCGTGAACTGATAGAAGGCTTTCGCGACATTACGCGAAAGATTGAGGAAGGAACGCTTCATGTCGATGATATTGATGAAGACACGATTCATAATCATTTGCTGTCACACAATTTACCGGATCCGGATTTGCTCATACGGACTAGCGGGGAAATGCGGTTAAGTAACTTTATGTTATGGCAGCTTGCTTACAGTGAATTGTGGTTCACCGATGTGTATTGGCCTGAGTTTACGGAACGGCATCTCATGGAGGCGGTTCTGGAATATCAACGCCGTTCTCGCAGATACGGTGGATTACACTAAGTTGGAGGAACAGTCTCTATGAAACAGCGAATCGTTACGGGACTAATAGCCGGCTCGTTATTCGGTGTATTGTGCGTCATCGGCGGTATGCCTTATGAATTGCTGCTCCTCGCGTTAGCCTTTGTGGGGTACTATGAGTTTGCCCGTATGCATCATGTGAAGCGATTCGATGCAACGTCCATCGCCGGCTATGTAACTTTAGCCCTAATCGCGATTCCTTGGGCGCAATGGTCTCTACCGTGGTCGATGTCGATGGAGACGGTCGTGTGGTTAAGCATGTTCGTAATGCTGTGTATGACGGTCATCACCAAAAATAAAGTGTCGATTGAGATCGTATCCCAACTGTGGCTTGGCGCATTTTACATTGGAATTGGTTTTAAGTATATGATGTTGACACGTACGTCCATGGGAGATGAAGGTCTGTTTTGGACTTTGATGCTGTTTTCTTCCATTTGGGCGTCGGATATTGGCGCTTATTTCGTTGGACGGGCTGTCGGCAAGCATAAGCTATGGCCTGCAATCAGTCCGAACAAGACGGTTGAAGGAGCGATAGGAGGCGTCATGACCTCCATCATCATCGCCTTTATGTTCCATTTCATTCGACCGGATCTCGTAAGCTTGACATTAGCTCTTGGCTTAGGAATCTCGGCAGCAGTCATCGGACAAATCGGAGATTTAATACAGTCCGCCTATAAACGGGTTCGCGGAGTAAAAGATTCCGGAACATTACTTCCAGGTCACGGTGGTGTGCTGGATCGGTGTGACAGTTGGCTTATCGTATTTCCTTTCGTCCATCTGATCGGACTTTTAACGTTGTAAATTGAACTTCAGTTCTGAAGTTATTACCAAATAGATATAAATAAAAAAGAGGTGGAAGGATGAAACGGATTGCCGTATTAGGCTCGACAGGTTCCATCGGCACGCAAACGTTGGAGGTTGTGAGACATCATCCAGAACATTTCAAGATTGAGGCAATGGCAGCAGGACGTAATGCTGCATTAGTTTTAGAACAAGTGCACGAGTTCCGGCCACGGAAAGTATCTGTTCAGGATAAAGAGGTTGCAGACCGCATCCGCCATCAGCTTCCGGCCGGTGTCGAATTGTTTTATGGTGCGGAAGGCTTGATCGAAGTTGCGGCGAATCATGAGGCAGATATGGTTATAACAGCTGTGGTAGGCAGTGTAGGGCTGCAATCGACGCTGGCGGCCATCGAAGCACGCAAGACGATAGGGCTCGCTAATAAAGAGACACTAGTGACAGCGGGACATCTAGTGACAGCACGCGCCAAGGAGAATGGCGTTATGCTGATGCCTATCGACAGCGAGCACTCCGCTATATTCCAATGTCTGAACGGGGAAGCGGCTGAAGCGATTCGTTCCATTACGCTCACAGGATCCGGAGGAAGCTTTCGCGATAAGAAGCGGGAAGAACTGGAACATGTGACGATAGAGCAAGCGTTGAAGCATCCCAATTGGTCCATGGGCGCCAAAATAACGATTGATTCGGCGACAATGGCCAATAAAGGACTTGAAATTATCGAAGCCCATTGGCTGTTTGATATGCCGTATGAACGCATTAATGTACTTATACATCCAGAAAGCATTATCCATTCCTTCGTGGAGTATCAGGATGGCAGCATTATCGCGCAAATGGGTGTGCCAGATATGCGCGTGCCCATTCAATATGCGCTTACTTATCCGCAACGGATCCATAACCAAGCTCCTTCGTTGAATTTGGCGCAAGTGGCCAAGCTGCATTTCCGTGAAATGGACTATGATCGTTATCCGATGGTTCGTTATGCTTGTGAATGCGGCATAGCAGGGGGGACGGCGACGACCGTATTTAACGCAGCCAATGAAGTTGCGGTTGCCCGTTTTCTGCAAGGAGCGATTGGGTTCTTGGACATTGAACGAATTGTATATCAGATGATTTCGAAGCATGATGTCATCCCTGTCCCATCCCTGGAGGAAATACAAGAGGCGGATGGACTTGCGAGAGCGGAAGCCGCAGCGATTTTATAGCACCAATTGGTTTTAGCGGATTCTCTTGTGCGGAATCGGAGAATAATGATAATCTATATAGATAAACGGCGACCCGAAATCGTGAAGGAGGATGCAACGCAGTGCAGATGGTGCAAATAGTATTTTTAACGATACTCGTCTTTTTCGTCATCGTGACGATCCACGAGTGGGGACACTTCTTTTTTGCGAAACGCGCAGGCATTCTCGTGCGAGAGTTTGCAATCGGGTTTGGTCCGAAAATATTCTCCTATACTCGAGAGGAGACGCGTTTTACGCTACGGCTGCTTCCGGTCGGCGGATATGTGCGCATGGCGGGGGAAGATCCCGAGATTGTAGAAATACAGCCTGGGCAGACCATTGCTGTTCGTATTGCGGATAACCAAGTGACGAAGATGTATCTCGATCAATTGGACATGCGTAAACAAGTCATCCGTGGCGAAGTGAGCAAGATTGATTTGGAGCGCGAATTGAAAGTGACTATGGACGTTGACGGTGAAACGCTCACTTACGATATACATCCGCAAGCGATGATGGTCGTGAAAGGCGATGAAACCCAAATCGCTCCATACAACCGCCAATTCGGCAGCAAGACAGTCGGACAGCGCGCAATGTCTATTTTCGCTGGACCGCTGATGAATTTCATCCTTGCCTTCATCTTGTTCGGCGCATACATTCAATTCGCAGGGATACCGGTAGACAATCCGACCTTTGTAAAAATCGGTGATGTAACAGCAGATCTGCCCGCTGCTCAAGCACAATTGCAAAAAGGTGACATCATTGAAAAGGTCAATGACATGGTTGTTGGCGGAGATCGTGAGAAAATGATCGAGCTCATTTCGAAGTCTGAAGGGAAGCCGATGGACTTCGTCATCCGACGGGGTGATGAAGTCATCAAGGTAACACTTACCCCGCAAAAAGTGGAAGGTCAGGAAGGCGGAAAAGTTGGAATTGTGCCTATGCTGCCGACTCGAACGGCTTCGTTCGGAGAGACGATCAAGTTCGCTGGCGTCACGATGGTCGATACGACAGAACGCATCTTTGAAGGCTTCCGCATGCTTATATTCGGTCAGTTCAGTCTGGATGATCTTGGTGGACCAGTAAGAACATTTGAAGTAACCGGACAATTTGCCAAGCAGGGAATCGCGCAATTGACTTTCTGGACAGCGATTCTTAGTTTGTATTTGGGGATTTTTAACCTATTGCCTATACCTGCTTTAGACGGGAGTCGCCTTGTCTTCCTGGGTATCGAAGGAGTTCGCGGCAAGCCGGTTGATCCGAATCGGGAGAGTATGGTTCATTTCGTAGGATTCGCCATGCTGATGTTGTTGATGCTGGCTGTCACCTACAACGATATACTTCGTTTAGTTAAAGGGTAATAGAAACGGAGATTTGATCAAAGAATGCCCTTTTAATGAAGCATTTATATGACACAGCTGTACGGAATAAATGATGATGCGGATTGTGTCTTCGGGAGGATTTTAACCGTTATGTCGAAAGAAAAACAATTTGTTACGGAAATTACACCTCAGCAAGAGGATTTCTCGCGCTGGTACATTGACGTCATCAAGAAGGCGGAATTAATGGATTATTCGCCGGTTCGCGGCTGTATCGTCTTCCGCCCGGACGGCTATGAAATTTGGGAGCATATTCGCGAAGAGTTGGACCGCCGTTTCAAAGAGACGGGTCACCGCAACGCCTATTTCCCATTGTTCATTCCAGAGAGCTTCTTCCAAAAAGAGAAGGAGCACGTGGAAGGCTTCAATCCGGAGCTGCCATGGGTAACGGAAGCCGGCGGTGAAGTGCTTGAGGAGAAGCTGGCGATACGTCCGACATCAGAGACGATGATTGGTCATATGTATTCGAAATGGATCCAATCATACCGTGACTTGCCGGTACTGATTAATCAATGGGCGAACGTCGTTCGTTGGGAGAAGCGCACGCTTCCGTTCCTGCGAACGAGCGAATTTTTGTGGCAAGAAGGTCACACTGCACATGAAACGGAAGAGGAAGCACGTCAAGAGACGATGCTTATGCTGAAGACATATCGCGAGTTCGTTGAAGATTATTTGGCCATTCCGGTCATCGAAGGCCAGAAGACGCCTTCGGAGAAATTTGCGGGTGCTGTCGACACATTCTCTATCGAAGCGATGATGAAGGATGGACGAGCTGTTCAAGCCGGGACATCTCATTATTTAGGAACCAACTTTGCGGTTGCTTTCGATATTAAATTTTTGGGTCGCGAGAACGAGCAGGAATTCGTGCATACGACGTCCTGGGGCGTGAGCACTCGTCTGATCGGGTCCCTTATTATGGTGCATGGAGATGACCGCGGTCTTGCATTGCCGCCGAAGGTGGCTCCAACCCAAGTCATTATGATTCCTATCGGTCCAGCGAAACTTCGCGATCAAGTCGTTGGCCGCGCCAACGAACTGTTCGGTGAATTGAAGCAAGCTGGCGTACGCGTCCGTATGGACGACCGTTCGGACATTAGTCCGGGCTGGAAATTTAATGAATATGAAATGCGCGGTGTGCCGGTGCGTCTCGAGATCGGCCCGCGTGATATGGAGAACGGCGTATGCATATTAGTATCCCGTATCACCGGTGAGAAGCGTGTGGTGGAACAAGCAAACTTGGTGGAAGAAGTGCGCAAAATGCTTGCGGATGTCCATCAGGAAATGTATGATCGCGCCAAGCAATTCCGCGACGAGCATTTCTACACGGTCGATTCGATTGATGAGATGAAAGCGGAGATGGAAGAGAAGCGCGGCTTTACGCTTGCCGGATGGTGCGGTTCAGAAGCGTGTGAGAAGCACGTGAAGGACGAAACCGGTGCAACGAGCCGTAATATTCCATTCGATCCGCAGGAGAAGAAGACAACTTGCTTAGTGTGCGGCGAGGCTGCGAAGCATACGGTTGTGTTCGCTCGTGCGTACTAGATTGCCTTAGATACGTTTTACTGAAATAAGCCTGCTTGCAGACAGGATGAAGGGAAGCTTCCATCACGTGAACATCCAACGGAACACCGGAAGATGACTCGCCTGAGAGAGGCTTCTCTTTCATTTGGGTTTCTCGTCGGCTGTACGCAGTCCTGAGACTGCAGGAAATAGAGGAGGTGGGAGAAACGGCATGTCGGACAAAAGACAACGATTTGAGCTATTAATGAAACAGGCGGATTTACCGGGGGAACTGGTAGACAGTTTTTTTCTGGATGGCCGGATTGAACAGGTGGAGTGCAGCCGTTCCAATCGGGAATGGACGATACACATCGGTAAATCATCAGTTGTCCCAGCGGAGGCCTATCGTTCCTTCTGTCTGAAGGTTCAAGATAAAATGTCTCATATTGCGAAGATTCGCATTATTTTTCACTATGACGAGCAAGTTGCCAGCGGAGATATCGTTGAGGCATATTGGGGGTTGTTCGTTGAATGGGTGAAGCGCGAGGTTGCCTCAGTAAATGGGTGGCTTCATCGAGCCAAGGTTGAAACCGAACAAGATCATGTTAAATTGACATTATCAGAAACGACAACGCTTGAGCTTGCGAAGAAGAAGAAAATTGATGATTATGTAGTCAAATTCTTCGAGACTTATTTCATGCGGACGCTCCGTGTGACGATTCAAGCAGGCAGCTTCGATAGCAGTGCGTATGAAGCGTTCCAGGCGAAGGTCGTACAGGAAGAGCGGCATGCGGTTCAGCAAATTATGGAGAGCGCGGAGCGCGAGGTAGCGGAAGCGGAGGGCGAAGCTCCTGAACGGCTGCAGGTCGGTTATGATATTAAAGATAACCCGACTCCTATTATGGACATCCAGGAAGAGGAGAAGCGGGTGACCGTCCAAGGCGCCGTATTCGGTCTCGAGATGAAGGAGCTGCGCAACGGAAGCACGCTCTTTACGTTCAATTTGACCGATTTCTCGGATTCTATCATGCTCAAAATGTTCGCGAAGACGAAGGAAGACGTGAAGATGCTGAGCCTCATTTCGAACGGGAAATGGCTGAGGGCGCGAGGACGCGTGGAATACGATCGCTTCATGCAGGTGCCCGAGCTTGTCATGATGCCGTCTGATGTGAACGAAGTGACGCCGCCCGCCGAACGCAAGGATACGGCGGAAGAGAAGCGGATTGAGTTCCATTTACATTCGTCAATGAGTGCAATGGATGCAGTCACCTCGATTAGCGACTACATCAAGCAAGCGGCGAAGTGGGGACATCCGGCGATCGCGGTGACGGACCATGGAAATGTGCAGTGCTATCCGGAAGCTGCGAAGGCGGCTAAGAAGCACGGCATCAAGATGATCTATGGCTTGGAAGCGAACGTCGTCAATGATAATTTGGAAGTGGTCATGAACTCAGATTCGCGCAACTTGAAAGAGGCGACATACGTCGTATTTGATATCGAGACGACCGGACTGTCCGTAACCAACAACAAAATCATCGAAATTGCGGGCGTGAAGATCCAGGACGGGGAGGAAATCGACCGTTATACCTCGTTCGTCAATCCACACGAGCGCATTCCATACAACATTCAACAGCTAACGAATATTACGGATGAAATGGTTCAGGATGCGCCTGAGGTCGATAAGGTCTTGCCCGAATTCGCTGATTTTGCAGGCGACGCAATTCTGGTGGCGCATAACGCCCGCTTTGATATGGGCTTCGTACAGAATAACTTGAAAAAGCTTGGATTGCCGGAGCTGACGAATCCGGTGCTGGATACGTTGGAACTGGCGCGGCTATTGCATCCCAGCATGAAAAATCACCGCCTCAATACGCTCGCGGATAAATATAAAGTATCACTTGAGAATCATCACCGCGCGATTGACGATACGATCGCGCTCGCCGGCATATTGAACGGGCTCTTGAACGATGTATATCAGATTCGCGGTATTGAAATGCTGGAACGGTTAAACGATTATGTCGGGCAAAACCTGCAAAATGCCCGGCCTTTCCATTGCAATATTTATGCCATGAATTCGGTAGGGAAGAAAAATCTGTTCAAGCTTATATCGATGTCTCATACCGAGTATTTCAAGCGTGTCGCTTGCATTCCGAAGAGCAAGCTCGTGGAAATGAGAGAGGGATTGCTTGTCATGTCCGGCTGCGAGAAAGGTGAATTTTTCGAGACGGTCTTAAATAAATCGCTGGAAGAAGCAGAACAGATCGCCGAGTTCTATGACGTGCTGGAGATTCAACCGTTGACGATGTACATGCACTTGGTGGAGAAAGGACTGGTGGGATCAACCGCCCAAATCCAAGATGCGCTGCGCAAGGTTATCCAGATAGGAGACAAGCTGAATAAGCTGGTCGTGGCGACTGGCAACGTTCATTATTTGAGTCCGCGCGACAAGTTGTTCCGTGACATTACAATTCACGGCATTACGGGATTCAGTCCGCTTAAGGATCTCCGGAAGCCAGATGCGCATTTCCGCACGACGAACGAAATGCTGCAGGAATTCGAATTTCTCGGCAAAGACCTTGCCTACAAGGTCGTTGTGAAGAACACGAACGAGCTGGCGGAACGGATTGAGGAATTCGAACTATTCCCCGATAAGCTGTTCACGCCGATTATTGACGGTGCCGACGAAGAGATGCGTTCGAAATGCTACGATACAGCGAAGCAGATATATGGGGAACCGATACCGGAAATCGTCGTGAAGCGTCTCGAGAAGGAGCTGGATCCGATTATTAAATACGGATTTTCGGCCAACTATTTAATTTCGGAACGGCTCGTAAAAAAATCGAACGAGGATGGCTATTTGGTTGGCTCGCGGGGTTCGGTCGGCTCCTCTGTCGTTGCGACGTTCCTCGGCATCTCGGAAGTTAACCCGCTTCCGCCGCATTACACTTGCCGCAATTCGGATTGCAAGCATAGCGAATGGTTCACAGACGGCAGCGTGCCGAGCGGCTTTGACTTGCCGGACAAAAATTGTCCGGAGTGTGGACAACCGATGAAAGGCGAAGGCCAAGATATCCCATTCGAAACGTTCCTCGGCTTCAAGGGAGACAAAGTTCCCGATATCGATTTGAACTTCTCCGGAGAATATCAGCCGATTGCCCATAACTATACGAAGGTGCTGTTCGGCGAGAAGAGCGTGTTCCGTGCGGGCACGATCGGAACAGTCGCGGAGAAGACGGCGTATGGGTACACGAAGAAGTATGAGGAGGACTATGGGAAGAAATGGCGTGGAGCCGAATTGAACCGACTGGCGGCTGGGTGCACCGGCGTCAAGCGAAGCACGGGGCAGCACCCGGGCGGTATCGTCGTCGTACCGGATTACATTGAAGTCGAAGACGTTACACCGGTCCAATTCCCTGCGGATGATACGAGCGCGGAGTGGAAGACGACGCACTTCGATTATCACGCGTTCGAAATGAATCTGCTCAAGCTCGATATTCTCGGGCACGATGATCCGACGATGATGCGCATGCTTCAAGATTTGACCGGAGTCGATCCGACGACGATTCCGATGAATGATCCGAAGGTCATGAGCATGTTCAACTCGACTGATTCGCTTGGCGTAAGGCCAGATCAAATACGCTCGCCGGTTGCAACCTTCGGCATTCCGGAAATGGGGACGCGTTTTGTCCGTCAGATGCTTATGGAATCGCAGCCGACTTCGTTTGCTGATTTGCTGCAAATCTCGGGATTGTCGCATGGTACAGGGGTATGGCTCGGTAATGCGCAAGAGTTGATTAAGAATGGTGTCTGTACGATCAAAACGGTTATCGGTTGTCGTGACGAAATTATGCTCTATTTGATTTACAAAGCAGGTATGGATGCGGGGCTTGCCTTTAAAATTACGGAAAGCGTGCGTAAAGGAAAGGGATTGACGCCGGAATGGATCGAGGAGATGAAGCGTTGCAATGTGCCGCAATGGTACATTGACTCCTGTCTCAAAATCCAATACATGTTCCCGAAAGCGCACGCTGCGGCGTATGTCATTTCCGCGGTGCGTACTGCTTATTTCAAGCTGTATCATCCGATTGAATTTTACGCGACGTACTTTACGGTAAGAGCGGAGGATTTCGATATTGAGCTGTGCTGCCAAGGCTACGACGCCATCAATCGGAAGATTGATGAGATCGAAGCGAAAGGGTTCCAAGCAACCACGAAAGAGAAAAGTATGATTGCGATATTGGAAATGGCGGTTGAAATGACAGCACGCGGTTTCTCGTTCAAACCAATTGACTTGTACCGCTCGGATGCGACGAAGTTCTTGGTGGACGGAGAGGCGCTCATTCCACCGTTCTCCGCCGTTCAAGGCATCGGCGAGAACGCGGCACGCAACATTGCGGCATCGCGCGAGGGCGGAGAATATTTGTCCGTGGAAGATTTCCAGATGCGTTCGAAAGCGACGAAGACGATAGTGGAACTGCTCAATCAAATGGGCTGCTTCCGTGGACTGCCGGAAAGCAACCAGTTGTCGCTATTCTAAGTGCAAGCATGAGGAAGCGCCTGCTGGGGCCGCAGGGGCAATGGAATACCCTTGCCATTCCATAGACGGCTATGATATAATTTTTTTGGTAATCATGTGGATAAATCCGTTAACGTAAAGAGTGGGGAAACCCACTCTTTCATATTTGCTAACGGATTCTGACATATACAGTCTATATTCCTTACATTGTAGGAGGTCCTTTGCATTGAGTTCACCGAATATCAAATCGGTAGTGGAGAACATGGTTATGCCGTTTTTGGAAGAGAATGGCATTGAACTTGTCGACGTGGAATATGTGAAGGAAGGCAGCAGCTGGTTCTTACGCGTATTTGTGGACAAGGATGGCGGCATCGATATTGAGGATTGTGGCCGCGTCAGTGAATATTTGAGTCTGAAGTTGGATGAGGAAGATCCGATTTCGGATGCTTATTTCTTAGAGGTATCCTCACCGGGTGCCGAGCGGCCGCTGAAGAAAGCACAAGACTTCGTCAAAGCGGTGGGCAAACACGTGTATGTGACTACATACGAACCGATTGGCGGGCTGAAGGAGTTTGAGGGTCAGCTCGTTTCGTTTGATGAACAGACCGTGGTGGTTCAAGTCGGTAACAAAGAGCACGCGCTTCCTTACGACAAAGTAGCTAGCGCACGACTTGCGATAGTCTTCTAATATGAATGGAATCAAGCCGGTATCGGCTGAAAGGGGGAACTAACCAAATGAGTATGGATTTTATTGAAGCTTTGACGGAGATCGAAAGAGAGAAAGGGATTAGCAAGGATGTGCTGATCGATGCGATCGAAGCAGCACTCATTTCGAGTTACAAACGTAACTTTAATACAGCGCAAAATGTGCGTGTCGATATTAACCGGGCAACCGGTGTCATTAAAGTATTTGCACGCAAGACGGTTGTGGACGAGGTACTTGATCCGCGCATGGAAATTTCGCTCCACGCTTCACGCGAACTGAATCCTAATTATCAATTGGATGATGTGTGCGAAATCGAGGTAACTCCACGCGATTTCGGACGCATTGCGGCGCAAACTGCGAAGCAGGTTGTGACCCAGCGCATTCGCGAGGCGGAACGCGGGCTCATCTACAACGCTTTTATTGACAAAGCTGATGATATCGTAACTGGTATCGTGCAGCGTCAAGACATGCGTAATGTGTATGTGGATCTTGGTAAGGTAGAAGCGGTACTTCCTCTGAATGAAGTGATGCCGAGTGAGAAATTTAAGCACGGCGATCGCGTGAAAGCATACATTACGAAAGTGGAAAATACGACAAAGGGCCCGCAAATTATTTTATCCCGCACGCACCCAGGGCTTCTGAAGCGTCTATTCGAGCTTGAAGTTCCGGAAATCTTTGACGGTGTCGTCGAGATTAAATCCGTTGCTCGCGAAGCTGGGCAGCGTTCGAAAATTGCGGTATTTTCCCGCAATGAAGAAGTTGACCCGGTCGGCTCCTGTGTTGGTCCGAAAGGAATGCGCGTCCAGACGATTGTAAATGAACTGCGTGGTGAGAAGATTGATATCGTCCGTTGGTCGGAAGATGTGCAAGAATATGTAGCGAACGCACTCAGCCCGTCCAAGGTCGTTGAGGTGGATGTGCGTGAAGCAGAGAAGATGGCGCGCGTTATCGTCCCTGACTATCAATTGTCGCTTGCTATCGGTATTAAAGGTCAAAATGCTCGTCTTGCAGCAAAATTGACCGGATGGAAGATAGACATTAAGAGTGAATCTCAAGCGGAACAAGAACCGGCGGCCGAAGAAAATGAATCGCTTGCGGATCCGGAAGAAAACGTAGAAATAAGCGAATAACACCGAAGGCGCGACCAACGCCATATGAAACGGTCGCAGCCTTCTCTGGACGGTGCGATCGGATCGTAAGGGGGTATGAGTCATGAGACAAAGAAAAGTGCCGCTGCGCAAATGTGTCGCATGTCAGGAAATGATGCCGAAGAAAGAACTTATTCGTGTTGTGAAGACGCCCGAGGATGAAGTGCTAATCGATTTGACAGGGAAAAAATCAGGTCGCGGCGCATATTTGTGCGGAAAGCTATCCTGCTTTAAGCTGGCTCATAAATCGCGTGCTTTGGATCGGGCGTTGAAGCATCAGGTGCATCCCGAAATATATGAACAGCTTGCTAACGATTTCGTGAAAGTGGAAGATGAATTTCGCGCTTTGCAAGAGCGGGAGGACGATGATGAGTAAGCTGATGTCGCAGCTAGGCCTCTCGCGCCGGGCAGGCAAGCTCGTTACAGGGGACGAGAATGTGATGAAGGCGATTCGAAGCAAGCAAGCGCGGCTCGTATTCGTTGCGGGGGATGCATCGGAGAACACGAAAAAGAAGTTTCGGGATAAATGCCATAGCTACAGCGTGCCGCTTGTCATCGGGTTTGACCGAATGATGCTTGGGGAAAGCCTCGGCAAAGCGGAACAGGTGGTCTTGGCGGTTACGGATCATGGGTTTGCGAACATGATGCAGAACGGACTGAAAACTATGTCGGAGGTGGAGTATATTGACTAAACAAGAGAAGGACAATAAAGACAAATTGAGAGTGTATGAATATGCCAAATCGCTCAATATGAGCAGCAAAGAAATTATTACGATTCTCAAGCGTATTAACATTCCAGTAAACAACCATATGAGTGTAATGGAGAATGATGCAGTGGTAAAAGTAGAACAGTTTTTTAAGGATGTAAAAGCAAATGCACAAGCGAAGCGTGAGGGCGGATCGCAATCTAAACCGCAAACGCAAGCGCAAGTCAGTCAAGTGAGCAGCAAACCTGCCGAAGCGCCAAAGAGAACGGACAACAGCGGTAAAGAAGGCAACGACAATAAGCCGCGTCAAGGACAGCGTGAAGGACAGCGTGATGGAAATCGCAGTGGTTCGCGTGATGGACGTCCGTCGAGCCCAGCGGCTTCTTCGGATCGCAACGCTAATCGTGGTGGAGCTCGTGATGGTCAAAGAGAACAACAGAGACAGGGCGGCGATAGACAAACTTCTATGAATACAAGACAAGGTAACAATCAGGGGAAACCGACGGGACAAGGTGAACAACGCAGACCGCAGCAAGGCGGCCAATCCAATAATATGAATCGGGGCGGACAGCAGAGAACTGCACCGCAGCAGCAGCAGCGTAACGACCAAGGCAAATCGCAACAGCCTCAACGTCAACAGCAGCCTGCTCGCAGCTTCGATTCGACGAATAACGACAGCTTCTCTCAGAAGCCAGGCGGCAACAAAAATCAAAGCAGAAAGCCGAACTCCACGACTAAGCGCTTTGATGACAACAGAACGGGCGGCGGCATGCGCAACGGTCGTGGCGGTCGCGGCGGCAAGAACCGCGGCAGAGGGAACAATCAACAGCAAGTGCATCGTGAAAAAATTGACAATACACCGAAAAAGATTATTGTGCGCGGAGAGATGACGGTAGGAGAACTCGCGAAGCTGCTCCACAAGGATGCTTCCGAAGTCATCAAGAAGCTTTTATTCCTCGGTGTGATGGCGACCATCAACCAAGAGGTCGATTTGGAAACGATTCAGCTGATTGCGGATGAGTTCAAGGTTGAAGTGGACTTGAAACTTCCGGTTTCCGAAGATCCGTTCGAAGAAACAGAAGAAAAAGACGAAGAAGCTGACCTGCAAGAGCGTCCGGCTGTCGTTACAATTATGGGTCACGTCGACCACGGGAAGACGACTCTGCTTGATGCTATCCGCAAAACAAATGTAACAAGTGCTGAAGCGGGCGGTATTACGCAGCATATCGGAGCATACCAAGTCGAATACAACAATAAGAAGGTTACGTTCCTGGATACACCGGGTCACGAGGCATTTACATTGATGCGTTCCCGTGGTGCGCAAGTTACGGACATTACGATTATCGTCGTAGCGGCAGATGACGGTGTCATGCCGCAAACTGTAGAAGCGATTAGCCATGCAAAAGCAGCAAATTGCCCGATTATTGTTGCCGTGAACAAGGTTGATAAGCCAGAAGCTAACCCGGACCGCGTGAAGCAAGAATTGACGGAATATGAACTCGTTCCAGAAGAATGGGGCGGAGATACGATTTTCGTCAACGTGTCTGCGAAACAGGGCATGGGGCTTGATGAACTGCTTGAAATGATATTGCTCGTGTCAGAAGTAAATGAGTACAAGGCGAACCCTGACAAACGAGCTCGCGGTACAGTTATCGAAGCAGAGCTTGATAAAGGCCGCGGACCGGTCGTACGTATTCTCGTGCAGCACGGAACGCTCAAAGTCGGAGATGCCTTCGTAGCCGGCACATGCTTCGGGCGTGTTCGCGCGATGGTTAATGATCGTGGACGCCGCTTGAAAGAAGCAGGTCCATCTACTCCAGTAGAAATTACAGGTTTGACTGATGTTCCGCAAGCAGGCGATCCGTTCATGGCGTTCGAAGACGAGCGCAAAGCGCGTTCCATTGCGGAGAAGCGTGCAACGACATACAGACAAAGCCAGTTGGGCGCTAATACGCGCGTAACGCTTGACGACCTGTTCAAGCACATTAAAGAAGGCGAAATGAAAGAACTGAACGTCATCATTAAAGGGGACGTGCAAGGTTCGGTCGAAGCGCTGCGCGGTTCGCTTCAGAAAATCGACGTTGAAGGTGTTCGCGTCAAGATTTTGCATTCCGGTGTCGGCGCCATTACCGAATCCGATATCATCCTGGCGACGGCTTCCAACGCCATTGTCGTCGGATTCAACGTTCGTCCGGACGCGCAAGCAAAAGCAACGGCGGATGAAGAGAAAGTGGATATTCGTCTGCATCGGGTCATCTACACTATCGTAGAAGAAATCGAGCAAGCGATGAAAGGAATGCTTGATCCGGAGTATAAAGAAGTCGTTATTGGTCATGCTGAAGTACGGAACACGTTCAAAATCAGCAAGATCGGTACGATTGCGGGCTGTATGATTACGCAAGGCAAGATTTCCCGCGCGGCAGAAGCTCGCTTGATTCGCGATGGCATCGTCATTTTCGAAGGGAAAATCGACTCGCTTAAGCGCTTCAAGGATGATGCAAAAGAAGTCGCACAAGGATATGAGTGTGGAATTATGCTGGATAAGTACAACGATCTCAGAGAAGGCGACGTCATCGAAGCGTTTGTCATGGAGACGGTTGAACGCAAATAAACACACCTGTACGGCAGCAGCTTCCACAGCAACTAATGAAATGAGGTGTTTCCCATGGCGAACATTCGTGCTGGACGGGTTGGCGAACAAATGAAAAAGGAATTGAGTCAACTTATACAACTGGAATTAAAAGATCCTCGCATCGGCTTTGTTACGGTGACGGGAGTAGACGTGACTAATGACTTGTCGCTTGCGAGAGTCTATCTCAGTGTCATGGGCGATGAAGAACAGAAAGAGCAAACAATTAAAGCGCTGGATAAAGCAAGTGGATTTCTCCGTTCCGAGGTCGGAAAACGAATCCGTCTTCGCCATACTCCAGAGCTGTCGTTCAAGATAGATGCTTCGATTGAATATGGAAGTCGAATTGAAAAGCTGCTTGGTGATATTCGCGAGGAGAACGATACACCATGATGCAGCGCAACAAGCAGGAACAAGTGGAATCGAGCTTACGGCTCGATTCACTTGTCTCAACAGAGAATTGCATGGCTGAGCAGTTTTCTCCGTCATACGTTGTTGAATTGCAAAAAGCTTGCGATTTTGTTCGTGCTTGCAACAACGTGCTTGTCGTATCTCATGTCCAGCCTGATGGAGATGCAATAAGCTCAACCCTCGTTATTGGTTGGCTGCTCCGCAGATGGAACAAGACCTTCAAGATGGTGAATGAGAACGGAGTGCCGCATCGGCTGCGCTACTTGTCGATGTCCGAGGTCGTACGCTCCTATGCAGATGAAGAGGAGAGACATTCGCAACTTACGTATGACATGGTCATCTGTGTGGACTGTGCGGATTATTCTCGTATCGGCAAAATTGCGCAGTGGGTAGCTCAAGATGCCCGCATCTTGAACATCGACCATCACCCGACCAACGATCACTATGGCGAAGTCGCGTTAATTCGAGAAGATGCTGCAGCTACAGCAGAGATTCTGTTCGATATGCTGCAAGTGTCTGGCGAGGAACTTGATTCGGAAGTGGCGACGATGCTGTATACCGGGATTTTGACTGACACTGGGGGATTCCGGTACAGCAATACGACCCCGCATGTTATGGCGATTGCGTCACAGCTGCTGAAGCACGGAGTAGATGGCAACGATATTGCCGATCGGCTGCTAGAGAAAATGTCGATGCCGCAAGTTCAACTCATTAAGCGAGGGCTCTCGCGCCTGTCCTTCACTCCCGATCAGAAGATTGGCTGGTTGTATATTTCACCGGAAGATATGATTGATACGGGAGCGTTGAGCGAGGATTTGGAAGGGCTCGTCAATTATCCGCGCAATATTGAAGGGGTGGAAGTCGGCCTGTTGTTCAAGCAGGTGGATGAGACCGGAGTCAAGGTCAGCATGCGTTCTGCCGGGACGGTGAATGTCGCTGAGATTGCTCAGCATTTCGGTGGCGGAGGACATGTTGTTGCTGCCGGGTGCAAAATTAACGGACAATTGCATGATGTCATTACTATGGTTGTAGAACGGGTGAATCAGTCTTTATGACAAAGTATCATGGTGTGCTGCCGGTATGGAAGCCGACCGATTGGACATCGCATGATGTCGTAGCGAAGGTTCGCCGATTGATTTGGGAGAAACGAATCGGTCATACAGGCACATTGGATCCACAGGTGGTTGGCGTATTGCCGCTATGCATCGGGAAGGCGACCCGCTTGGTGGAATATTTGCAGGAAATGCCTAAAGAATATGAAGCGACGCTGCGCTGTGGTGTATCTACGAATACGGAAGATATGAGCGGAGAAGTGATAGAACGAAGCGATGCTTCTCATCTTACTGAAGAAATGGTAAGGGACGCCATACTAGCGTTCGTGGGCAACATCGAGCAAGTGCCGCCGATGTTCTCGGCCGTCAAAGTAAATGGCAAGCGATTATATGAGCTGGCAAGAGAAGGAAAGTCTGTTGAACGAACGCCTCGTCAGGTGACGATTTACAATATTGAGCTTCAGGAAATGCAGCTTGGTCAAGCCGAGCCTGAAATACGGTTTCGCGTATTGTGCTCCAAAGGGACTTACATTCGTACATTATGTGTGGATATCGGGCGCAAACTTGGTGTTCCGGCGACGATGTCCAATCTGAAGCGGACAATATCTGCCAACTTCACTGAAGATCAATGTGTGACGTTCGAGCAGATCGAACAAGCCATCGCCGAAGATTCCTTCACATCGATGCTCGTTCCTGTGGATGAAGCAATTTCTTTTATGCCGAAGACGTGCGTTATGGAGCGATATGCGACGTATGCCACTCAAGGACGGGGTATTCCGGTTCATGCTTTGTCTCCGCAACCTTTGACGAACACCATCGTTCGGTTGTATGATGAACAGGGAACGTTCTTTGGAATCTTTCATATACCTGAGGGGCAGTCGGAGTTGCGCCCCGTCAAAGTATTTCTACCCGAATGAAGCTGTTAGAGAGAGACAGCGCAAATGGAGTAATCTGGTACTCTTTTTGCGCCACCTTTTCGTCTTATATTGTGAAAGGGAGAACATACTAGAAGTGCGTATTCAAAAAGGTCACTTTTGAGCACTGAGAAGTATACAACTTTTCGTAAGAAAACTGCATTGGAAGCATAGGCTCTTCTAGAGTGAATGCAAGATTCGACGTTGAATGACATCTTGGGATGCTTCGTGAAAAAAGGGGACTTTTTGAACAACTTCTAGAAGTAACATAAACGGTTAGTTGCAACCGCAAAACGATAGAATGCAGGGGCTCTGATTACGATGGAAACGATACCTTTACACGCACCGCTCGATGACACGAGCTGGACTTCATGCCGACAACCGCAAGTGTTGGTACTAGGTCATTTTGATGGAATTCATACAGGACACGCACAAGTGATTCAGCGTGCGCTGGACTATGGAGCAGAACACGGCTTGCCGGTCGGATTGATGACATTTCATCCGCATCCGAAAGGAGTATTCGGCAGATCTGAATATCACCGTTATGTGACGCCGCTAATGGAAAAGGAACGAATTTTGTCCCGAATGGGTCTGGATCGCTTGTACGTTGTTCAGTTTGACATGTCGTTCGCCCAAGTATCGGCGCAGAAATTCGCCGAGGCCGTATGCGCGCTTGGAGTGAAGCATGTAGTCATCGGCTTTGACTATCGATTTGGTCATCGCGGGGAGGGAACGGCTGAGATGTTGAAAGATTGGGGAAATGACTGCTTTACCGTAGATATTGTGCCTGCGCACAGCGAAGACGGTACGAAAGTGAGCAGCACACGGATTCGTCAATGCTTGGCTCAAGGTGACATTACGAAGGCCAATCAACTATTAGGCCGGCCATATCTGATTCAGGGCGAGGTCGTTCATGGAGACGCACGCGGCCGGACTATCGGCTTTCCGACAGCCAACGTAAATCCTGAGGAGCCGTACATTATTCCTGCAATCGGAGTATACGCCGCGAAGGTGAAGGTTGGCGGGACATGGCATGACGGCGTGCTGAGCATCGGTCTGAAGCCTACGTTCAAGTCCGGAGAAACTGTACCGACCATTGAAGCGCATCTATTTGATTTTGATGCCGATATTTATGGGGAAACAATTGCTATAGCCGTGATGGATTATATCCGTTCTGAACAGAAGTTTAATTCGATTCAAGATTTAATTGCGCAAATAACAGCGGATGCGGAAGAAGCACGCCAACGATTAGCTGCTATGGATGTAGAATCGATGTTCTCCTGCGCGGCTCAAGAACGATAAGCTGCAGATAGATAAAGCGAAACATCGTTTTACTTTTGCGATTGATGATGCTATACTAATAACGTTGTCGTATTTGCGACACTTGTCCTTAGCTTGGTTACACGATCTCACCGACGGTAACGAGGCTAATGGCGTACATTAATTTACACATATTAGGAGGTGAATAGGATGGCATTAACTCAAGAGCGCAAACATCAGCTTATTGAAGAACACAAGACGCACGCATCGGACACGGGTTCTCCGGAAGTGCAAATCGCTATCCTTACGCAAAACATTATTAATTTGACGGATCACTTGCGTACGCACAAGAAAGACCATCATTCCCGTCGTGGTTTGTTGAAAATGGTTGGTCAACGCCGTAAGTTGTTGGCTTACTTGAAGCAGAAAGACGTTAAGCGTTACAGCGCATTGATCGAAAAACTCGGTCTTCGCCGATAATAGCACGACCCCAAGCAGCCTGGTTGTTCACCGCCGCCTGATAATGCGGCATGCAACTGGGTTGCTTTTTAGTGATTAAGAAAGCTCATACATAATTATATGGGACAAGCTCCTCTTTAAAGTGGGAGTTCAAAAGGGAATTTTTGTGCAACCTCTTTAAACGGTATTTCGAATAAAATGCAGGAAATACTGGGAGTAGTGCCGAAATGATTACTGTTTAAACTTAAGGAGGGATCCGATGAACCGCATCGAGATGGAACTTGGCGGAAGAACGCTCGTAATGGAGACAGGCCTTCTGGCCAAGCAAGCTAATGCGGCGGTTAAGGTTCAATATGGCGACACGGTTGTGCTTTGTACCGTTACGGCATCGAAGGAACCGAAGGATTTAGATTTCTTTCCGTTAACCGTCAATTATGAAGAACGTTTGTATGCTGTTGGTAAAATACCTGGAGGATTCATCAAACGTGAAGGTCGACCAAGCGAGAAGGCGATTCTTGCTAGCCGCCTGATTGATCGTCCCATTCGTCCGTTGTTCCCGGAAGGGTTCCGCAATGACATTCAAATCGTTGACCTGGTCATGAGCGTAGACCAAGACTGTCCTCCGGAAATCGCAGCGATGATCGGTACATCCGCTGCATTGACCATATCGGACGTACCGTTTAATGGACCGATTGGCGGCGTCATTGTCGGGCGTATCGACGGACAGTTTATTATTAATCCGACAGTAGAGCAAGAAGAGAAGAGCGACATTCATCTTACTGTGGCCGGCACGAAGGACGCCATTATGATGGTTGAAGCTGAAGCAGACGAAGTGCCAGAAAATGTAATGCTCGAAGCGATTATGTTCGGTCATGAAGAGATTAAAAAAATTGTCGCTTCCATTGAGAAGTTCGCCGAAATGTCAGGCGTGGCGAAGATGGAAGTCAAGCTGCATGCCGTTGAAGCCGATGTGAATCAAGCTGTGCGCGCATTTGCTCTGGAACGTCTCGTCGAAGCGATCCGCATTCCTGAGAAGCACGCACGTCAAGAAGCAATCGACACCATCAATCAAGAAACGGTGGCCCATTTCGAAGAGATCTACATGGAAACGCCAGAGAAGCTGGACGATGTCAAAGAGACGCTGTATGATATCGTGAAAGAAGAAGTTCGTCGTCTGATTACGCATGACAAAGTGCGTCCGGATGGCCGGAATCTGGATGAAATCCGCCACATCGAATGCGATACAGGGCTGCTTCCGCGCACGCACGGTTCAGGTCTATTCACGCGTGGCCAGACACAAGCGCTCAGCATTTGTACGTTAGGTGCGCTTGGCGATGTGCAAATCTTGGATGGCCTCGGTCTGGAAGAATCGAAACGCTTCATGCATCATTACAATTTCCCGCCGTTCTCTGTAGGTGAAGCACGTCCGCTTCGTGCGCCAGGACGTCGTGAAATCGGTCATGGTGCACTTGGTGAACGTGCGTTGTCCAAAGTCATTCCACCGGAAACGGAGTTCCCTTACACGATTCGTCTCGTATCCGAAGTGCTGGAATCGAACGGTTCTACGTCGCAAGCTAGTATTTGCGCAAGCACATTAGCTATGATGGACGCAGGTGTACCAATTAAAGCACCGGTTGCCGGAATCGCAATGGGACTGATTAAAGATGGCGAGCATTTTTCCATTTTGTCGGATATCCAGGGGATGGAAGACCATCTGGGAGATATGGACTTCAAAGTGGCAGGTACGGCAGAAGGCGTAACGGCCATTCAAATGGACATCAAAATTGATGGCATTGACCGTGATATTTTGACGCAAGCGCTCGCGCAAGCTCGTGAAGGCCGGATGTTCATTTTGGGCAAAATGCTCGAAGTGATTCAACAGCCGCGTGAATCGTTGTCTAAATATGCGCCGAAAATTCTTATCATGCAGATTAATCCAGATAAAATCCGCGATGTTATCGGAGCTGGTGGTAAAGTCGTCAATAAAATTATTGAAGAAACCGGCGTTAAGGTGGACATCGAACAGGATGGGCGCATCTTCATCGCTTCCCCTAGCGAAGAAGCGAATGATCGCGCTCGCGAGATGATCGAGGGCATTGTGAAAGAAGTGGTTGTCGGTGAAACCTATACTGCGACGGTGAAGCGCATTGAGAAGTTTGGTGCCTTTGCAGAGATTCTTCCGGGTAAAGAAGGTCTTGTGCACGTTTCGCAGTTGTCTACCGAGCGTGTCGCTAAAGTAGAGGATGTCGTGTCCATCGGTGATAAGATTGAAGTGAAGGTCGTTGAAATCGATCAACAAGGCCGCATCAATCTGTCGCGCAAAGTGTTGCTGGAGCCCGCTCAACCGACGGATGGCGCTGCAACCGAAGCAATAACTGCAGATCGCCCGCGGAATAATGGCAGCCGACACAATCAAGGTGGACAACGTCCGCCGCGAGGACCGCGCCCGCCGAAGCCGCAAGCATAGGCTGCACTTGGGTGCATTCATATTGTAACGGACTTCGATTCCGTTGCATACTTGAAACGCCGGATGGCGATTATAGATTCAAGGAAAGAGGCAGACTGGTTTCTGGCTCTTTTTTTGCGTCTGTTTTCCTTGTTTTCCTTTCTAATCATCCTTGTCCGCATAAGCTGCGCCGAAATGGCATAGAATCAGAAGGACAAACTTTGGAAGGGAATGGACGCCATGCGGCCTATCATATGGAAATGGATTGTAATTGCGGCGAGCGTACTCGGAGTTCTGCTCATCGCTTCTGAGACCGAGGTGGGAACATTTATTCAGGAACGCAAGGCAGATCTTGTGATGAGTGAAGCGTTTCAGACGGATTCGATCGAGGCGTTGGAGCATAATCCGCTCATGCAGCGGATTATGGCGGAAGCGAAGCAGCACGAGGTTGCGCCGATAAATGCTCGTATTGATCGAGTATGGAAAGCAATTCCCGGGTATAACGGAGTCGAGGCCGATATAGAACGGACCTACAAGGCAAATAAGGGGAAATCAGAGCAGGATAAACTGAAATGGATACTGCGAGAGGTGAAGCCAGAAGTTTCGTTGCGTGATTTGGAGCCGCAGCCGATATATAGAGGGAACCCGAATAAGCCGATGGTGGCGCTTATGATTAACGTCGCATGGGGAAATGAGTTTATTACTCCGATGTTGAAGGTGCTGCAGGAGGAGAAGGTGAAGGCAAGCTTTTTTCTGGATGGAAGCTGGTTGAGTAAAAATCCCGATGTGGCAAAGCAAATTCAAGCCGAGGGACACGAATTGGAAAATCATGCGTATACGCATCCCAATATGAGCGAGCTTAGCGCAGGACTGCAGTCGCAGCAAATCGAGAAGACAAAACGGCTTCTAAAAGAAACGTTGGGTGTCGAAAACAAATGGTTTGCTCCGCCGTCCGGCGACTTTAATGCGTTGACGGTAACCACTGCGCATGCACATGGCTTATCAACCGTCTTATGGACGCTTGATACGGTGGATTGGAAGAAGCCTGAACCTTCCACTATATTGCAGAAAATAAGGAAGAAGGTCGAACCGGGTACGCTTATTTTGATGCATCCAACCTCCTCATCCAGCCGTGCATTACAGGATATGATACGTATTATCAAAGATAAAGGGTTTCATCCGGGAACGGTGAGCGACACGCTGTCCGAACAGCGCGTTCCGTTGGTTCCAGTTGAGAGACGGTAAGTTTTTTGGTAGGATTAGATAGGCATGCATGGATAGAATTACGGATGAGGAGGGATTGCCGGTGGAGAAAGTGCAGTTACGTAACGGACTACGTGTCGTTATGGAAAAAATACCGACCTGCCGTTCCGTTTCTTTCGGTATATGGGTGAAGACGGGTTCACGACATGAGGATGAAACGACCAACGGTATTTCTCATTTTATTGAACATATGATGTTCAAAGGAACAGAGCGATTCGATGCGAAAGCGATAGCGGATTCGTTCGATGCGATTGGCGGGAACGTAAACGCGTTTACCTCCAAAGAATATACTTGCTATTACGCGAAGGTGCTTGATGAACATTTGCCGCTCGCGGTCGACGTGCTTTCGGATATGTTTTTTCGCTCAACGATGCAAGAAGATGAACTTATGAAAGAGAAAAACGTCATTTTGGAAGAAATCGCGATGTACGAGGATACGCCGGATGACACGGTTCATGATCTCGTCACGCGGGCGGCTTACGGATCGCATCCGCTTGCTTACCCGATTCTAGGGACGAAAGAGCGGCTGTCCCCGATGGGACCGGATCACTTGCGTCAATATATGCGGGAGCATTATACGATCGCAAATACGGTCATTGCCGTAGCTGGCAATTTCGATGATTCGATTGTCGAACTGCTTGAGAAGCATTTTGGTCATTTCGAAAATACGAAGCAGTCATCATCGATTACGCCACCGAGCTTTCACAGCGAATTGATCTATCATAAGAAGAAGACCGAGCAGAATCACATATGCTTGAGCCTTCCGGGCTGCTCGATGACCGACCCGCGTCTGTACGCGATGATACTGCTCAATAATGTCATCGGCGGCGGCATGAGCTCGCATCTATTCCAGGAAATTCGTGAGAAGCGAGGCTTGGCATATGCTGTTTATTCTTATCACTCATCACATGCGGATACCGGCCTGTTCACGATCTACGCGGGAACTGCTCCGAAGCAGACGCAGGAAGTGCTTGATTTGACGCTGCAAGTATTGGGGGATTTAGCCGTACAAGGGTTGTCGAATGAAGAGCTGCGCAAGGGGAAGGAACAGCTAAAGGGGAATTTGATTCTGGGCTTGGAAAGTACAGGAAGCCGCATGAACCGATTAGGGAAGAATGAATTGATGCTCGGCAAACACTATACATTAGATGAAATCATAGCACGAATTGAAGCGATAACGATGGAAGACGTTTCGATTGTGCTACAGCGCATGCTGTCGCAACCGTTCGCGGTTTCGATGGTCGGTTCGAATGACCGTGCAATATCGGCTTTCAGGAGGGATTGTCTTGTTACAGCAGGATCATCAAGTACAAATTAAAAGATTACCCGGAAATGAAGATATTTCTTTGCCGCAGAAAATGTCTGACCTTGCTGCTGGCTTTGACTTATATGCAGCTGTGCAAGAGCCGATAACATTGGCGCCGGGTCATCGCGCATTGATTCCTACAGGCTTCTCGATGGCGATGCCAGCCCATTTGGAGGCCCAAATCCGACCGCGCAGCGGTCTTGCCTATAAGCAAGGCATCACGTGCTTGAATTCTCCCGGTACGATTGATGCGGATTACCGCGGTGAAGTCAAGGTGCTGCTCGTGAATGTGGGGCAGCAGCATTTCACTATTGAACGCAAAGAACGGATTGCCCAAATGGTATTTCAATTCGTACCGCAAATCCGGTTAATTGAAGTAGACGAATTATCTGACACCGTTCGTGGAGAAGGTGGGTTCGGACATACGGGCACGAAATAATCGGCATAATAACGCAGTCTGCTCCTGTACCGGGAGCGGCTGCGTTTTTTGCTGTAAGAGGTTGCTGAGAAGCTACCTTGTTCGAAGATTTCGATGCCAGCTATCAGATCGTGGCTGCACCCTTTATGGGCTCCCGCATAAGATATTCTATACGTTTGGGCTCAGAAAGGAGTGAACAGCGACTATGTTAACCGGAGTTCAAGTCGTGTTCATAGGTGGGGACGCCCGTCAGCTTGAAATTATTCATAAATTCATCGAACTCGACGCCAGTATCACGCTAGTCGGATTTGACCAGCTGCAGAACCCGTTCCATGGCGTTCAACGTCAACCGTTGACACCGGAGCTGTTGAAGGATGCCGATGCCATAATGCTGCCAGCCGTAGGCACAGACGATAACGGCAAGGTGCATGCGATATTTACTTCGGACGAACTGATGCTTACCGAAGAACATATGGCGGTTGTACCAGAGCATTGCGTCATTTTTACCGGGATGTCAAAGCCGTACTTAAGCAAGCTATGCACGAAATACCGGATTTCACTCATTGAATTGTTCGATCGGGACGACGTAGCCATTTACAACTCCATCCCTACCGCAGAAGGAGCGGTGATGATGGCGATCCAGCATACCGATATTACGCTGCACGGCTCGGAGTCGGTCGTACTCGGCATGGGGCGGACCGGATTCACGTTGGCTCGTACCTTGCTCGGATTGGGAGCGAATGTTCGTATCGGTGTGCGCAAAGATGAGCATTTTGCTCGTGCGACGGAGATGGGATTCAGGCCTTTTTTCCTAAGCGAATTGGCCCATCAGGTGTCAAATATCGACTTGCTTTTTAATACGATACCGACTATGATAGTCACAGCACAGGTCATTGCCCAAATACCTAACCGTGCGGTTATTATTGACTTGGCCTCGTTCCCTGGCGGCGTTGATTTTCGCTTTGCAGAGAAGCGCGGCGTCAAGGCGATGTTAGCTCCCGGATTGCCAGGCATCGTTGCTCCGAAGTCAGCGGGGCGCATCTTGGCGCACTGCATAACGAAGCTGCTTCTTGAGTTTATGCGGAATCGGGGGAATGGGCAATGAACTATCAGGGGAAGACGGTCGGTTATGCATTAACGGGTTCTCATTGTACATTTGCGGAAGTCATGCCACAAATACAGCGGTTTGTCGACGCGGGAGCGCGCGTCATCCCCATTGCGTCACAGACGGTGATGACGACGGATACGCGCTTTGGAACGTCAGAAAATTGGCAAAAGCAGTTGAAAGAAATTACTGGGAATGATATTATTTCTACAATTGTAGAAGCCGAGCCGCTTGGCCCGTCCAAGCTGCTTGATGTGATGGTCATTGCACCGTGCACTGGGAATACGACAAGCAAACTCGCCAATGCGATGACAGACAGTCCTGTCTTGATGGCAGCCAAGGCGCAGATGCGCAATCAGCGTCCGCTAGTTTTGGCGATCTCAACGAATGACGGACTCGGATTGAACGCAGCCAATATCGCTAAATTATTAGTCGCGAAATACATTTATTTCGTGCCGTTCGGTCAAGACAATCCGGCACAAAAGCCGAATTCCCTAGTGGCACGCATGGAATTAGTTCCTGAAGCGTGTATTGCGGCGTTAGAAGGAAGACAGATCCAGCCGGTCCTTATTGAGCGATTTCAATAGACAATATAGCTTATCACGCATAATATTAATATAAGTGTTTATACAAAAAGGCCCCTTTTCAGCACCGAGAAGTAAAAGTTTCCGCAGGAAACCTGCTTCGGGAGCATAGGCTCTTCGAGAGTGAATGCAAGACTCGATGTCGAATGACCTCTTGGAATGCTTCGTGATTAAAGGGGGCTTAGATTGATGGGACAGAGGGGAGAAAGTCATATGACGAATCAGAAGCGGTTTAACGTTGCTGTAGTTGGCGCAACAGGTGCAGTAGGGGGACAGATTATCAAGCTGCTGGAACAACGCCGATTTCCGATTAATACATTGAAGTTGTTGTCATCGGCTCGTTCCGCCGGCACAAAGATTCCGTTTAACGGTCAAGAGTTTACCGTTGAGGAAGCGAAGCCGGAAAGCTTTGAAGGAGTGGACATTGCTTGGTTCAGCGCTGGCGGCGACGTTAGTAAAGCGTTAGCTTCGGCAGCAGTTGAACGGGGCACGGTCTGCATAGATAATACCAACGCCTTCCGTATGGATCCGAATACACCGCTTGTCGTACCTGAAGTTAACATCGAGAAGGTCAAAGAACATCAAGGTATTATTGCGAACCCGAATTGCTCTACAATTCAAATGGTGGCAGCATTGAAGCCGCTTTATGATCGTTATGGAATCTCCAAAGTAATTGTATCCACTTATCAAGCGGTGTCGGGAGCGGGAAGCCGCGCGATTGACGAACTGCTTCGTCAGACGAAAGCGGCGCTTGAAGGGACTGATGTGAATCCGGATATTTTGCCGGTAGGTTCACTTCCAGTCAAGCATCAGATCGCATTTAATGCCATTCCGCAAATTGATAAATTCCAAGATAACGGCTTTACGTTGGAAGAAATGAAAATGATCCGTGAGACGAAGAAGATTATGAACGATGAGGACATTCAAGTAACGGCTACTTGCGTGCGAATTCCGGTCGTATACGGACACTCAGAATCCTTATATGTTGAATTGAAAGAGGATTTCCAGATGGATGAAGTCCGTCAACTGCTCTCGAACGCTCCTGGTTTGACTTTGGTGGATGATCCTGAATCTCAGCAATACCCGTTGGCTGCAGACTCGGCCGGTAAACCAGACGTATTTGTCGGACGCTTGCGCCGTGACTTATATGAGCCACGTGCTCTTAACATGTGGGTCGTATCAGACAACTTAATGAAAGGCGCTGCATGGAACGCGGTACAAATCGCAGAATACATCGCTTCGGAGCGGCAGTAATCCAGCAGGCCGCTCCTGCTTTACCATTAAGGAATGTTCAAGTTCTGTGAAGCGCTAAAGCAAAACCAAACCTTCCTTATGGCGATACAACCTACCTCTACACGCGGTCGCTCATCTTCGATAGGCCGCGATAGAGGTTTTCTCATACTAGGCTGTTAAGCAAGCTTGGTTTTCTTTGGCTATCGATGTTTCTGCCGTTCAGTCTTCATAAGTTGGAGGAATTACACATGCGCATTTTAGTTCAAAAATTTGGTGGAACTTCCTTGTCATCAGCAGAAGCCAGAGTTCGCGTCATCCACCATATACGTCGTGAATTGGATCAGGGATACCGTCTGGCGGTTGTCGTATCTGCTATGGGCAGACGGGGAGAACCTTACGCAACCGATACGTTGCTTGATTGGATTGGTCAGAACGGAGATAATCTGCCTATTCGCGAGAAGGATTTACTGCTGTGCTGCGGTGAAATTATATCCGCGACAACGCTTTGCAGCTTGCTGCAGAATGAAGGAATTACGGCAACTGTCCTTACGGGGGCACAAGCTGGATTTAAGACTGACAACCATTATGGCAATGCCCGGATCGTGGATGTTCGTCCGGAACGCGTCATTAGCGCGTGGAAGGATGCTGAGGTTGTTATCGTGACTGGTTTCCAAGGACAGACGGAAAACGGTGACTTCACAACGCTTGGACGCGGTGGCAGCGATACTTCGGCCACTGCGCTGGGTGCGGCATTGCATGCAGAAATTGTCGACATTTATACAGATGTGAACGGTATTCTAACGGCTGACCCACGGCTGGTAGAAGACGCAAAGCCGCTTACGGTGGTGAGTTATGCCGAAATATGCAATATGGCGCATCATGGGGCGAAGGTTATTCATCCACGAGCGGTCGAGATTGCAATGCAATCGCAAGTGCCTGTTCGCGTACGATCCACCTTTAGTGACGACGAAGGGACACTTGTCACACATCCGGAAGGCTTTCGCGATATCGAGACGGGTATCGTTGATCGCTTTGTGACCGGAATCGCTTACGTAAGCAACGTAACGCAGATAACAGTAGAAGCCCGGGAAGGCGCCTATGATTTACAGCTGCAAGTGTTCAAAGCAATGGCCCAAAATCAAATTAGCGTTGATTTTATTAATGTTACCCCTTCGGGAGCAGTTTATACGGTGTTCGACAATGATGCGCCTCGCGCGCTTCATGTGTTGGATGAGATGGGGTATGCTCCAAGGTCGTTGTCAGGTTGTGCAAAGGTTTCGGTTATCGGAGGCGGCATCAATGGGGTCCCAGGTATTATGTCCCGCATCGTTGAAGCCTTAACGGAACAAGAAATTCAGATCCTTCAATCGGCTGACTCCAATACGACGATATGGGTGCTCGTACGTAAAGAAGATATGGTTCGTGCATTACGTGCGCTGCATGCTAAATTTGAGCTTCATCGATAAGCCGGCATTGTATATGAATCCCGAACTTTCAGCGTTAAACACGCCAGAGGAGGAATCAATGTGGACTTCGGAAGAATGATTACAGCCATGGTGACACCGTTCGACGAGAACGAAGAAATCCATTGGTATGAAGTAGAACGACTACTCGATTACTTAATCGAAGAACAACAGAGCGACAGCCTTGTCGTGTGCGGAACGACAGGAGAATCTCCCACGTTAACCGATGAGGAGAAGCTGGCGCTGTTTCGTTTTTCCGTGGAAAAAGCGAACGGACGTGCTCGCATCATCGCAGGAACCGGCAGCAACAACACCGCGCATTCCGTTCATATGACTAAGCTGGCTGAAGAGGCTGGTGTCGACGGAATACTTGCGGTCGTACCGTATTACAACAAGCCGAGTCAAGAAGGACTATATCGTCACTTCAAAACAATCGCGGACTCCACGTCGCTTCCGGTCATTGTATACAATGTACCGGGACGCACAGTGGCAAGCTTGTCAGTAGAGACGACGCTGCGTCTTGCAGAAATCCCGAATATCGTGGCGACGAAAGAATGCGCCAGTGTCGATCAGCTGTCTCAACTCGCAGCGCGCGCGCCGGAATCGTTCCGGGTGTACAGCGGTGATGATCCGATGACCTTGCCTTTGCTTGCGATAGGGGGCTATGGAATTATTAGCGTTGCGAGTCATTTGATTGGCGCACAGATGAAGAAGATGATCGAATCGTATTTGGCTGGCCAGCCGGCTGAAGCTGCACGTATCCATCAAGAGCTATATCCTGTATTTAAAGGATTGTTCGAATTTCCTAGTCCGGTACCCGTCAAATATGCCATGCAGCTCAAAGGTTTTGACGTTGGTGGCGTACGCTTGCCGTTAGTGGAACCTACAGATAGTGAAGCGGCATTTATACGTCAGCTGGTTCAGTCCATTGAAGCGCAGCAAGGCTGAAATCTTACGTTTTGAACATGCATTTTTATGCAAAATAAGCGATGCAATCGAACATATTTAGGAACCGATGCGATTTCGAAGCATCGGTTTCTTTGTTTTCGGCAACAATATACGTAACAAACGCCGACTTGTGTTTTTTACTTTTGTTCATGTATAATGAGAATCAAGTGACTGGGTGCGGTATATTTTTTATTCAAAAAGAAAGAAATTCATTGGTACGACGGCCAACTGAATATAGGAGGTTAGGATCCACTTGTCGAAGAAAAACAACGTTGATAAATTGTCCATCTTCGCATTGGGCGGCGTAGGCGAAATCGGAAAAAATATGTACGTCGTTCAATATGGTAACGATATCGTCGTCATTGACGCAGGGTTGAAGTTTCCAGAAGAAGACATGCTCGGAATAGATATTGTCATCCCGGATATTTCATACCTGACGGAGAACCGAGATAAAGTAAGAGGTATTCTGATTACGCACGGACATGAAGACCACATTGGTGGTTTACCTTACGTATTGAAACATTTGAACGTTCCTGTTTATGGAACGCGACTTACGCTCGGATTGATAGAGAGCAAACTACGTGAAGCCAATCTGCTTGGTGAGACGAAGCGTATTCTTATCACAGCGGATTCGGAAGTTCAGCTCGGATCCATCCGTGCCAGCTTCTTTAGAACGAATCACTCCATTCCGGATTCGGTTGGTGTCTGCTTAGACACACCGGAAGGCAGTGTGGTTCATACAGGAGACTTTAAATTTGATCACTCGCCAGTAAATGCACAATATGCGGACTTGCATCGGATGGCGGAAATTGGACAGCGTGGCGTACTTGCTTTGCTTTCTGACAGCACGAACGCAGAACGCCCTGGCTTTACACCATCGGAAAGCAGTGTAGGCGTTGCATTGGAAGATATTTTTAGAAAAGCGGAACAGCGTGTGGTGATTGCCACATTCGCTTCAAACATTCACCGTATACAACAAGTCATTGAAGCGGCTCATGCTACCAATCGCAAGCTGACGGTTATCGGCCGAAGCATGGTGAACGTCGTCACTATCGCATCGGAATTAGGATATTTACATATCCCGGATGGCATGCTGATTGAACCCGAAGAAGTGAATAAGATGGCGGCAGACCGAGTCGTTATTTTGTCTACTGGTTCGCAAGGGGAACCAATGTCTGCGCTGACGCGTATGGCTCGTTCTACACACCGCAAGGTAGATATTTTACCGGGAGATACAGTTGTAATTGCAGCAACGCCAATTCCAGGCAATGAGAAATATGTCGGTCGTACTGTAGATGAATTGTCCCGTCTCGGAGCACATGTAATCTACGGCGGCATGAAATCGGGTGTTCACGTATCTGGACACGGCAGCCAGGAAGAACTAAAGCTGATGCTGAACTTGATTCGCCCGAAATACTTTATTCCGATCCATGGTGAATATCGCATGCTTCGTCAACATGCTGCGCTAGCTGAAGCGGTCGGAATTGAATCTGAGAATATTTTCATTACCGATATCGGAGATACGGTAGAAATTCAGAACGGTGTTGCACGCCGAGGTTCAAAAGTTCCTTCTGGCTATGTGCTCATCGATGGTCTTGGTGTCGGAGATGTCGGGAATATCGTCTTGCGCGACCGCAAGCTGTTGTCGCAGGACGGGATTTTGGTCGTGGTCGTTACGCTCAGTAAGCAAGACGGCACGATTTTGTCCGGACCGGATATCATTTCACGCGGATTCGTATATGTACGTGAATCGGAAGGGTTGCTTGATGAAGCTAATCGCATCGTGACATCGACATTGCACAAGTTGATGAGTGAGAAAGTGAATGAGTGGGCATCGCTTAAGACGAACGTGAAGGATGCGCTTGGTCGATTCTTGTACGAGCAGACGCGCCGACGTCCGATGATTCTTCCGATTATCATGGAAGTGTAGAAGTGTGGGGCGAGAATCCCAGTCACCAGTTATTCTCGTCCTGCCCACACGAACCGTGTAAGTAATAGTTAAGGCTGTTATTTCTGCCCTAGGGCAAGGAATGGCAGCCTTTTTAACGTTAAGGTAAGTGTTCTGTAAAGCGATAAAGTGAAATCATGTTCTAGAAGCATAATGATTCCCTTAGATGTGCAACCTATGACAGCATGGCACAAGATAGATCGGAGGGAATAGTGATGTCAGATCAGAATGGGTCTCCGTTTTCGTTTACACAGCAACAGAATGAGGCTCCCCCAGACGCTCAAGCACCGAAAGGTCCGCCTACCGTGGAGACGATTCAACAATTGGGGACCGCTTCAACTCCTTCTCCGGGTGAATCCAACATTTACTGCTTAAATATTATCGGACAAATCGAAGGTCATATCGTGCTTCCCCCCCAGAACAAGACTACGAAATATGAGCATGTTATTCCCCAACTGGTTGCGGCTGAACAGAACGCCAAGATTGAAGGAGTGCTCATCATTTTAAATACAGTCGGCGGCGATGTGGAAGCGGGTCTGGCTATTGCCGAGATGGTCTCATCGATGTCTAAACCTACCGTGACGCTAGTGTTGGGAGGCGGGCATAGCATCGGCGTACCGATAGCCGTATCATCCGCTGTCAGTATAATCGCGGAGACGGCCACGATGACGATACACCCGATACGTCTGACGGGTCTTGTAATCGGCGTGCCGCAAACGTTCGAATATTTAGACAAAATGCAAGAACGGGTGGTACGCTTTGTTACGACTCATTCGCGTGTGTCTGAACAGAAATTTAAAGAACTCATGTTTACGACAGGCGAGCTTACACGGGATATCGGAACGACCGTAATCGGAGTTGACGCGGTTCGATACGGTCTCATCGATGAGGTGGGTGGAATCGGCTTGGCATTACAGCACTTGAATCGAATGATTGATGAGAAAAGATCCAATCCGATTGGGAATCCGAATATGAGCCCGAATGTGAATAATGTAAATCCGAGTATGAATCCCGGTGCGAAGCCAGTCCAAGCCCCTCCGGTTGCTCCGCCGATCGGAGGAGGACAAGCATAATGTTATATACCGTTATGCCAATGGAACAGGTGTTGAATGGATATGATAAAGAGCCGAAATTTATGGAAATGGAATGGCAGGGACGCACTTTGCTGGTGGAGCAACTGGATTTGACAACCGTCCGAATCGAACGGTTGCTGCAAGGCCGCGGACTCCAGGACTTTTTACTCCCGTGTTTTGCTCCAGGCACTGTCTTATCGTTGCGTTAACATATGGCTTGATGTGTGAGCACGCGCCTCTGTTCAGGAGGTAAGCGTGCTTTTTTGTCTTCATGGAATGACAATAGGAAGAACGGCTGTTCTGTGCTATAATGTACAAATGGAGGTGACTGTATTTGGCCCGCAGGAAGAAAAAAAAGCAATCCTTTAGCAAAAGCCTGAAATACGAAATATACGGTATTTTGCTTATTACGTGTTCCGTCATCGCGTTGTCTGGCGGGGCGGCTTTCGGGCGATCATTATCCAAAATTTCAGGATTGCTACTAGGAAAATGGTATTTCATTATTCCGCTTATGTTCATATATATTGGCTTGGCGGTTATGATTAAACGAAATTGGCCGTCAGGGTGGAATCCGCGCAAGACAGGGATGGTATGCATCATGTTGGCTCTAACGATGATTAGTACCGTTCATACTGTTGAGCAGCGTATTTTGCCTGTTGCCGAGGATGTTAGAGCGGGATTCATATTTCAAGACATACATAAGACATTAAAACTAGAATTACTGCAAGCTCAAGAGACAGGAACAGCAGGAACGATGCTGCAAAAGGATATAAGCGGCGGATACGTTGGCGCTGTGCTTTATTGCGCTTTGTTCATGCTGTTCGGCAGCCTTGGAAGCAAGCTTCTTACCATTGTGTTGCTATTTATCGGATTTATGCTGGCCACCCAGCTTTCTTATGTCGAACTCGTTCGTCTCCTGCGTACTCAGGTGAAGAAGTTGACCAATGTGCTGAAGAAGAAGCGCAAGGCGCGCTTGAATGAACGCAAGCTGCAGGAAGGCAAACAGCGGGTCGCGGCTAAGCGTCCCTCGGAAGAATATATGCTGCCGGATTCGCTCGATGACGAGGAAGATGAAGAGGGACCTCCGCGCCGGAGTGCCAAGATCCCAATATTTATGCAATTGTTCAGCCGTAAACGTGCAGCCGAATATACAGATGAGGATGAAGAATACGGCGAAAGAGCAGTCTTCAAGGGGCGCTCGAAAGCGGCGCGCTTGAGTGACGCCGATGATGAGGAAGATAGTCTAATTATAAATGCGGCAGGGACAGCGGCAGCCGCGAACGCTTCGAATGGGATGCTCAATCAGCATGATGATCTGGATTCCGGTTCCAACGAAGCTCCCCGGTTCCGGGATTTCTCAGCACAAGCGGGTGAACCGGATTGGGCTGCTCAGGAAGGCGAATTGATAGAGCCCAATGCCGCCGCTGGCCAAGCGCCGTGGAAGCACGATGATACGGAGGATAATTGGGAGGAAGCAGCCCCTCAAGCTATTGCTCAACAAAGTGGTGGCAATTCGGGTGACACCGGATCAGCTGCCGAATTACTCCACGATGCTGCCGGTGCGAATGCGGAAGGAGCAGCGGGTGAAGCGGCAATGATTAAGCCGCCACCCCCTCCGGTTAAGCCGTACAAAATGCCGTCGTTCAATTTGTTGGCCAAGCAGCCGAACAGTGCCAAAGGCGGGGATCAAGCTGATTTCATGCAGACAGCCCGCAAGCTTGAGGCGACGCTGGAAAGCTTCGGGGTACGGGCTAAAGTATTGGAAGTGGTTCGCGGACCAGCGGTGACACGGTATGAGATTCAGCCTGACATCGGCGTTAAGGTAAGTCGGATTGTAAGTTTGTCCGATGACATCGCCCTTGCGCTTGCTGCGAAGGACATTCGGATGGAGGCGCCGATACCGGGGAAATCTGCCATTGGTATCGAGGTGCCGAACAATGAGGTCTCGACGGTCACGATGCGTGAAGTGATGGAGACGCCGACATTCCTAGAGGCCGCATCACGATTGTCAATCGCTCTTGGACGCGACATCTCGGGCACTCCAATCGTAGGCAACCTGGCCCGCATGCCTCACTTGCTCGTGGCGGGCGCTACAGGTTCAGGGAAGTCGGTATGTATTAACGGTATCATTACGAGCATTCTGTACAAGGCCAAGCCGGATGAAGTCAAATTTTTAATGGTAGATCCGAAAATGGTCGAGTTAAATGTGTATAACGGCATTCCACATCTGCTGGCGCCAGTCGTGACGGATCCACGTCGTGCATCGCTTGCGCTGAAGAAGATCGTAGTAGAGATGGAGAAGCGATACGAGCTGTTCTCGAAGTCGGGCACACGGAATATTGAAGGATATAACAAGCTTGTCGCGGAAGAACCGGATAAGGTTCTGCCATACATTGTCATTATCGTCGACGAGTTGGCGGACTTGATGATGGTCGCTGCCAATGATGTCGAAGACGCGATCTGCCGATTGGCGCAAATGGCCCGTGCTGCAGGCATTCATTTAATTATAGCGACACAGCGTCCTTCGGTTGACGTTATTACGGGTGTCATTAAGGCGAACATCCCTTCACGGATAGCATTTGGTGTGTCCTCTCAAGTGGATTCTCGCACGATTCTCGATATGGCGGGCGCGGAGAAGTTGCTGGGCCGGGGCGATATGCTCTTCCTGCCGATGGGCTCCTCGAAGCCAATTCGGGTACAGGGAGCGTTCTTGTCTGATCAGGAGGTAGAATCGGTCGTTTCCTTCGTCAGTGGACAAGGTCAGGCCGAGTACAACGAAGACTTGGTTCCGGAAATTGACGAGAACGGACTTGCAGCGGACGAGCCGATCGATGAACTGTATGAGCAAGCCATTCAGATGGTGCTTGAAGCGCAACAGGCTTCAGCGTCCTTGCTTCAGCGGCGCATGAGAATCGGATACAACCGGGCGAGCCGGTTGATTGATCATATGCATATGCAGGGCATTATCGGACCTCATGAAGGGAGCCGACCGCGCGAAGTGCTCTTGACATTAGAGCAATATCAACAAAATAAAATATCTTCATAACGTAAGAAAGAGATGCTCCGACGTCCTTAAAGTGTCGACATCCCCTTGTATTTCTAAGGAAATAGATACTAACTATTTTTGAAAATTAGTTTGCGTAAGAACATACATGAAGGATAAAAGATTGCCTCCTATTCGGCCCTTCTGGCCAGATGGTTGGCAATCTTTTTCATGTTCTGGGCAATAGCTGCCATGAGGGCGGGGGAGCAGGTGGTAGTGCCGCGAGATGGGTGTGTCTGTTCCATGCGTTGCCTCACTCTCCCCTTCATTCAGAATGAGAGCCCCTCTCCCTTTCAAATCGGAAACATGTTGACGGGTTCTTTTGTCCATTCTCCCATATAGTCAGGTGGAGCAACGCCGAGGATAAGGCAAGCTTCGTTTCAATATACCATGGCATGAAGCTGCCGATTATGATGGCAATGAATCTAAACCGTAACGTCTTCTGACGATAGGGGAGAGCGAAGCAAAAGAGCGGTTAAAGCAAATCGCCGTCAGCCTAAACATACTGCTGCACGAATGGAGCATTTCGTTAATGGTGAAGCATAGCTATGGTCAAAATCTAGATCCAAATGAATAGAACTTGCTGCGTTTTCTCATAATAAAGTTGCCAATCCTGTCAAATTCACAAGAGAGAGGTAGACGTTAGGCCATGAGAAAACGCATGATTTGGATTACGATGTGTATGGTGTTCGTGCTGTTCGGTGCATATCAGTACAAGCATATGACACAGTCCGCTGCCACTTTCAGCAATGCAACCATAAAGTATGGATCAACGGGACAAGACGTAAATGAGCTGCAAGGACGGCTGAAGTTTTTAGGCTATTATGACGGTAAAGTGGATGGTGTGTTCGGTAGTTCCACGCTCGAATCTGTAAAGTGGTTCCAGTGGAAGTTCGGTATGAAGGCAGACGGTGTAGCTGGTCCGAAGACGAAATTGAAGCTGTACAACGCTACGAAAAATTGGAAGCCGGGAGCGGCAGAGACTGCGCCAAGCGCTTCAAAGCCCAAAAACAACGTCAGCGGCTCCAACAATCTTGGATTTTCCGAAAATGATTTGAAACTAATGGCCAATGCCGTATATGGCGAGTCTCGCGGCGAACCATACGAAGGCCAGGTAGCTGTGGCCGCTGTCATTCTTAACCGGGTAAAATCACCTAGCTTCCCGAACACAGTATCGGGCGTTATATTCCAACCAGGGGCATTCACTGCCGTAGCAGACGGCCAAATCTGGTTGACGCCCAATGAAAAGGCGCGCCAAGCTGTACAGGATGCGATCGAAGGATGGGATCCAAGCGGCGGCTGCCTGTATTATTTCAACCCGGTTACCGCCACATCCAAGTGGATTTGGACCCGGACTCAAGTGAAAACGATCGGCAAACATATATTCTGTATGTAGCATTCGGAACGAAGAAGCAATGGTCAGGGCTCGACCGTTCGCTTCTTTGTTTTTAGATGGAAGTGCAATTTCTATATTCGGTATGTGGCAGGTATACTATGGATAAATATCGAATATAAGATGCAAGATGCATGACAATAGCCGTGTAGGGGACACGGAAGAAGAGAGGTAAACACTCGTGAGCAAACCTACTTTTGAACGAGGCAATGTCAAAGGCATACGGGTTCACGTTATGCCGACGAATCGCTTCAAAACGTTCGCCATCTCCGTATACGTAGGGATACCGCTTCAGGAAGAAACGGTTACCCCGATCGCATTGACGCCATTTGTGCTTCGGCGAGGGACGGCTTCTTATCCGGAAACGATTCGCTTTCGCGAGCGGCTGGACGAAATGTATGGTGCAGGATTTGGGTTCGACGTATACAAGCGGGGAGATTATCAAATTATACAGTTCCGTATGGACGTAATTAACGATACGTTCGTCCGTTCTGCAGACTCCTTGCTCGGTCAGGCGTTTCAATTTATGGGCGATGTCATTACTTCGCCTGTCACGGAAGAAGGAGTCTTCCGCAACAAGTATGTGACAGAGGAGAAAGAGACGCTGCGCCAGCGCATTGAATCGATTGTGAACGATAAGATACGATACGCGGCAGAGCGCTGCATTGAGGAAATGTGCAAAAATGAGCCATACCGGCTCCATGCACTTGGCGATCGTCAAGATTTGGATGGTATCGACGCACAATCGCTGCACGAGAAATATCGTTGGTGGCTGGAGCATGCCGCGATCGATGTGTATGTCGTAGGCGATACGACACTCGAAGAGGTGGAACGATACATTAACGAGTCCTTCGTCTTGAACCGGATGGGCGAAACGCCTTATGCACGTTCCATGCCCGTTCCTCGGACCGGAGAACCGAACACGGTCGTCGAACGTCTGGACGTCAGTCAAGGGAAGCTTAACATGGGGCTTCGCTCCACCATCACTTACGCGGACAATGGGTATCCGGCAGCACTGTTATTCAATGGTGTGCTAGGCGGTTATCCACATTCGAAGCTATTTATTCATGTCCGGGAAAAGAACAGCCTTGCCTATTATGCATCATCGCGCTTTGACGGCCATAAAGGAATTTGCACGATCCAATCGGGGATTGAGTTCCAAAACTTTGATAAAGCGCAGCTTATTATTAAAGAACAGCTGGAAGCAATGAAGGCCGGACAGATTGAATCATTGGAGCTGAACCAGACGAAGGCGATGATAGCCAATCAGCTTCGGGAAATTGACGACTCAGCTTTTGAAATGATCGGTTTTGATTTTAACCGTGTCTTATCTGGCCGCGAACGCTCTACAGCCCAATTAATAGATGAGATTATACAAACGGATGAAACGCGCATACAAGAAGCGGCACAAACTTTTCATTTGGACACGATATACTTCTTGCGTAATCGGGAGGAGGTTTAACGATGGAGCAACGTCAATATTCCCAGTTGCAAGAAACGTTATATTACGAACGAATGGACAACGGTTTAGATGTCTACGTCTTGCCGAAGCCAGGCTTTCAGAAGACGTATGCAACGTTTTCGACGAAGTATGGTTCTATAGACAATCATTTTAAGGTTGAGGGCCAGAACGCGATTCAAGTCCCTGACGGTATCGCACATTTTCTCGAGCATAAAATGTTTGAAGAGCCTGAGGGTGATATTTTTGCAACCTTTGCCCAACAGGGCGCTTCTGCGAACGCATTCACAACCTTTGACCGTACCGTATACTTGTTCTCTTCCACCGCCCGAGTTGAGGAAAGTTTGGAGACATTAATTGATTTCGTGCAAAGACCATACTTTACGGATGAGAACGTAGAGAAGGAAAAGGGAATTATTGCGCAGGAAATCAACATGTATCGAGACAATCCGGCATGGCGTTCCTACTTCGGATTAATCGAGGCGATGTACCAGCGTCACCCAGTACACATCGATATTGCCGGAACGGTTGAATCGATCGGCACGATTACGAAGGAGACGCTGTATACGTGTTACCACACCTTTTACCATCCGACCAATATGCTGCTGTTCGTCGTCGGCGGTGTAGATGAACAAGCTATTTTTGAATTAGTGCGGCGCAATCAATCGCAGAAGCAGTTCGAGCCACAAGGACAAATCGATCGTATTTTCGAAGCAGAGCCTGATGCGGTACAAGAGGCCAGACGTGTCTCGAAGCTGCCCGTTTCCATCCCGCGCTGCTTGTTCGGATGCAAAGAACCCCGAACAGGACTGGAAGGCAGAGCGCTCTTGGAGTATGAAATTGCAACGCGCGTCATGATGGATTTGCTGCTGGGCAGCAGCTCGCCACTGAACCAGATCCTATATGAAGAAGGACTGACAACCGATTCATTCGGCAGCGAGTTCAACTGCAGTCCGGATTATGCGTTCTCGATTATGGGCGGAGAAACGAAGGAGCCGGATCGCTTAGTGCAGCGTGTACAGGAACTAATTGAACAAGCGAAGCAGAAAGGCTTCGAAATGGCTTCGTTCGAACGTATTCGCAATAAAGCGATCGGTTCTTATTTGCGGATGCTTAATTCGCCAGAAGCAATTGCTAATGAATTCACGAAGTTCAAGTTCCGGGATACGGATTTATTTGATATAATTTCCGTATACGAATCACTAAAGTTAGAACAGGTTCATCAGCGGCTTCAAGAACATTTCGATTGGAATCGATTAGCGGTTTCAATCGTGGAACAGCCGTAGTATATGAAGGCGTGCCTGACTAACGGGTACGCCTTCTTTGTATTTCGGTATTAGTCCAAGGTTACAGCATGTAAAGGGGAGAACAGGGAATGAAGGCTTTAGCGGAAACATCCGTGTTGATTACAGGAGCAAGCCGGGGGATTGGGGCTGCCATCGCTGAACGATTCGCTTCCGTGGGGATGAAGGTCATCATCCATTATTTGCAGTCCCATGAATCAGCCAATGAAGTGGCGAGACGGTGCTTGGCATATGGCGGCGAAGTGATGACGATCGCAGCTGATTTACGTTCAGGGGAACAGATCGATCGGATGAAAACAAAGCTGGACGAGCTCGGGTTCACACCGGATATTGTGGTAAATAATGCAGGTGTCGCGTATTACGGTCTGTTTACCGATGTGACGGAAGAAGAATGGGATGAATGCATGAGCATTAATTTAAAGGGGATGTTTCTATGCGCCCAACGATTTGTGCCCCATATGATTTCGCAGAAATACGGCCGCATCATTAATGTATCATCGATCTGGGGCATTACGGGAGCTTCTTGTGAAGTGATGTATTCCACGGCAAAGGGCGGAGTAAATGCGTTTACGAAGGCGTTGGCCAAAGAGCTTGCCCCATCCGGTGTGACAGTCAATGCGGTTGCTCCAGGTGCAGTGGACACGGATATGGTCAAACATTTGGATAATGAGGAGCGGGTTGCTCTTCAGGACGATATTCCGCTAGGCCGCCTCGGCACTCCAGAAGAAGTAGCATCGCTTGTCTACTTCTTGGCTTTACCGGAGTCGAGCTACATTACGGGACAGGTCATCAGCCCCAACGGGGGATGGCAAACATAACGAGGGCGCAATCCATTCATGTCAATCATACTGCCGAGGCAGGTTTTATCTATGATGAGAACGCATAATTCTGGCCTCAATCGTACATATTACGACTGTTGATGCATTAACTAAAGCGACAAGGAGGCGTTCTCATGTCATCTGTACTTAAAAGCTTTGACTCATGGAAAAAATTTCTTGGCGAGCGCGTCAAGCAAGCAAAAGGAATTGGTATGACAGAAGAAACCATTTCCAAATTAGCTTATGAAATCGGCTCGTTCTTGGATGAGAAAGTGGATCCTCAGAATCAGCAGGAGCGCACGCTGAAAGAGTTGTGGGAGGTCGGATCCGATGAAGATCGGAAGACGATTGCCCGCTTGATGGTGAAATTGGCTGAGCGCAACGGCTAATTGACACATGGCAGAGCAGCATGAGAAATTCTCTACCGAGGCCTTTCGAAAGATGAGCGACCGCGTGTAGAGGTAGGGTTTATTGCCATAAGGAATGTTTGGCTGCGCTTTACCGCTTCACCAGAATTTAAACATTCCTTATTGGTCAAAAAGAAAGGGAGTTCTACCTAGAACTTTCTTTCTTTTCTGTCATCTTCATCTCATTGTTGTCACATGAATACATGCTCACAATCTGCTATAATAATACTATTCGCCTAACGGTTAAAGCTTGCCGTTTTTTTCTTTCATTTTTCACTTTGTCCGGTGGAATTTACGTGCCAGTTATTGTAGAATGAAAAGCGGCGGATTACCGCGGATGAGGTGTGTGTCATGGAATATAAACAGTGGTATATGGAATATAAAATACATAAAAATCGCCCAGGGCTGCTCGGGGATATCGCATCACTTCTCGGTATGCTTGAGGTGAATATTCTTACAATAAATGGTGTCGAGGATAAGACTCGGGGAATGCTGCTGCAGACGGATGATGACGAGAAAATTGAGATTATGGGGCAGATGTTGAAGAAGGTCGACAATATTACAGTTTCCGCCCTTCGTCAGCCCAAATTGGTCGATATTTTGGCAGTTCGTCATGGAAGATATATTGAAAGGGATTCCGATGATCGGAAGACATTTCGGTTTACTCGGGATGAGCTTGGTCTGCTTGTTGATTTCTTGGGGGAAATATTCAAACGCGATGGACACCAAGTGATTGGTCTTCGTGGAATGCCTCGTGTCGGCAAGACGGAATCGATTATCGCCGGTAGCGTCTGTGCGATGAAGCGATGGTCTTTTGTCTCGTCTACCCTGCTGCGTCAGACTGTCCGCAGTCAAATGTCTGAGGAAGAAATGAGTTCGAACAACATTTTCATTATCGATGGCATTGTCAGCACGATACGCTCCAATGAGAAGCATGAATCGCTTCTTTACGAAATTATGAATATGCCTTCCACCAAAGTGATTGAACATCCGGACATTTTTGTTCAGGAGACCCGATACAATTACGATTTATTTGATTACATTATTGAATTGCGCAATACGCCAGATGAAGAAATTACATATGAGACGTTTACGACCAATTATCATGATCTATAGGATTGGGAGTTGCGGGTTATATATACAAGTACGTGTTCAAAAAGTGAACTTTTCAGCACCGAGAAGGTTGCAAGAACCTGAAGCGTATGCTTCCGAAGCGAGTTTTGCTCCGCAAAACTTATAAGGAGGAGCGAAGTGTAGGCATAGACTACATGAGCACCGGACTTAGAGGGTGAGTGCAAGATTCGATGTCGAACCGCTTCCTAGATGATCTTGGTGATCAAAAGGGGACTTTTTGAACATGCTTTGCAGCATGATATTCCAGACAGGAGGTGAGGTTGTGTCAGAATTAGGACAGCTGTTGAAGAAAGCAAGGCTGGAGAAAGGCCTCTCGTTGGATGATGTCCAGGAAGCTACGAAGATTCGGAAGCGTTATTTGGAAGCAATTGAAGAAGGGGATTACAAAGTGCTGCCGGGCTCGTTCTATGTACGCGCCTTCGTAAAAACGTACGCAGAGACGGTGGGCTTAAACCCGGATGAAATATTGCAATATTACCGCAATGATATTCCTGCTACCGAGCCGGAGACCAATAGCGAGCCGATAATTCGGAAGAAACGCAGTGTTCAGCATTCGGACCGGTTCGGGAGATGGGCGACGACGCTGCTGATGTGGGCGTTCGTTATTCTTATTATTGTGATCCTATATTTCTTTTTAGTAAAAACGTCGGATACCCCGAACAATCAGACTGCGGATGATACGAAGATTACCGATTCGGAGTCGCCGTCCCCAGTTGCGGGTGAGGGGAATAAAGGCGATGCTGCAGGCGGCAACGGAGGCAACACGAGCACAGAGCCGCCGGTTACACCAGAGCCAGAGCCAAAACCGATTGTTGTGCTTGAGAAGTCAAGTCGAAGCGAGGACAATTTTGTGGTTGCCGCTCCGGACAACGGGAAATTGGAAGTCGAAATAACGTCGACAGGCGGTTACAGCTGGTTGGGCGTGTTCGTAGGTAACCGTCAGGGCGAACGGCTGTATTACGAGAACTTGGACGATGGCAAAACTGTGAAATACGAGATGCCAGACAAAGGAATGGCGATTCGAATGGGGCGGGCCGATTTTATTACCGTCAAAATCGCTGGGGAAGTAATCCCTGACGGTGATGTGGCTGGCTTGAAAAACATGAATCTGAAGCTGGTTCCATATGAAGAAGCGCAGAAGCTCCAGCAAGAAGCCGGAGGCGCGGGAAATACCGGAAATTCGGGGACGAACGGAACAAGCACGCCCTAAACCGATACGCGCGGCTTATGGATAAATCATCTAGCAAGGTGACCAGCATAATGCCATCACTGCAGGGGAGAATAATCGTTGCGGCGATCATTATATCTCTTCACAAGTGAGGTGTCGAGCATGGCAGTAAGCTGGGTGGTCACAGGTCTTGGTGTAGTCGTCAGCTTGTTGGGTTATTATTTATCGCCAAGTGCATGGGGTTACGGCATATTAGGATTCGGCTTGGCGCATATTGTGCTTGGTGTGCTGGATATGTTCCGCATGCCGGAGCGCAGCCGTTACTAGTAGACGTGTAACGCACGGGCATTCTTTTGCTGACGCAGTCTGCAGAGGAATGCCTTTGTGTTGTATTACATAATGTTTCAGTAATGAGGAAGAACGGAAGGGAGAGGTCAATATATGGCAGACTGTTCATTCGATATTGTATCTAACATGGATATGCAGGAGTTGAACAACTCAGTTAAGCAGGCGGAACGTGAAATTGAAACCAGGTATGATTTTAAGGGGAGCAAGAGCAGTATTTCATTAGAAAAAGAGGATCTGGTCATTGCCTCCGAAGATGAATATAAGCTTAAGAGCGTTATTGATATTTTACAATCCAAAATGGTCAAGCGCGGCATATCTCTCAAAAATGTCGAATACGGCAAATTGGAGCCTGCATCGGGAGGTTCTGTGCGGCAACGCATCAAGCTGAAACAAGGGATTGAACAGGATATCGCCAAAAAAATCAACATTTTAATTCGGGACTCTAAATTGAAAGTGAAGAGTCAAATTTTGGGGGACCAAATTCGGGTAACCGGCAAAAATAAAGATGATCTGCAGGAGGTAATGCAGCTGCTCAGAGGAGCTGATTTACCGTTAGACTTGCAATTTACGAATTATCGTTAAACTTATAATGAGTGTACAAAAGGGGCTTTTTGAACAGCCTCTTATAGCCCGCCACCTCTCAAGCAGAGCTTTTAGAGGATGCTGGGTTTTTTTTTGGTTTTTGACTAGAAAGATAGCCCTGTATTATACTTGATGAGATAGAAATAGGTTTAAAGAAGCGTGATTGTTGCTAGACTAGAAATATAAAGAATCGTATAGGGAAGCAATGGTTATTAAAGCGACTCGTTGCCGTAACGAACAGGATGAGCTGCAATTTGCTATGGGGGATGTATAAATGACAGAAAAGATTAAAATCGTGACTTTGGGCTGCGACAAAAACTTGGTTGACTCGGAAATTATGTCCGGTTTGATTCACGAACGTGGATATGAGCTAGTGGAGAAGGAAGAAGACGCAACCGTCATTATCGTAAATACGTGTGGATTTATCGATGCCGCTAAGGAAGAATCGGTAAACACCATTTTAAGTTTGGCTGATTTGAAAGAGACGGCTGATTTAAAAGCTCTCATCGTGTCTGGCTGTTTAACGCAGCGGTATAAAGAGCAACTGCTCGAAGAAATGCCGGAAATTGACGGAATCGTCGGAACGGGTGATTTCGATAAAATTAATGATATTGTAGATGAAGCGCTCCAAGGAAGCAAGCCTGTGCGAGTTGGCAATCCGGTATTTGATTATGATCGGATTTTGCCGCGTAAGGTAGCCACACCTAGATATACGGCTTATGTGAAGATTGCAGAAGGCTGTGACAATAACTGCACGTTCTGCAGCATTCCGATTATGCGCGGTAAATTCCGCAGCCGCACGATGGATTCGATCTTAGCCGAAGTGAAGCTGTTGGCCGATCAGGGCGTCAAAGAATTCAGTCTAATTGCGCAGGATTCAACAAACTACGGCGTAGATTTGTATGATGGGTTTAAACTGCCTGAATTAATGCATAAAGTGAGTGAAGTTCCAGGTGTGGAATGGGTCCGCCTGCATTATGCTTACCCTGGCTTCTTCTCGGATGAACTGATTGAAGCGATCGCGAGCAATCCGAAGATTTGCAAATATATCGACATGCCGCTGCAGCATAGTGAAGACAATATTTTAAAACGGATGCGCCGTCCAGGTCGTCAACGCGATTCACGTGAATTGGTTCGCAAAATCCGCGAGCGCATTCCAAGTGCTGCCTTGCGCACATCGATTATTGTCGGCTTCCCAGGAGAGACCGATGAAGATTTTGAAGGACTGTGCAATTTCGTCCGAGAAATGAAATTCGACCGTCTCGGCGTGTTCACCTATTCTTCGGAAGAATCAACGCCGGCGACTCGCTTGCCGGATCATGTGCCGGATGAAGTCAAAGAGTGGCGCGCGAACACGCTGATGGAAATTCAACGTGAAGTGTCGAAGCAGGTGAGTGAGAAGCGAATTGGCGAAATCGTGGAGGTGCTCGTTGAACGATACGACGGACGCAACGATGTATATATCGGCCGTTCGCAATTTGACGCGCCTGAAATTGACGGTGAAGTGTTTATTTCCAATTCGCAACTGAGCATTGGGGATATTACGAAAGTAAAGATTACGCATGCTCTTGAATTCGATTTAGCCGGGGAGGGTGTCTCGTGAATCTGGCGAATAAGATAACGTTAGCACGCATTTTTCTCGTGCCGATAATGATGTTCTTTCTATTGGTGAACTTTGATTACTTGCCACCGATACGAATTGAGGACTTCTATATCACATACAACCAGATATTTGCGGCGTTAATCTTCATTATTGCAGCCAGTACGGATGGATTAGACGGCTATATTGCGCGCAAACGCAAGATGGTTACGAATCTCGGCAAGCTGCTAGATCCGCTAGCAGACAAACTTCTGGTAGCTGCCGTCCTGATTTCTCTCGTGGAAATGGGCAAATGTCAGGCTTGGATTGCCGTCGTCATTATTAGCCGTGAATTTGCGGTTACGGGCTTGCGCCAGGTTGCTCTGTTGGAAGGGACCGTGGTAGCGGCTAGCAAATGGGGCAAATGGAAGACAGCCATACAAATTACAGCCATTGTAGCTATGTTATTGAACAATTTCCCGTTCGCGTTTATTAATTTCCCGTTCGATGTCATCTCAACTTGGCTTGCGGCGTTGATCACGGTGTATTCGGGTATTGATTATTTCGTGAAAAATAAAAAGGTGCTTCACTTTTCGTAACGGCAAAATGTAAAGTGCGTGTTTAATTACAGATTCGATGTGGAATTATCCTCTCGAGATACATCGTGATCAAAAGGGAACTTTTTAAACAACCTTTGCGAGACAGCCTTTTAAACAATAGGCGCTTTTTTCTACGACATCGACTGTAGAGTGGATCGAGGAAAGAAGGCCTATTGTTTTTTCATGAATAAAATGACTCATTGATACACGAAAGGCGCGGACAGGATGATGAAGCAGCTTGCAGCGGCTTTACAGGTTGGATTTAGCATTTACATACATTGAAAGCATGGCGGTACAGATATAGATGAAGGATGGTGTCTCATATGAAAGCCGAAATGATTGCTGTCGGTACGGAACTGCTATTAGGGCAAATTGTAAACACCAATGCACAATATTTATCTCAGCAGTTGGCTCTTCTTGGGGTTGATGTCTATTATCAGACGGTAGTTGGCGATAATGCCGATCGGCTCCGTCACACAATCGAAGTGGCGCGAAGCCGTTCGAATGTCATTTTGTTTACAGGCGGACTCGGACCTACGATGGACGATATAACGAAAGATGTGTTGGCTGAATTGCTGGGGAGCGAGTTGTATCATGACGAGGATGCATTGACTCAGATGGAGAAAATGTTTGCCGGACGCGGCACTCCGATGGTAGAAAGCAATAAGCGCCAAGCGCTCGTTATTGAAGGGGCGGACGTGCTTCCGAACAGAACTGGCTTGGCGATCGGGAATGCGATCGTTCATGAAGGTGTGGCATATATTGTGCTTCCCGGGCCTCCGCGTGAAATGAAACCGATGTTTGCAGAACAGGTCGTTCCTTGGATGAAAGACAATGGATTGCTTGATGCATCGACGCTGTATACGCGTATGCTGAAATTTGCAGGCGTCGGTGAATCCATCTTGGAGGATGCGCTTCGTGATCTAATTGAGGCGCAGGGGGATACAACGATTGCGACGTACGCCAAAGAAGGTGAAGTGCTCGTTCGTCTTGCGACGAAGAGCGATGATGCAGCTCTGGCTGCAAGCAAGCTTGGAGAAGTAGAAACGGAAATCACGAATCGTCTCGGTCAGCATCTGTATGCAGCAGAAGACGTATCGATGAACGAGGTGCTCGTCAACCATCTCATTCAGCATCAAATGACGTTGTCTGCTGCGGAAAGCTGTACAGGAGGCTTATTTGCGGAGATGATGACGTCAGTTCCGGGAAGCTCACAAGTGTTTCTTGGTGGAGCCGTAACGTATTCCAACGAAATGAAGGAACGGATTCTCGGTGTGCCCCATGAGCTGTTAGAAGGGGAAAGCGCTCCGGGAGCGGTTAGTTCTGAAGCGGCCAAAGCGATGGTTGAGGGCATGCAGGACATTGCGGACACGGATTTCACGGTTGCAATTACAGGGGTTGCCGGGCCAGGCCATTCAGAACGCAAACCGGTAGGTCTTGTCTATATTGCAATCGGAGAAAAGGGCAAGGATACGCATGTCGAAGAGCTCCGCTTGAGCGGGGATCGCGACACGATCCGAATTAGAACGGTGAACGCCGTAATGTACCGCTTATGGCGGAAATTGCAAGGACATGGATAAACTTTACTTTCGTTGTGGCATAGCTTATAATTAAAGTAATAGTTAACGGAGGAACCGTAACAAAGTCATCTTACTTTGTTGCGGTTTTTTTTTGCGCATTGCTACTATTTCACGTTGTACAAAATGTTAATAAAAGGGATTTAGGGGTGGTTTTTCGCAAAATAAACGAATGTATGTTCGAAAAAATGCTTGGCAAACCGATCAAAACACGGTATGATATATTTATCAAACAAACGAATGAAGGAAGTGAGTTTGTGTCAGATCGCCGCGCTGCATTAGAAATGGCATTGCGTCAAATTGAGAAACAATTCGGTAAAGGTTCGATTATGAAACTCGGCGAATCCACTCATATGCAAGTTGAGATCGTTTCGAGCGGATCGTTAGCATTAGATATAGCATTAGGTATAGGTGGACTGCCACGAGGCCGTGTTGTTGAAGTATACGGACCAGAATCTTCTGGTAAGACGACGGTTGCACTACATGCTATTGCTGAAGTGCAGAAGTCAGGTGGACAAGCTGCATTCATCGATGCGGAACATGCTTTGGACCCGTTGTATGCAAGCAAGTTGGGCGTTAACATTGATGAGTTGCTTCTGTCTCAGCCGGATACAGGAGAGCAAGCACTTGAAATCGCCGAAGCGCTCGTGCGCAGCGGTGCTGTCGATATTGTCGTTATTGACTCTGTTGCTGCCCTCGTACCGAAGGCAGAGATTGAAGGCGAGATGGGGGACTCTCATGTCGGCTTGCAAGCACGCTTGATGTCTCAAGCTTTGCGTAAATTATCCGGTGCCATCAGTAAGTCCAAGACGATTGCTATATTCATTAACCAGTTGCGCGAGAAGGTCGGCGTAATGTTCGGTAACCCAGAGACGACTCCAGGCGGTCGCGCGCTGAAGTTCTATTCTAGTGTGCGTCTGGATGTGCGCCGTGTGGAGACGATCAAGCAAGGGAATGATATGATCGGTAACCGTACGCGCATTAAGGTTGTGAAGAATAAAGTTGCGCCTCCGTTTAAGCAAGCGGATATCGATATTATGTATGGAGAGGGTATTTCCCGCGAAGGCAGCATCGTCGATATCGGTACGGAATTGGATATTATTCAGAAGAGCGGTGCGTGGTACTCCTTTGACAGTGAGCGCTTAGGCCAGGGCCGCGAGAATGCGAAGCAATTCTTGAAGGAGCATCGCGACATTTCAGAAGTCATTGAGAAAAAGATTCGTGATGCCAGCAATTTATCGACGACAATCCCACAGAATGCTTCGAATGAAGAAGAAGATGCAGCACTTGAACTGGAAGTAGAAGAGTAATCATAACTGTTATGGACAAGCACCTTCAAGTTTGTTGAAGGTGCTTGTTTTTGTACACACTTTGCGATGCTTATTTATTTTGTTTGGTCATAACGGCACTGCTGCGGTATAGTAAAGATACCGTGTATTCATTGGGGGAAGAAAGAGCGAAATGAACACGGATGGAGGAGAGTACTGTGAGCGATAAGGAACGTATCGTATCTATCGTGCGGGTCGAGCGTGACGATAAGCAGGCAGGACGATATATTATTCATTTGGATCAAGCTTCACCGCTCAACGTACATGAGGCAGTGATGATTAAATATCGCCTGTTGAAAGGTACGGAGCTCTCTCTGGACTCCTTGGACGAGATATTGCGTGCAGACGAAGGGAATAAGGCCTACGTTCAATCGATCAAGTATTTGCAACGCAAACCTAGAACCCGGATGGAACTGGCCCGTAACCTGGCTCAGAAGGGCTATGAAGAGGGTATCATCCAAGAGGTGCTGGATCGGCTGGAACAGGAGTGGCTGGTCGATGATCAGGCTTATGCGCACCAATGGACGAATCAACGGGTCACCCGTCATATGAAGGGTCGTCGCTGGATACAGCACGAGTTGAAGCAGAAGGGCGTTCACGAGCAGCATATCAGTTCCGCAATAGAGGCGATAGAGCCCGAACAAGAATGGGAGAGCGCTATGCAGGCTGCCCGCAAGAAATGGCGGCAAACCAAGGGTGAACTTCATCTTCGCAAACAGAAGGTGGCGGCTTTTTTGGCCAGAAGAGGATACCCAATGGATATAGCCAGGCGTGCCGCTTACCAAGCAGCGGATGAACAGGAAGCAGAAAACGGAGTCTGGGATGGGGAAGAAGGAGAGTAAAGTGTCAGCTTGCGGCATTTGCTTGACAATATCTTTTCATGAATAATAAAATGAACATGTATCTTTATTATCACGAAATCAATTTCCCCTTCCAAAAATTGATTTCTAATGATTCATTTCGCCAATTTTGAAGATTTCCGATTGTCGCCTTTGGGCGGCGCCGGTGTATGCGGAAGCATCACCTTCGCCGGTGTAAAGACGCCGGTCACCTAGCTTAATTAAGAATATGGAACATGTGAACAATCGAAAATGAAACCTGACCCAAGCAGTGCTTGGAGCAACCAACGGGGAGGTGAGGCAATGGAGATTAACATTTGGCTCGCGATCGTTCTCGTTGTGGCTGCATTGTTCTTGGGGTTTGGAATCGGATACCTGATTCGCAAATCGCTTGCGGAAGCGAAAATAACGAGTGCCGAGCACGCCGCGGAGCAAATTATGGACAGCGCGCGCAAAGAAGCTGAGGCACTGAAGAAAGAAACGGTGCTTGAAGCAAAAGACGACATCCATAAACTTCGCACCGAAGCGGAGAAAGATATCCGCGAACGCCGGAACGAAATTCAACGTCTGGAAAGACGCTTACTTCAAAAAGAAGAGTCGTTGGATAAAAAGTTAGAATCGCTGGAACGTAAAGAAGAACAAGTGGCTAACAAAGAGAAACGAATCGAAGAGACACAAGAGCAGATCGATCGTATTTGTCAGCAGCAAGTTTCTGAATTGGAACGCATTTCGAACCTGAGCATGGAAGATGCAAGAAGCATCATCTTGACGAATGTGGAACAGGAAGTACGTCATGAAACGGCACAAATGATTAAAGAAATCGAGCAGCAAGCGCGAGAAGAAGCGGACAAGCGTTCACGCGAGATTATTACGCTGGCTATTCAACGCTGTGCCGCGGATCATGTGGCGGAAACGACCGTTTCCGTTGTTGCGTTGCCGAACGAAGAGATGAAGGGACGCATCATCGGACGGGAAGGACGCAATATCCGTGCGCTCGAAACGTTGACGGGTATCGATCTCATTATTGACGATACGCCGGAAGCAGTCATTTTGTCTGGGTTTGACCCAATCCGTCGTGAAATCGCACGGACTTCGCTTGAAAAGCTCGTTGCCGATGGACGTATTCATCCAGCGCGCATCGAAGAGATGGTGGAAAAATCGCGCAAGGAAGTGGACGAACGGATACGCGAATATGGGGAACAGGCAACGTTCGAAGTTGGCGTACACGGCTTACATCCTGATTTAATCAAGATTTTGGGCCGTCTGAAATTCCGTACGAGCTACGGTCAGAACGTGCTCAAGCATTCCATGGAAGTAGCTTATCTTGCTGGTTTGATGGCAGGAGAGCTCGGCGAAGATGTGACATTGGCGAAACGTGCCGGATTGTTGCATGACATCGGAAAAGCGTTGGATCACGAAGTGGAAGGATCTCACGTCGAAATCGGCGTAGAGTTGGCGAAAAAGTATAAAGAACATCCAGTAGTCATCAACAGCATCGCATCTCATCACGGCGATTGTGAAGCAACTTCCGTCATTGCCATGCTGGTCGGAGCGGCGGATGCCCTCTCAGCAGCAAGACCGGGAGCGCGTAGGGAAACACTCGAAACGTACATCAAACGTCTGGAGAAATTGGAAGATATTTCAGAGTCGTTCGAAGGCGTGGAGAAATCGTACGCTATCCAAGCCGGACGCGAAGTTCGTGTCATGGTCCAGCCGGATAAGATCGATGATGCGGAAGCCTACCGCCTCGCTCGAGATATTACGAAGAAGATTGAGGGCGAGTTAGACTATCCGGGTCATATTAAAGTAACGGTTATTCGTGAAACCCGCGCTGTGGAATATGCGAAATAACATGGATATATGGGATTAGGAGAAGTGGCCCTAGTGGCCACTTCTCCCTTTTAAGGAGGACCTTGTTCAACATGAAAGTGATGTTTATTGGTGATATTGTAGGGAATACGGGACGTAAAGCGGTCAAGCTGCTCCTTCCGTCACTCAAACAGAAATATAATCCTCACATCATTATCGCCAATGCGGAAAATGCTGCAGGCGGACGCGGCGTAACAGCTGCAATAATTAAAGAGTTCGCCGATCTAGGCATTCATGGATTTACGATGGGCAACCATACGTGGGATAACAAAGATATTTTCGAATGGATCGATGACGAGAAGCGCTTGGTGCGACCAGCCAACTTCCCACCGGGTACGCCGGGGCGGGGGTATGCATCCATCAAAGTGAACGGCAAAGAATTAGTCATCATCAACCTGCAAGGACGCACATTCCTGCCGGCCATCGATTGTCCCTTCCGGAAAGCGGATGAGATTATCGAGTCGCTTGGCAAAAAGCGCAAAGCAGTGCTCGTAGATTTCCATGCGGAAGCTACGTCCGAGAAGATTGCGATGGGCTGGCATTTGGACGGGCGCGCATCGCTCGTCGTCGGTACGCACACGCATGTGCAGACGAATGATGACACCATTCTGCCGCAAGGCACAGCATACTTGACGGATGTGGGAATGGTCGGTTCCAAGGAAGGCGTGCTTGGCATGGAGCGAGAAGCGGTGCTGCGCAAGTTCAAGACGCAGCTGCCGGTCCGGTTCGTCGTCGATGAAGGTAAATGGCAGTTCCATGCAGTAGTTGTGGACATCGACGAAGCGACGGGGCAAGCCGTTAAAATGGAAAAGGTGCGCGTTCGCGAGGACGATTGGATTATGAGCTAGACGTTCGTTTTTCGGACGTCTTTTTTTTTGTTTACAGAGGAATGGGAGTGAAGGATGAGATAGCAGGAATTTTTGGGAGTTTCTCGAATATGTTGTAGTATTGGAGTCTAACCCTAACATTCCCGAGGAGGTACTTTCCATGGAAGTATTAAAGGTTTCAGCAAAGTCCAATCCAAATTCGGTAGCTGGAGCGTTAGCAGGGGTTTTGCGCGAACGGGGAGCAGCCGAACTGCAGGCAATCGGTGCCGGGGCCTTGAATCAAGCGATTAAAGCGGTCGCGATTGCACGGGGATTCGTCGCACCAAGTGGTGTGGATTTGATTTGCATACCTGCATTCACGGATATTGTCATTGACGGTGAAGATCGGACGGCAATTAAGTTAATTGTAGAGCCTAGATAGTGATGAAGACATGGAAATGACCGGGGGACTTTCTTAGCCTGTTTACGATGTAAGCAGGTTTTTTTACTTTGCTGAATGAGACGAGCCAACCTGTAATAAACTCGGCGCTTAGTCGGACGAGCGTAACGAGGCATTGTCCACCGATAAGCGCTGCACATGCCTATGAAAGGATGAGAGATGGATGAATCACCGAGTTATCGATTTTCATTGTGACGTCCTGTACAAAATGCTCTACCAAGGCAGCATTCATTTTGACCGTGAGGAGGGGCTGGATGTAACGTTGCCGCGAATGCGCCAGGGCGGAGTAGGTATGCAGGTGTTTGCGCTGTTTCTGGAAGATTCGCTTCTATCCGGTCCGCCTCGCTTTTCACAGGTGCTGCGCTGCATTGATTTGCTGCGTGAACGAATTAATGCTTTGCCAGGAGTTGAGTACATACGTTATCGTGAAGATGTTGAACGATGGGAGCAAGATGCCGATAGTATTGGGACGCTCTTGTCGCTAGAAGGTGTGGATGGCTTGGAAGGGGATATGGTCTACGTGCGCACGGCCTACGAGCTGGGTGCGCGTTTTGTCGGGTTAACGTGGAACCATGCCAATTGGGCGGTTGACGGGACGCTGGAGCCGCGTCAGGGCGGGTTTACGAGCAAAGGACGGCAGTTCATTCGCGAATGCGACCGACTGGGACTGATGATTGATGTGTCGCACTTGAATGAGAACGGATTTTGGGAGCTGCTTGATCTGACGGAACGGCCGATATTTGCCTCTCATTCTAATGCAGCACACATCCTCGAGCATCCTCGTAATTTGAAAGACAAGCAGATTCAAGCAATTATTGAACGTAACGGGCGTATCGGCATAACGTTCGTGCCTTATTTTATTAAGGATGGAGAAAAGGTAACGATTGATGATTTAATTCGGCATATTGATCACATCTGTGAGCTAGGTGGCGAAGATCACGTGATGTTCGGGTCTGACTTTGACGGTATTGACCGGAAAATTGACAAATTGGAGCATTCAGGACAATACGCTCATCTGCTGGAACAATTGGAAAAAAGATATTCGTCGACATTTGTCAAGCAGATCGCTCACACTAATGCATTGCAATTTTTGAAGACAAATCTACCTTTGCGAGATGAATAAGACAAATATTCATCTCGCAAAGGTATCATATCCATCGAAAGTTGCTATCGTGGACAACGGGGAAAACGCTTGCTTTTTCCTACACCCGGACATAGAATGAGAGTGACTCAACCATTACTATTTTTTTACTTGTTACATTTTATCGAACTTTGGTGTGCATCCATGAGGATGCAAGCGCGAGTCACCTTTCAAAAGGAGTGGGCGAGCTTGATTAGTCAATTGTCTTGGAAAATCGGGGGTCAGCAAGGGGAAGGCGTAGAAAGTACGGACCGTATTTTCTCGACGGCATTAAATCGTCTTGGTTATTATTTGTACGGCTATCGTCATTTTTCTTCCCGTATTAAGGGTGGACATACGAACAATAAAATCCGCATCAGCACGAAGCCGATTAGAGCGATTTCAGACGACTTGGATATTTTGGTCGCATTCGACCAAGAATCAATCGATTTGAACGTTCATGAGCTGCGTTCTGGAGGCGTCATTGTAGCGGACGCGAAATTTAACCCGGTCGTTCCAGAAGGAAACGATGCGCGGTTGTTCGCGGTTCCGATTACGGCGATCGCAGAAGAACTGGGCGCCTCACTGATGAAAAATATGGTTGCTTCCGGCGCTTCGTGGGGACTGCTTGGGTTGCCGCTCGAAGTATTTAACCAAGCGCTTGAAGAAGAATTCGGACGGAAAGGTCCGGCTGTCGTCGAGAAGAACGTGGAAGCGGCGCGCCGTGGCGCACAATTTGTGCTGGAGCAAGCAGGTGGACCGCTGAACGAGTTCCAATTAGGGCCGGCAGATGGTAAGCAGAAGCTGTTCATGATCGGCAACGATGCAATGGGTTTGGGCGCGTTGGCTGCCGGTTGCCGGATTATGGCGGCCTATCCGATTACGCCAGCGTCTGAAATAATGGAATATTTGATTAAACGTCTGCCGAAGTTCGGTGGTACAGTCATTCAGACAGAGGATGAGATTGCTGCTATAACGATGGCAATTGGAGCGAACTATGGCGGTGTTCGCGCTATGACAGCATCTGCCGGACCGGGGTTATCGTTGAAGGCGGAAGCTATCGGCTTGGCTGGCATGACGGAAACGCCAATCGTAATTGTCAACACCCAGCGCGGGGGTCCGAGCACAGGTCTTCCGACAAAGCAAGAACAGAGCGACTTGAACGCTATGATCTATGCGACGCACGGTGAAATTCCGAAGATTGTAATCGCACCGAGTTCGATTGAAGAATGTTTCTACGATATGATCGAAGCGTTTAATCTAACTGAGAAATATCAAGTTCCGGTCATCGTCTTGACGGATCTTCAGCTCTCTCTCGGCAAGCAGTCCTGTGAAATGCTGGACTACGAGCAAATCGTCATCGACCGCGGCAAGCTGGTCAATGACTTGCCTCCGTTAGAAGAGCATAAACAATTCAAGCGTTACGAACTCACTGAAGACGGCATTTCTCCTCGCGTAATCCCAGGAGAGAAGGGCGGATTGCATCACGTAACAGGCGTTGAGCATGACGAAACGGGACGTCCGTCGGAAAGTTCGGTTAACCGCAAAAATATGATGGACAAACGGCTGAATAAATTGAACGGTCTGCACATCACGAATGCAATCCATGTAGACGCTCCTCATGAACAGCCAGATTTGCTCTTGGTTGGCATGGGCTCCACAGGCGGAACGATTGATGAAGCGCGGACAAAGCTTGAAGCCGAGGGCATCAAGACGAATCATATTACGGTCCGTCAAATCTATCCGTTCCCAGCGGATTTGTTCGCTCCGCACGCGGAACGAGCGCAAGCAATCGTCGTTATCGAGAACAATGCGACCGGTCAATTGGCGGATCAAATCAAGCTGAATGTCGGTTTCGGCGAGAAGACGCGCCGTATTAACAAATACGATGGCACACCGTTCCTGCCTTCGGAATTGTACAAACAAAGCAAGGAGTTGGTCTAGAATGGCTACGTTTAAAGAGTTCCGCAACAATGTGAAGCCGAATTGGTGCCCGGGCTGCGGTGATTTCTCGATACAAGCGGCCATTCAACGCGCAGCGGCCAACGTCGGCTTAGAGCCTGAGCAATTAGCGGTCGTATCCGGTATCGGATGCTCCGGACGGATATCCGGATATATTAACGCATACGGCTTTCATAGCATCCATGGCCGTGCACTTCCAATAGCTCAAGGCTTGAAGCTGGCCAACCGTGATTTGACGGTTATCGCTTCCGGCGGTGACGGAGACGGCTTCGCCATCGGGATGGGGCATACAGTGCATGCGATTCGTCGAAACGTGAATATTACGTACATCGTAATGGACAACCAGATTTACGGCTTGACCAAAGGACAGACGTCTCCGCGGAGCGCAGTGGGCTTCAAGACAAAGAGTACGCCGGAAGGCGCTATCGAGTCGACGCTTTCACCATTAGAAATTGCGATGGCATCCGGGGCAACCTTCGTTGCCCAGTCGTTCTCCAGCGATTTGAAACAATTAACGTCACTGATTGAAGAAGGGATCAAGCATGAAGGCTTCTCATTTATTAACGTATTTAGCCCATGTGTTACCTTCAACAAAATTAATACGTATGATTGGTTCAAGGAGAATATCATCAACCTGAATACGGTAGAGAACTATGACTCTTCGAACCGCATCATGGCCATGACGAAGCTGATGGAATCCGGCGGGATGATTACAGGACTTATATATCAGGATAAGACAAGAAAGAGTTATGAGAACCAGGTGGTGGGCTTCCGTCCGGAACCGCTCGCCAAGCAAAATTTGCAAATTTCACCTACCGATTTCGAGAAATTGGTGGCAGAATTCAAATAATTGTTGAAAAAGACATGCGTCAATTGACGCATGTCTTGTTTATTTTTCTAGTATAAGTAGTATAATATGAGTTGGTACTAGCTAGAGAGAACACATACGTGAGGTGGATGAGAAATGAAAACTGTACCCGTTGGCGTATCTGCTCGCCATATTCATTTAACCCAAGAACATGTTGAAGCATTATTTGGACCTGGGTATCAATTGACGGAATTTAAGCCGTTGTCTCAACCGGGACAATTTGCTGCGAATGAAACCGTTGAAGTTATCGGACCGAAAGGATCCTTTAATAAAGTACGTATTTTGGGACCGGCACGACCGGCTTCTCAATTGGAGATTTCCCGTACGGATTCCTTCGCTATCGGCGTGAAAGCTCCTGTGCGCGAATCCGGCGATATTAATGGAACTCCAGGCATCTTGGTCAAAGGACCTGCAGGAGAAGTGGAATTGCAAGATGGCGTTATCGTCGCAGCTCGTCATATTCACTTTCATACATCAGACGCTGAAAAATATGGCATTCAAGACAAACAGAAGCTCCGCGTTGCTGTAGGTGGCGAACGTGGTGTCGTATTCGATAACGTTGTCGCACGCGTATCTGCGAACTTCGCGCTTGATATGCACATCGATACGGATGAAGCAAACGCAGCGGGCGTCAAGAACGGCGATACTGCGGAGATCATTGACTAATACACGCATAACTTTACAATAGGTCACATCAGAGAATGCAGCATGTCCACTCCGGACTTGCTGCATTTTTTTAATATGATGATATCGGGAGCGTTCAATGGTTAACGATACAGCTGTCAAAAAGAGATTTTGCATATCACAGAATTGATGTTCAATTCCCCTAATGGTATAATTTGAAGTAATGCTTTTTTAGCTACTACCTTACAAAATTACGAATTATACAGAGAATGAATAAGAGGAATATACTATCACAAACCAAGAAGAGGGAGTGGCCGACATGAGCAAAAAGTCGAAGGATTACTCCAAATATTTTGATTTCTCGAACGCAAAAGTTATTTCCGAAGATGAACACGGTAAACGTATCCGTATAAATGGTCGTGAAATCAACATTATTTCGGAGCCAAACCAACGTGAAGAGAAGCAGCGCGGCAAGCAAGATATTCAAGTTCATTACGACAATGCAGTCGCGGAAGAGCTGCAAGGTCTCGGGAACGGGAAGAAATATCTAATCTATACGTTCGGCTGTCAGATGAACGAGCACGACTCCGAAACGATGAGCGGATTGCTCGAACAGATGGGGTATGAGAAGACCGATGAACGAAAGCAAGCGGATATCATTTTGCTGAACACATGCGCGATTCGGGAAAATGCGGAGGATAAAGTATTCGGTGAGCTGGGACATTTAAAGACATTGAAGCTGGAAAAGCCGGGCCTCGTTCTTGGGGTATGCGGATGCATGTCGCAGGAAGAAAATGTAGTCAACCGCATCATGCAAAAGCATCATTTTGTCGATATTATTTTCGGCACGCACAATATACACCGTCTTCCTTATTTAGTGCGCGACGCTTTGTTCAATAAGGAAATGGTTGTAGAAGTGTGGTCGAAAGAAGGCGACATTATCGAGAATCTTCCGAAGAAGCGCGAAGGCATGCGCGGCTGGGTGAACATCATGTACGGATGTGATAAGTTCTGCACATACTGCATCGTTCCTTATACCCGGGGGAAAGAGCGCAGCCGCCGTCCTGAGGACGTTATCGCGGAAGTGCGTGAGCTTGCCCGTCAAGGCTTTAAAGAGATTACTTTGCTGGGACAGAACGTCAATGCATACGGCAAAGATTTTACAGATATGAAATATACGTTCGGGGATCTGATGGATGACATTCGCAAGGTTGACATTCCACGGATTCGATTCACGACTTCCCATCCACGAGATTTCGATGATCATCTGGTGGAAGTGTTGGCGAAACGCGGCAATTTGGTTGAACATATCCATCTGCCGGTACAGTCCGGGAGCAGCGAAATATTGAAGAAAATGAGCCGCAAGTATGATCGTGAACTGTTTTTGGATCTGGCCGGGAAAATTAAAAAGGCTATTCCTGACGTTGTGCTGTCGACGGATATTATCGTAGGTTTCCCTGGAGAAAGCGACGAGCAATTTGAAGAGACCATGTCGCTGGTGAAGGAAGTGGAATTCGACTTTGCCTTTACGTTCATCTATTCCCCGCGTGAAGGAACGCCAGCAGCTGGAATGGAAGATAACGTTCCGATGGATGTGAAGAAGGCCAGATTGCAGCGATTAAATGAATTGATGAAACAGCTTAGCCGCAAGAGCAATGAAAAGCTGCTTGGCGAAACGGTGGAAGTGCTCGTCGAAGGCGAAAGCAAGAACAACTCGGACATTTTATCCGGCCGTACGCGCACGAACAAGCTCGTTCATTTCGCAGGATCGAAGGAATTGATTGGCCAATTCGTCAACGTCAAGGTGTATGATGTCATGACATTTTACATTAAAGGCGAGCTTGTCACAGAACCGATGCAAATAAGTTCTTAAAATTTTCCTCTTTTTAGGTTACAATGAACAGAGGATGCTTGATACATTTTCCAATACACTAGTTCGAATAGATGGGAGAGGTTCTCATTGTCGCAACAATCACAATCTTCGCCGCAAGACTCGCAACAAGCCCATCAGACGGGCTGCGGTATACCTTCGTTCAATACGCGCGATTTACTCGTGCGCGATGATATTATGGCAAAGGCCAAACAAATGGCCGAATTGATATGCACAACTGACGAAGTGCAGCATTATCAGCAGGCAGAGAAGCTGGTTCAACAGCATAAGCGTGTGCAGGAGCTCATCCCCCTCATCAAGAAGAAGCAGAAGGAAATCGTCGCTTTCAAATCGTTCAAGAACGAGCAAATGGTAGACAAAATTGAAACGGAGATCAATTCGCTTCAAGATGAGCTGGATAACATTCCGCTCGTTGTTGAATTTCAACAGAGTCAGAGCGATGTCAACTATTTGCTGCAGCTCATTATGTCCGTCATTCGAGATACGGTGTCGGATAAAATTAATGTAGAGGCGGCAACACCAGAGGATCCGGAGACATGCAGTGACTAAGGTCTGCACAATGTAGGAACCAGCACCAGAGCGGTGCTGGTTTTTTTGTTTTTTATTTTGCAATATAAAATATATAAAAGTCATAGCGGAAGATCTTTTCATCTGGGAGTCGTCCCTTTCCCATCGCGGAGAAGATATGCCTGTTTTATCCCTTGCCGTACTCTCCCCTTCATTCAGACTGATAGCATTACGCTTTCATTCAAACGAAACATACTGCCAGTCTTTCGTACAATGCCCTTAGCTCCATTCTCCCATACTGTCAGGAAGGAAAACGTCTAGGATAAAGCAAAGCCCTTCTTTTTCGTATGCCATTCCATGAAACGACTGATTATACTGGCAGTTATCCAGAGCAAGTAGTCGATCTATGAACATAGGAAAGAGATAATGACAATTTATTGAACGAAATCGACAGTGTTATGGATAACAGTTGTCAAATGTGAGACAAATTCAAAATATCTATGTGGGATATATTGACAATGGGAATAGGGTATGGTTATATAGCACTAAGAAAAAGTTTAAGCGCTTATCATTATAGGTATATAGTATTACATATTTGAGGCAGGAAATAGTCATCATTACTCTGTACGAGGTGACTCATGAAGCAGCGCAAGCGAATCGGAGAATTATTGGTCGATGTCGGTCTCATTACACCTACCCAATTGCAACATGCTTTGGCGGAGCAAGCGAAGCGGAAAGGTCGTTTAGGAGATATTTTGCTGTCGGAAGGTTTCATTAATGAGCAGCAGTTAATTGAAGTGTTGGAATTCCAATTAGGGATTCCTCACATCCAGCTATACCGCCAACAGATCGATCAGCAAGCCATTGATCTCATTTCGCAGCGTCTTGCCGAACAATACCGGGTGCTTCCTTTGCGAATTGACGGGTCGAAGCTAATCGTAGCTATGGAGGATCCGTTGGATTATTATGCTCTTGAAGAGTTGCGTCTTGCCACTGGATACCGGATTGAACCGACAATTGCCTCGCGAGAGGAGCTTGCGCGCACGATTCGGCGTTATTACGGAATGCAGGAATCGGTGGACGAAATGCTGCAGCAGCTGCAGATGCATGAGGAAGAATCATTATCCGCCCAACTCGAAGACGAGCAATCCCCAGTTGTCAGAACGGTAAATCAATTAATTACACAGGCAGTCAATATGCGGGCGAGCGATATTCACCTCGATTCTCAAGATGATGAACTAGTAATTCGTTATCGGGTAGATGGCGTGCTGCGTACCGAGCGGACGCTTCCTAAGCATATGCAGAATGTCATTGTAGCCCGAATCAAAATTTTGGCCGACTTGAACTTGACTGAACGCCGTTTGCCTCAGGACGGCCGGTTCGAATGGCTCCACGATCATGCTCAATGGGACGTTCGCGTCTCTACTCTTCCTACGATCCATGGCGAGAAAGTCGTCATGCGGTTGCTCAATCAGCACCACGGCCTGACCGGGTTGGAACAGCTCGGTTTCACCCCACATAATTTAACCCAATTTCAGCAAGCAATACAATCGACATATGGCATTGTACTGCTGACCGGACCGACCGGCAGCGGCAAATCAACAACTTTATATGCGGCGCTATCTCAGCTTTATCACGAGGGCATCAATGTTATGACGATTGAAGATCCGGTCGAATATCAGCTGCCGGGAATCAATCAGGTGCAAGTCAACGCGGCAATTGGGATGACCTTTGCCCGCGGGTTAAGGGCGATGTTGCGTCAAGATCCGAATATTATTATGGTCGGAGAGATTCGCGATCTGGAAACGGCAGAAATCGCCATTCGAGCGGCGATGACCGGGCATCTTGTACTGAGCACATTACATACGAACAGCGCTGTTAATACGATGACACGATTGATGGATATGGGGGTAGAGCCGTATCTTGTCTCCTCATCTCTGCTCTGTGTCGCCGGGCAAAGGCTAGTGCGGAAGGTCTGCCCGCACTGTGCGCGGTCATATAGACCTGCATTGGAAGAGTGCGAGTGGTTAGGACGATATAACTTGCCAATCGATGGGTTGCGACGCGGCGAAGGGTGCGAAACATGCTCACGGACCGGATATCGGGGAAGACTGGCCATTCATGAGGTGCTGACGATGGATGATAAGCTGCGGATGCTCACCATGAATAAACGTCCGGATAGTGAATACCGTGCTGCGGCGGCCGAGCAGAACTTTGCCTCTCTATTCGAGGATGGTCTGCGCAAAGCGGCAGATGGTCTAACGACGATTAGCGAGGTGTTCCGCGTAGCGAGCCCGACGGATGAAGAACGGCAGGAAAGGGGTATGCAGAACTAAATGAGCATTTTAAAGTATTGGCCCGAGTGGCTTGCAATCGCAGTGGCCAAGGAAGCGTCCGACATGCATCTGTCACCTGATATGCCCCCGATAATGCGCGTGATGGGCGAATTGCAGGTGATGGGGAACCACATTCTGACTGGAACGGACTGTACCGAGCTGTGTGAAGGGTTATTGTCCCAGCAGCAATGGAAGCAATTCGTCATCCGGGGGGATGTGGATGCCGCAATCCAGCACAGCGAGGCTGTTCGCATCCGTCTGCATGTGTATCGCATGCAAGGAAATCCATGTCTTGCGGCCCGGATCGTTCATAGCAAGGCGGCCTCCATCGATTCGTTGGGGCTGCCAGAAATCACGCGACAGCTTATTCAACAGAAGCAAGGACTTGTGCTTGTCGTTGGTCCGACGGGCAGCGGGAAGTCGACTACGCTGGGTGCTTTTGTGAACGAATTGAATCGGACGAAGCCGCTCCATATTGTGACGCTGGAGGATCCGGTGGAAAAGGTGCATCGCTCCCAAAAAGGTCTTGTTCATCAAAGGGAAATTGGAATTGACACGCCTACGTTTTATGATGGCTTGCGTGCTGCGCTACGGCAGGATCCAGACATTATCGTCATAGGAGAAATGAGGGACAATGACACTATCTCGACAGCCCTGAGTGCTGCAGAGACGGGGCATCTCGTATTCGGAACTCTGCATACGTCCAATGCCGCCATGGCTATCGATCGGCTCATCGACAGCTTTCCAGGCGAGATGCAGCAGCATATCCGCTCGCAATTGGCGTCGGTGCTCGTTGGCGTAGTGGCGCAGCGTCTGGTGCGAAGACAGTATGAGAAGGGGATGACAGGCATATTCGAATTGCTGGTCAATATTCCAGCCGTGGCGCACTGCATCCGCTCGGGCAGGACACATCAATTGCCCGGTATTATGCTGACGAGCCGAGCCAACGGTATGATTACCTTTTCCCAAGCGTTTGCAGACGCGGCGGCCAGCGGACTCATAGCTTATGATGCGGTGCAGCCGGATATCGATAGAGGCGCAGAACTTGGAGAAGTGGTTCGAGGCGAACACTAAATTAAAGCGCTTATATATTTGGGTGAAATGAGGTTGTTAACGATGCCTGATTTTCATTTCCAGGCGATTGATGAATACGGTGTGTTCCGGTGCGGCGTCGTGAAGACGTCGACGAAGAAGCAAGCTGCTGAGCAGCTGCAAGCAAGGAACTGGTGGGTTACGAAGCTTGAGGATCGCAAAGGTCATTGGCTGCATCGCGATATTGCTCTTGGTGGACCGCGTGTGAAGGTAGGGGAGATGACTGTATTCTGCCGGCAGTTCGCCACGATGGTGCGTGCCGGTATCCCACTGGCGGAATCCATTCGCATCCTTGCTGAGCAGACGGGCAATAAGCCGTTCGGCGAGGTGCTGCAGCAAGTGCTCGAGGATTTGGAGTCGGGCACGTCGTTGTCACAAGCTGCCGAACGATACCCAGGCGTATTTAGCCAAATGTTCGTTAACATGGTAAAGGCTGGTGAAGCATCGGGAAAGCTGGACGAGATGTTGGAGCGATTGGCCGTCTTCTATGAGAAGGAGCACCAAACACGCGAAAAAGTAAAATCAGCCATGATATATCCGATCATTATGCTCATCATGACCATCGTCGTCGTTACGGTATTAATGATATTCGTCATTCCGAAGCTCGTATACAGCTTCACGACGATGGACATCGAGCTGCCGCTGCCGACCCAGATCGTGATGGCAGTGAGCGAGTTCATGCAGCACTACAGTTATATCGTCATTCCGGTCATGGTGCTGCTTCCGTTTTTATGGATGTTCCTGAAGAAGCTGCCGCGCTTGAAGTACCCTTGGGACATGGCTAAGCTGCGCATGCCGGTGTTCGGCACGCTGCAGCAGAAGCAAGCGCTGGCGCGGTTCACCCGAACGTTCGCTTCGCTCTTCGGCGCAGCGATACCGATTGTCGACACGCTGACCATTGCGGCTCGTGTCACTGGCAATGAAGTGTACGGCCGCATCATACGTGATGCGCGAGAAGATATCAAGAGCGGGCAGTCGTTGACGGAAACGTTCAGTGAGCATGCTTGGTTTCCCCCGATGCTGGTGCAGATGATGGCTGTCGGGGAACGGACAGGTAATTTGGATGAGATGATGGAGAAGGTCGCCGATTTTTACGAGCGCGACGTGGAAACGATGTCGGATCGCTTGAAGGCAATGCTTGAGCCGCTCATGATTGTCGTGCTTGCTGTAGTTGTCGGCTTCATCGTGCTGGCGGTTATGCTGCCGTCGTTCAAGCTGATGGACAATCTGAGGTAATCAGTATTCCTAAAGGTGCGAGTTCAAACAGGGGACCTACCACAAAAATAATAACGGTTTTACGGAAGTAAAACATATATCATTTTTCTAGAGAGGGGAAAGGTGAATCATGAGTATGACATGGGTACAGGAGCGGGTGAAGGCCGCTCGGAACGAAAAGGGGATGACGCTGATCGAGCTGCTGGCGGTTATCGTCATTCTGGGGATTATCATCGGGATTGCATCAGTCGTTATTATCGGTCAGTTCGATAAGGCGAGAGATGGTTCAGACGCAACATCAGAGAAAATTTTAATTGAAGCTGCTGAACGATACGTATTGGAAAAGAATTTGAATGTTCCTGACACAGGCACGCTTGAAGTTCAAGTTAAAGAAATGCTTAATGCAGGATATTTAAAAACAGAACCTAAAAAATCCAAAGAGAATAAGCCATATACAAAAGTTGTAATTTCGCGAGAATCGGGAAACATAGCTAAGCTCAATTTCACAGTAGAGTAAACATGAATTTTACAAAAAAAAGAAAAGGGCTGTCCCAAAAGTCATCAAAATGACAAAAGGTAACTCGCAAGAGTTACCTTTTCCTTAGGGGGAACGATGATGGAAATTGCACTGTGGGTTGTCAGCTTCGCCCTGCTTGGGCTCTGCATCGGCAGCTTTCTTAACGTCGTCGCTTACCGGGTGCCGCGCGGGGAATCTGTCGTGGCTCCGCCTTCGCGTTGCCCCCACTGTGGGGAGCAGGTACGGCCGTACGATCTGATCCCGGTCATCAGCTACATTATCTTACGGGGACGCTGCCGCTCTTGCGGCATGCCGATCGCTGTGCGCTATCCGTTGGTGGAGCTGTTGACGGGTGCCGCCTTCGCTGTCGTTGCCTGGAACATGCCGTGGAGCGGGGAAGCCATTGTCGGAGCACTGCTTAGTTCGGTCCTAATTGTAGTCGCGGTGACCGATATGGATTGGCGCATCATCCCGAACCGCATTCTTATATGGGGGATGGGGCTCGGGGTATTCATGCGCTGCTTCATTCACCCGCTGCCATGGTGGAATTATGTGCTCGCTGCCGTTGTATGCTCGGGGCTGCTTCTTTTGCTTGCTATCGCAAGCAACGGTGGAATGGGCGGAGGGGATATTAAGCTATATCTATTCATTGGGTTGGTGCTCGGTCTAGCTTCAGCGCTGTTGTCACTGTTTACAGCAAGTGTGCTGGGGCTATTGTACGGCTGTGTACTTCTATGCTTCAAGCCTGCCTTCGGCAAAGACCGCTCTTTGCCGTTCGCGCCATTCATTGCTGTAGGCGCATGGTGGGCCTATTTGTACGGGGAAGAGTTTCTGCATGCGATGCTTCAATATATCGTTGCTGCATAGGAGGTGTGCGTATGAAGCTGCGCAGGAACAGCAATAGAATAGTAGGGCTGGAGATTAACGATACGTGGCTGCAGGCTGCTGAAATTATTGAACAGCCGTCGGAAATCCAAGTTGTGCAGGCAAAACGGATGCCGCTGTCAGCAGGGATCGTCGAGGAAGGACGCGTCATTCATCCGGAGCTCTTGACGGCAGCCATCTTAGAGCTGTGGGAGGAAGCTGGTTTTCAGTCGCGCGAGGTGATTTTCGGCATTCCAAGCGCTTTTGTGTTGATTCGGCATTATCAGCTGCCGTCTGTCGTGAAATCGGAGCTGAAAAAAATGATTGATATGGAGCTTGAGCTGCGAACTCGGCTGCCGTTCGCCGATCCGATTTATGATATTGTGTCTTATCCGCAATCTCCGATTGAACGAAAAAAAGAAGATGACGAATTGGAGCTGGATCCAGTGCTGGCAGTCGGCAATGCACACGATGAAGCTGCGGCTGCAGTCGTAACAGAACGTCGCATGACCACGTTATGGAGCAGGCTCCGAGGCGGGTTGCGCAAGCCCTCGCACCGTGATCAGCCTCATGTCGAATTAACGGTGCGCAGCGATGTATTGTTGGTAGCTGTGCCGAAATCGGAGATGATTCGGTACCGCGATGCGATCGAAGCAGCCAAGCTAGTGCCGCGCGTCTTCGACATCAAGCCATTGGCGTTGCATCGATTGCTGCCGCGCCTCCCTCAGGTCGAGGATGCCCGTACATATGTTACGGCCAGCATACATGCGATGCATACGGATATCTTTCTCTTCCATCGCGGGCAGCTGCGTCTGACGAGGAGCTTATCCATTAACATATCCGCCTCCATATCGATGAGCGGAAGCAGAGTATCGTACTTGTCTGGGACGATGATGAATGAAACGGAGATATATGAATCGGTGTGCGATGAGTTGGCAATGGAATTGGAGCGGTTAATAGATTTTTACCGTTATTCATCCCAGCAGCAGAGTGAATCGATCCAGTTCGTGTTCATTTGCGGGGATACGGACGGCTTAAAAGCAATATATTCAGTGTTGGAACGGAAGCTGGACATGCCAGTCAGGATGCTGGAGGAAACGGACACGTTAACGACGGAGCTGGATGCTCCTCTTTATTCATTTGCAGTTCCAGTTAGCTTGGCGTGTAGAGGAGGGGACGTATGAACCTGATGCACAATACGCCAGAGCATATTAACTTACTGCCGATTCGTCCGCGTCTCGAACAGCGTTTCCTGCTCTATTTATGGTCCGGCATCGGTGTGATGGTCGTTGCAGCTGCGTTGCTGACGTTCGCCTCCATTCAATATAGCCAAGGGACCGAACGCATGAAGGCGGATATGAACCGGCTGCGCAGTCAGATTGCCGAGGCGCGACTGCAGAAGGAGCCGGCCCCTGCTACAGTATTTTTCACACAATTGACAGGTCAATCTAATGCATTGAAAGCAGAGCGGCTCGACTGGGGAAGCATGTGGAATCGGTTGACTGATGCGATGCCAGATATGATGAACTGGAAGCGAGCTGACGCGGAATCCACCGCAGATGGCAGTACTGATATCATCAACATGTCATTCATTGCTCGCGATGCGGATGCTGTCGCGGCTTATCTATCTCTTTTGCAGTCAATGGATGAGGTGCAGTCCGTACAATTCCAGCAATGGTCAGGCAATACCGAGCAAGGAACCAATGTGGAGCCGCCGTTATTGGAAGTGGATTACATCGTCACGTTACGGCCGCGCGGCATGAGGGAGGCGACGAAGTGAAATGGCGGACACGATAGGCAGACGAACGCAGTCCTCATTAAAGAGCAAGAAGCTCTGGTTAATTCTCATATGGGTAGGCGGGCTCTTGCTTCTGCTTGCCATCTTTCTGTTCGGATGGCTGCCTGTCCAAGAAGCGCGTCAACAACTCACTGCATTAGAAGATGTGGAGATGCTTGAAAAACGGCTTGCAAGCATAAGCAGTCAACCTGATCCAATCCAAACAACTGCAGCAGATTGGCTCAGGTGGCATCGGGCTGTCCCCGGGCAACATGACGAGAGCGCATGGCTGCAGCAGGTGCGGGAGCTATCGCGCAGAACAGGGATTAACGTGAAGAAGCTGCGCTTCGTAGAGCGTCAGCTTCTGCTTGCCCCATCCGAGCAGAAGCTGGAAGAAACCGATGCGAATGCGGCAGGAGCGCCATCAGACGCCGAGAATGAACTCGTCGATGAAGGTGCACCTCCCTCAGTGGAGAAGAGGGCGCAGTTGGCAAACGAAGGAACTCCTGCGATTGAACAGTGGACGTATGAGCTGGAAGGAGCGGCCGATTACGAAAGCTGGTTGTCGTGGCTGTCAGATATACAGCGGCAAGAGCGACTGCATCGACTAGAGAAATGGACCATGCAGCATTCGTACAGTATTGATATGGCTGCTACAGACAGCCACAGTAAGGAGCTATACAATGTGCAACTGATCATTCATGTGTATACATCCCCTGGTACTGACGCACTGGCGACAAGTTGACAGCTCTATTAGAAGTCCGGTGAAAAGTTAGACAAACTGCAAAAGTGCGTGTCAATGGGGTATTGAGCGTCGTTTACATGTACAATTACATCCTATGCCCGAATATCGTCTATTTTTACAAATTTTCATGCATATTTGCAGTTCCTCAAGTTGCCGCTAGCAGGACTCGACGGTATCTACAGACTTCTGGCCGTTATTCACCAGACTTCTAGAGACATGCTAGTAAAAGAAACGCTGGTTGCGCATGTCAATCATCAACGGTAAGTGGCGTGACGGTGGAAATCATTGATTGTCGTGAAGGTCATATCTAGTTACATATCGTGGAACGTAAAAGCAATCGGAGGCGGCAAACCTCCGGTTGTTCCTTTTGCTCCCTATGTTCCTTGCTGTTCGCGGCGCGGCTCCCAATTGGGAATGCCGATGCAGATGCCGCCATCAATGATGATCGACGTGGAACGATCGCTATTGTTCCGCGGCAGGAACCGATTTTGGGACCCTTGCAAATCCATATTGCCGCCTATAGCGAGCGTGCCGCCAAAGTCAAATATAACGTTGTTATTCACAGTTAGATTATCCTTCACGAGAATATCCCCACGCACCTCTATTTTTGAAACTGTACTAGGGTCGGATTTGGCTTGAAGTAGAATATTTCCTGCTATAATATCACGAGTATGAGCGGAATCGATAAAGAAGAGGTTATGGGCAATCAGGTTGTTGACAACGACAATGCGGTCTCCTCCCACTGTAGAATTCCCGCTGGTGGTGATGTTTTCAGCGTATAGCAGTTCGGTTGCCAGCAGTTGAGCATTGTCGTTTACCTCCAGCTTGTTTTTTACTATGATACGATTCGCCTTGATAACAGTGCGTTCGATCGTAGATCTGTACTCATTTTTCCAGTCGCTTGCAACAAGCGGACCGTCAATAATGAGATCGCCATGAATCGTCAAATGTCCGCCATTATGCAACGTTAGCGATGAGAGATGCATGTTCCCGTGAATCTCTACGTTAACGTAAGAGTCGTATGTGAGGCTGCCCCCAACGATATTCACTAGTCGATCGGGAGCGCCGATAGTATAGGAGCTTCGCTCCCCATTTCGATCGATAACAGCATTACCCAGAGCAATCGTTTCTCCAGCCAAGGCTTCCGGCTTGTCTACTTCAGACAAATCATATTGGCACTTGCTTCCGCAGCTGCGATCATGGGAGGGGGCTGTCATTGCCGAGCTTTCCTTTTGCTTTTCCTCTAAAAATTTGCCGATAGGCGTCTGCAAGTCAGAATGCTTGCGAATAACAACATCCTCGGCTTCGTTCTCTTCATCGTCGCTTTGTTTGAGATATATGGGCGGGTCTTGCCAATCATTGTGGTGCGGATCCTTGAATTTTCCCTGCAGCAGCAGCTTATCCAGTGTACAGTCACGATCGTCTGGATTCGGGGATACGACCGTTTCTCCGAAGCGCGGCGCCTTTAAAAAGGAATAGACCATTTCTTTCTTGCCTTTCTGCAAGGAGGCTTCGCTCTTCATATAGAAGCGGTCAGATTGTGCGTCGGGAAATACATCGGTTACATCGTTCATGCACACGGTCGTCGACCAGCCGCTTCCCGTCTGTACGGTTTTATTCCCCATTCCCGCGTAAGTGTTGCGATAATGCTCCGAAGCGACTGGCGAGCCGCCTATCTTGCGTTGGTATTGGTTTAAATAGCTAATGTAGCTTTCCATATTGCCTACCGTTATTTCCTGGGCAATGCGCTGCTCCGAGCTTAAATGCTGCTGCACCACACCGGTGCCGACGACCTGGAGCAAGAGCGGGACGGTAAGAAATAATAGGATCATGCACAAAAAGACAATCATCATAGCGCTGCCGCGTTCACGGCGCAGGATGTTCAAGCACAAATGCAACTTGTTCACGATATCAGTTCCTTTCCTTCAGATAACTCTTACCGAGCTCAACGGAACGTTACGGGCAGCTTGCGGCATACCCCGCGGGCGGAGGGTCATCATCCGCGGCAGCATGTTCCACCAGATTCAGCATAATAACAAGCTATGATGTCCAGCTGCATTACCGATCCTTCATCAACTTTGCCGTAATCGTGTAGCGTGAATTGGCATTGCCGGACGTTAGCTCGGGCCGCCCCATCGAGTCTCTGCTGATGCTCTGGAATTCCAGCACTGCTTCCAGAAGGCTGCCTGCCTGAGCGATGGCGGGAAACTCCGCCGTATTCACCGACGTTCCATCCGGCAATTGAATGATGCGGATTAGCGGAGCGGCCGGCATGCTATGGGCAAGCGAATACAGGTAACGATAGCGATCAGGATGCGACTTCAAGGTTACGGAAGTATCGGCAAGCTTGACCATCACTTCCTCGTCAGTTAGTTCGGAGGCGGAGGGAACAGAGAATGAGTACACATTCCACTCCTCTGTCGATGAATGATGGATGATGGCCCGGTAGTCCTTGCCAACTCGAAGTCTAATCTCCTGCGGAGACGAGAGGGCGGCAAGAGAGGCTTCCGATATGAGATGGTGGAATTGCTTGCTTGTCCAGCGGACGGATGTCTCTTGCATTTGTGCGGCAGTAACCATATTGCTGTTCGTTTGCAAGCTCCACCAGAAGGTCAGGGCTCCGCCCAGAATGACGGAAGTGATGAGCAATGCCGCCATCAGCTCCAGCAGCGTCAACCCGCGTTCATTGCGGATGCGGGACGGTATGTGCATCATGATTCCTCCCATGAGACCGAGACCGTCAGCAGCATCGGTCGATTGTGATAGGATGGTTCGTTCATGTAGACGATCGATTGTACGACAGCTTGATGGTCAGTAGATATGGGTGCGGGGGCTGCGCCGTCTACATATGACTGTAGCGGATGGATGGTCACTTGGTATGTGTTGGCTTGGCCAGGATGGGCGCGCACACCGTCGCGGGTGATGCCGCTCGGCCCGATCGATTGCGGTTGGGAACGATATTTATGTATGAATGATTCCGCGATCGTGACAGCTTCGTGAGAGCGGCCCATTGACTTGTCCGTCTGCTGCACAAAGCCACTCATGGTGATAAAAACGATAAGCAGCATGCTAAATATGGCCGTAGCAGCCAGCACTTCGACCAGCGTCAGGCCGTCTCTGCGATACAGCTTAAAAGAAAAGCGCTTTAACATTAAGCGGGCGAACATGCGGGAACACCTTCCTTTATGAAGTGATCCAATAGGACTTGAGAATGATAGGTGAGACCATTATACCACTTATTCCGTAATTTGACAGTTGGTTCTGTGAAAATATGATTACAAGATCGTGTTCAAAAGGGGGCTTTTTGAACAACCTCTACAATGACGACGAATATCCTTACATCGTCCGGTCCAATTCGACAAGAGACGATGTAAGGATGATAGGGTCTGCATGGAGCAGAAATCGAGAGCTACACGTCTGGATGTCTTAAACGAGCATTTTGCGGAATTCCGTAGTTAATAGCGGCACGACTTCGAACAAATCCCCGACGATGCCGTAATCCGCCACTTGGAAGATGGGAGCTTCCGGATCGATGTTGATCGCAATGATGACACGTGATTGGCTCATTCCCGCCAAATGCTGAATTGCGCCACTGATGCCGCAAGCAAAGTAAATTTCAGGTGTGACGACCTTCCCGGTCTGACCGATTTGCAAAGCGTAGTCACAATAACCGGCATCGCATGCCCCGCGTGATGCGCCGACTGCTCCGTTCAACACGAGGGCCAGCTGTTCAAGCGGCTTAAAGCCTCCCGCGCTTTTGACGCCACGGCCACCGGAAACAATAATTTTGGCTTCGGTCAAATCAATCGAACCGCTCATCTTCGTGACGACATCACGAACTACGGTCCGCAGCGAAGGCGCAGGAGCGGGAAGCGCAACGACAGCAGGGGAAGATACCGTCGCATGTGTAGGCAGCGTACCGTTTTCCGGTGTAAATGCTGGAAAGTTATTCGGCCGAATCGTAATAATCCACGGGTTCGATTGAGTCGTAAATCGTCGGGTCTCAAATGCTTTGCCTGCATACACCGGACGCCGGAAGGCGAATCCGTCTGTGTCTTGCGAGATCGAGATGACATCGGAGATTTGCCCGGTGCGAAGATGTGCAGCCAACATTGGGGCGAGATCGCGTCCCATCGCAGTATGTCCGAAGAGGACGACCTCTGGCGACTCTTGTTCCACGAAAGCGAGCAACGCAGAGAAGTACGCCTCCGAGTCGTAATATTTATATCGCACATCCTCGGCGCAATACACATGAGCGATTCCAGGGATAGATAAACTTTGTACCGCTTCCTGCAGTCCATATCCAATCGCAAGAACAATAATCCGATCGTCGGAAGAGGCCATCTGCTGAACGGCGTCAAGCGCCTCGAACGTTACCTGACGCAGTTGGTTTCCCCGCATTTCGGCGATGACAGCATAAGTGCAGCTCATATCGCAGCACTCCTTTCTTATAATCATCCATGTTGTTGGTCTCTTAAGAAGTTGCTTCAACGTACATTTCATGCTCGAAAATACATGTTTAAATGCTCTTTAAATGGAAACAGATGTCAGAGACATTTTGCTTCCTCATGCAGCAAGCGAATTAGCTCTTGTACTTGAGCAGCAGCATCGCCTGCAATCATTCTGCCTGCTTGACGCGGCGGCGGCGGCTCTAACGCTAGACGTTCTGTTCGGGGCTCCAGCGCCGCTTCTTGAGACAGCTCAGCTGCAGAGACTACGCGAATTGGCTTGCGCTTTGCTTTCATAATTCCGGGAAGAGAGGGGTAACGTGGTTCATTCAGCCCTTGCTGCGCTGTGAACAGGGCGGGCAACGATACATCGAGAAGTTCCGCGTTCCCTTCGGCATCGCGTTGAACTTGAACGAAGCTGTCTCCCGTCCTTTCTAGTCCGGTAATCGCGGATACGTGCGGCATATTGAGCAGAGTCGCGACGCGAACCGCAACCTGGGCGCTGCCTTGATCCACGCTGAAATGACCGCCAAAGATGATGTCCGGCTGCTGCTCCTGCAGAATGGATGCAATCCAGGATGACACGATATATTCATCATCTGACGTTCCCCGGCCCTCTGGAGGAACGATATGGATAGCATCATCGGCACCCATGGCTAGGGCGGTGCGCAACGCTTCCTGTGAACGTTCTGGACCTGCGGTTAGTACCGTTACGGTGCCGCCATGCGCTTCTTTCCAGCGCATAGCTTCTTCTAGCGCGTATTCGTCGTAAGGATTAATGACCCACTTTACCCCATCTTCCGAAAGCACTCCGTCTGTGAGGACGACTTTTTCTTCGGTATCGAATGTTTGCTTGATGAGGACAAAAATGCTCATGAAATCACCTCGAGTTATGGCTTCTTTAATACATGATATGCTCGGACGAGCAAGATATCTCCTGTTTAACCCATTGTCAACTCGAGGATATGAATTGCATTTTTTCTATCAAGCCTACATATCCATCAAGCAAGGGCAATCCTCTGGTTGCTGTGTCACAGCAGGGGATGCATTTGTTCATATCAGACATCGGTGGAGGGGGATAGAATGCTAATTTATGTTAAATGGCTTGTCTTTATTATCGTTGCTTCCATCGGTGTCGGCATGTTTGTCGAAATTTGATTGCAGGCGTGTGCTCTATATGCGTCTCAGTCAAGCAGGCGACCCGGTATCGAAGCGGTCGGTTCGGACGGTGCAGGCGCTCGGACAGATACTCAGCGAAGGCAAGCTGTGACGAGATTTGCCAAGTGGTCTTATGCACGCAGTGTTGTTCTATGGGTTTATCTACTTGCCAATCGGCTTGATGGGGGCGTAACGTACGCAGCGCGTGACACAAGCGCTGGTCCGTCTGCTGCATGAGGCACTCCACTATTGTGACGGCCTGACCCCACACGTATCATACGTTGAAAAAAGAATATCCGGACTGCGGACTGCAACCGGACATCCAAGGAAAATCCAAGTATTTCATCACACGGAATGGTTACATAAGCTGTGGCTGTACGGCAGGCTGCGTCCCGTTCACTCGATCCAGAAGCAGGTAGCATGGCATGACTCCTGTTACTTGGCGCGCTCCAATGAAGTGCTGTAGCGCCGAGACAATTGCTGAAAGCGATTCCCGGCCTAGATCTGCTCGAACTGGAACGGCACGCATGAATGTCATATGCTGCGGTGCGGGCGGGGACCGCATGTCAAGTGACCACGATAAAGTGGTTGGAACGGGCCAAGGGGGCAATACGCAAGTTGATGATGGTTGCGAGTGCATGATTGAGGAGGGACGAAGGTGAAGAAATGGAACGAGGTGGAGCGGGCGGCCGTGATTGGATCGGGCGTCATGGGAGCCGCCATCGCGGGGCAATTGGCGAATGCAGGCATCTCCTGCTTGCTGCTTGATATCATTCCGCCAGCGTTAACGGCGGAAGAAGAGCAAGCGGGTCTGAGCCTGGAAGACTTCCGCGTTCGCAATCGGCTGGCGAGGTCTGCGGTGGAGCGTCTGAAGCGAAGCAATCCGGCGTCATTATACGTGGAAGCGTTCGCAGAGCGGATTACTCCCGGCAATACGACCGACCATATGGCGGATCTGCAGCGCGTGGATTGGATTATTGAAGCGGTGACCGAACGGCTGGACATTAAACGCGCCGTATTGGAAGCAGTGGAACGGCAATGGCAGGAAGGAACGTTGGTCAGCACGAATACGTCGGGCATTTCCGTCGACCTCATGCTGGAAGGCAGGACAGAAGCGTTTAAAGGCTCTTTTGTCGGCACTCACTTCTTCAATCCGCCGCGCTACATGCATCTGGTAGAGCTGATTCCTGGAACCGATACGAAGACGGAAACACTGGCACAGGCAAGAGAATGGTGTGAACGCCGGCTCGGCAAAGGAGTCGTTGTAGCGAAGGATACGCCGAATTTCATTGCCAACCGTATCGGAACGTATGGATTGCTCATGACATTGAAGGAAATGGAAAGACTCGGCTTAAGCATCGAGGAGGTCGATACGCTCACTGGACCTGTCATGGGACGCCCGAAGAGCGCCACCTTCCGCACGCTGGATCTGGTCGGGCTTGATACGTTCCAGCATGTGGCGAACAATGTGGCCGAACGGGTGCAGTGCGATGAAGAGCGCGCCGCGTTCCAGCTCCCTGCCTGGTTTCAGGAAATGGTTCAGCGCGGCTGGATCGGGGAGAAAAGCGGGCAAGGATTTTACCGCAAAGAGCGGACAGGAGCTAGCGCCGATCCAATTCGAGCCGTGAGATGGTCGGATTGGAGCTATGAACCGCGCAAGCCGGTGAAGTCTGCTTCGCTGGAGCAGGCGAAGCGCGCCAAAGGAACGGAGGCCAAGCTGCAGGCCATATTGAAGCTAAGCGATGCTCATGCGCAGTTCGTCTGGAATGTGCTCAAGCATGTGCTCTGCTATTCCGCTGCTAAGTTAGGGGAGATTGCCGACGATATTCGCGCCATTGACAAGGCGATGCGCTGGGGATTCAACTGGGAGCTCGGTCCGTTTGAATATTGGGATGCGATAGGCGTGCGCGCCAGCGTGGAACGGATGGAAAGGGAGGGAACAACGGTCCCTTCATGGGTGACGGATTGGCTCGCAGCGGGCCATGAACAGTTCTATGAACGTCGACCGGAAGGGGTGTTCCATGTTTCGCGCGGAGAATGGAAGCTGGTGGAGACAGACCCAGAATTGGTATCGCTCCGTGAATGCAAGGAGCAGGGGAAGACCATTACGCGCAATTCGGGAGCGAGTCTGATTGATATTGGGGACGATGTGGCCTGCCTTGAATTCCATTCGCCGAACAACGCGATCGGCGAGGATATATTGTCGATGATTCAGAAAAGCGTGGATATTGTTTCCCGCGATTACAGAGGTATGGTCATTGCCAATGAAGGCCGCAATTTCTGTGTCGGCGCCAATATTATGCTGCTTCTAGCAGAGGCGCAGGCCGAAGAATGGGATGAAATCGATCTGATCATCCGTCAGTTCCAGAATACGATGATGAAGCTGAAGGCGCTGAATCGTCCCGTCGTGGCCGCACCACACCAGATGACGCTCGGCGGCGGCGTGGAGGCGTGTCTGCCGTCCGATATGATTTTGTTCAGCGCGGAGACGTATTTCGGCCTCGTCGAGACGGGAGTCGGCCTCATTCCGGGAGGAGGCGGTTGCAAGGAAATCGCCTTGAGGTTGTCCAAGCGCTTCCCGCACCCGGAGGATGATGTCACGCAGCCGCTGCTGCGCGCCTTCGAAACGATTGCGATGGCCAAAGTATCCGGCAGCGGGCATGATGTGGAACGGCTTGGATATATGAGTCCGCAGGATAGGGTACTCATCCCAAGCGCACGCAGAGTGTTCGAGGCGAAGCAGGCGGTGCTGTCACTTGATGCTGCCGGGTATTGGAGAACGGCGGCGGATGCAGGCAAGCCTACGATTCGCGCAGCAGGCCGAGAAGGGCGAGCTGTGCTGCAGCTGGCGGTCTCGTCCATGCTCGAAGGCCGATATATTAGCGAGCATGATGCCAAAATTGCGCGCAAGCTGGCCCGCGTATTGACGGGAGGTGACGTTCCGGCCAATCGTCTCGTCTCTGAAGCGCACATGCTGGATCTGGAGCGCGAAGCGTTCCTGTCGCTGTGCGGAGAACCGAAGACGCAGCAGCGGATGCAGCACATGTTAAGCAAAGGCAAGCCGCTGCGGAATTAAAGGCAGCCCTGCAGATGCCCAGGTTATCAGGAAGGAATATGGATGCGATGTGAAAAGGAGGGGCTTAAATGGAAGCAAGCGCTTCCTCCCGTTCAGGGCGCGAGGCGGTTATTGTTGCCGCCGTGCGAACACCCGTAGGAAAAGGCAAGCGCGGCGCCTTGGCGGAGACGAGAGCGGAAGATTTGGGCCGCGCTGTAATAAGGGCGGTATTGGAACGCGCGCCAGCCTTGCAAATGGCCGAGGTAGAGGACGTTATCCTTGGCTGTGCCATGCCGGAAGGCGAACAAGGCTTAAATGTAGCGCGGGTGATTGCATTGCATGCCGGGTTGCCGTATTCGGTGCCCGGAGTCACGATCAACCGCTTCTGCTCATCGGGGCTGCAGGCGATTGCCTTCGCGGCGGAGCGCATCATGGCGGGAGCGGCAGATGTCATTATCGCGGGCGGAGTGGAGAGCATGTCACATGTGCCGATGACCGGCTTCAAGCTGGCTCCGCATCCCGAGATAGCGGACACGATGCCGGAATTGTACATGAGCATGGGACATACCGCGGAACGGGTGGCGCAGGCGTATGGCATCTCCAGAGAGATGCAGGACGCCTTTGCGCTGCAGAGCCATGAGCGGGCGGCCGCGGCGCAGGCGGCGGGCGCATTCGATGCCGAGCTCGTCCCGGTGCAGGCGGCGCGTACGCGCGCGGAAGCGAATGGCCGCTTGCGCACCGTGACGGAGCCGTTCGCGCATGATGAATGTGTGCGCCCGGATACGAGCCTCGAAGCGCTCGGCATGTTGAAGCCGTCCTTCAGCATGGGGGGAACGGTGACGGCCGGCAACTCCTCGCCGTTCAGCGACGGCGCAGCAGCCTTGCTCCTCATGAGCCGGGAGCGGGCGGAAGCGCTTGGTCTGGAGCCGCTTGCCGTGTACCGGACGTTCGCCGTTGCGGGCGTTCCGCCGGAAGTAATGGGCATCGGCCCGACAGAAGCGATTCCGAAGGCGCTCCGTCAGGCTGGGCTGCAGGCTGATGACGTGGCGCTGTACGAGTTGAACGAGGCGTTCGCCGCGCAATGCTTGGCCGTCATACAGCAATTGCGCTTGAATCCGGAGCGGGTGAACGTGAATGGCGGCGCCATTGCGCTCGGGCATCCGCTCGGCTGCACCGGAGCCAAGCTGACGACGAGCCTGCTCTATGAGCTGCGCCGGCGCGGCGGCGGCTATGGCGTAGTGTCCATGTGCATTGGAGGCGGAATGGGGGCGGCCGGGGTATTCGAGGTGCTTGCCCCGGCCTCGGTATAAAGCAGCAATCCAGTAATGAAGGAGGAATTGCATATGGGTGCGACTTCCGAAGCGAGACAGGTTGGAGGCGGCTTTCTAATCTTTGATTCGGATCCGGCGCTGGTCGTTACACCGGAAGACTTTACAGAAGAGCAGCGCATGTTCGCGGAGACGACACGCGCTTTTTTGGAAGGGGACGTTCTGCCTCAAGATGAGCACATCGAGCGGTTGGATTATGAATTGACGGTTCGCCTGATGCGGAAGGCAGGCGAGCTCGGACTGTTGGCGGCAGATGTGCCCGAAGCCTACGGCGGACTCGGACTGGATAAGGTTACGGTTACGTCCAGGAATACAAGGTCGAGCGGATTTACCGCGATGCGCGCATTAATCGGATTTTTGAAGGGACGAATGAGATTAACCGTCTGCTCATTCCGGGCACGCTGCTCAAAAAAGCAATGAAAGGCGAGCTACCGCTAATGGAGCGGCTTGAGCAGCTTCAGGAGGAAGTGCTCTCGTACAGTGTTGCGGAAGGCGATGGTCCGCTTGTGGAAGAAGAACAGCTGCTGTCGCAGATGAAGACGCTATTCCTTATCGTGGGAGGCTCAGCAGTCCAGAAGTTCGGCACCCGCATCGAAGAGAAGCAAGAGGTTCTGTCCCATCTGCTGACATGATCATTCAATTGTATGCGGGAGAAAGCGCCTTGCTGCGCACGAAAAAGATCGTTGAGCGCTTCGGAGAGGAGAAGGCGGATCTGGCGATTCAGATGACGCGCGTCTATTTGCGCGAAGCGCTGCAGGTGATGGAGCAACGTGCCAAAGAAACGCTGCAGGAAGCGGCGAGCGGCGACGTGCTTCGCACGCAGCTGTCCCTCTTGAAGAAATTTACACGCGCATCCTCCCTGTCCACCTTTGCACTTAAGCGGGACATCGCGGCAAGCGTGATTAAATCTGAACGCTATATCGTCTATTAATGAGCACGATGAACTGCCGCAACAACATTTCTCATACTAAGAGAGGAAGGGGAGGGTAGCAATGCTCGGCGAACGGACTTGGCTTCGCCATTATCCTGCAGAAGTGGCACCGTCCTTCGACTATCCCAAGCACAACGTCGCGCAGCTGCTGATTCAGGCCGCCGCAGATTATCCGGAGCGGCCCGTCGTTGAATTCATGGGTGTGTCGCTAACGTATCGGGAGCTGCTTGAATCGGCTTACCGATTTGCGAATGGATTGCAGTCGTTAGGCGTGAAGACTGGCGACCGCGTTGCCCTAATGATGCCGAACTGTCCGCAGATGGTTATCGCATACTACGGCACGCTGCTCGTCGGAGGCATCGTCGTGATGACGAACCCGCTGTATATGGAGGGTGAACTGACGTTTCAATTAAATGATTCCGGAGCAAAAGTCATCGTGACGCTGGACATTTTGTTCCCGCGCGTACACCATGTGAAGCGCAGCACTCCGCTGCAGCAATTCATCGTCGGGTCCATTCAAGAATATTTGCCGTTTCCGAAAAACTTGCTCTATCCGTTGAAAGCGAAAAGAGATGGTCAATCGCTGGACATACCGGATGTGCCGGGCGTGTTCCGCTTCAAGTCTTGGCTGAAGTCGTGTTCTGCGGAGCCGGTCAGCTATCCGGTCGATGCGGAGCGCGATATCGCGATGCTGCAATATACGGGCGGGACGACAGGCATGGCAAAAGGCGTCATGTTGACGCATTACAATCTGGTCTCCAACACGCTGCAAACCGCGAATTGGTTCATTGACGCCCACAGGGGAAAGGAAATCTTTCTGGCGGCTTTGCCCTGCTTCCATGTGTTCGGCCTGACGGTGCTGTTGAACTACGCGATGCATCTGGCAGGCATTCTCGTGCTGCTGCCGCGCTTTGAGACGAAGCAAGTGTTGGAGACGATTGAGAAGAAACGGCCAACCGTCTTTCCGGGAGCGCCGACGATGTACATTGCAATCAATCACCATAAGGAGGTTCATAAGTACGACCTCTCCTCTATCAAAGCATGCGTAAGCGGATCCGCGCCGCTGCCATTGGAAGTGCAGGAGCGCTTCGAATCCATCACGGGCGGCCGGCTCATTGAAGGTTATGGGTTGACCGAGGCTTCGCCGGTCACGCATGCGAATCCGCTGAAGGGCCTGCGCAAGAACGGAACGATCGGTATCCCATTCCCAGATACGGAGGCGATGGTTGTTCATCCTGATACAAGAGAGCCGCTGTCTGTCGGTGAGATCGGAGAGCTCGCCGTGCGCGGACCGCAGGTGATGATAGGGTACTGGAATCGGCCGGAAGAGACGAAAGCAGTGCTCAACGAGGGATGGCTGCTGACCGGAGATATGGCGACGATGGATGAGGACGGGTTCTTTATCATTGTGGACCGGAAAAAAGACATGATCAATGCCAGCGGCTTCAAAGTGTACCCGCGCGACGTGGAAGAGGTGCTGTTCGAGCATCCGTCGGTCAAGGAAGCTGTCGTCATCGGCGTGCCCGATCCGTATCGCGGCGAGACGGTCAAAGCCTTTATCGTCCGGGCCGAAGGCTTGGACGTGAGCGAGGAGAAGTTGGAGGAATGGTGCCGCGCAAGACTGGCGGCCTTCAAGGTGCCGCGCATTTATGAATTCCGCAGCGAGTTGCCGAAGACGATCGTTGGCAAAGTTCTGCGGCGTAAATTGATTGAAGAGGAGGGGCTGCGCAGGCAGCAGGGTGAAGAGCCGAATGAAAAACCGGATGAGTAGAAGGGGGACGAAGCGAATCCGCTCATACTGAATAGAGTGGCATCTATATAGGACATCGTAAATTACATCTAATCAATGGCCGATCGTTGGCACTGGCGATCGGCCGATTTTTTTATAGACAACAGAATGGACAGGAGATGTAATCTTTGGGATGATCTGTAGATAGGCGTCGTATATACTAGTAAGAAGAAATGCATATATAACCATCGCGGTTAACTACAATAAATAGCTTGAACAATTGTGAGGTGTGCGCACATGAGCAAAGAGAATGATGATCAGATGAAGCGCTGGAGCGAGTTGGCCGAACAGGCCCAAGCCTCCTTTTGGGGATATTTGGGCTGCGAACTGGTGCGAGTGGATGAACATGAGGCTGTCGTAAGGCTGAAGGTGGAACAGCATCACCTGAATATGATGGGCATGGTCCATGGAGGCGTGTTAAGTTCTTTGCTCGACAATACGATGGGGATTGCCGCCGCTGCAGTCAGGCCGCACGAGAACGTCGTGACAAGCAACTTGAATGTCCATTTCGTGCACCCGTTGAAGAGCGGGACGCTGGAAGTGCGCGCCCATGTCGTGAGCGCCACGAAACGCATGCTTACATTATATGGAACGGTTACCGACGAACAAGGCAGATTGGGAACGATGGGAACCGGCACTTTTGTCGCTAAGGGGTAGCTTATCGGTTGACTTTTAGCGCCATTTTGTCATAATGACGTTAAGCTGCCTATTGCTCGGCAAGGGTGAAGAGGGGGGACGAACTGCCATGAAGGCGTTGGTCGTAATTGATTATACGAATGATTTCGTTATCGGCCGGCTTCCGTGCGGACAGCCGGCTATTGATATTGAAGACCGCATTGCGGATCTGGTGGAGAAGTTTGCGGCTGCAGACGATTTTGTCACGATGGCGGTCGATATGCATGAAGAGCAGGATCCTTATCATCCGGAAGCGGCGCTGTTCCCGCCGCATAACATTAAAGGTACGGATGGACGGCATTTGTATGGCCGAGTGCAAGAGGTGTACAAGCAGAACGAAGCTCACATTTACTGGATGGATAAGACGCGCTACAACTCGTTTTGCGGAACGGACTTGGACCTGCGGCTTCGTACCCGAGGCATTCAAGAAGTACACCTGGTTGGCGTGTGCACAGACATTTGCGTGCTGCATACGGCGATCGAAGCCTATAATCTAGGCTACAAGACTGTCATTCATGAGGATGCTGTCGCCACGTTTAATGGACAAGCACATGAATGGGCCTTGCAGCATTTCCGCAATACATTAGGAGCTCAAATTGTTCGCGGCTATTAACGATAGAAGCTCCGCTCGACAGTAGGGACCTCAGAAAGAAGGATGAACAGATGAATACGTCTATGGCGTTACACACGGATAAATATCAAATCAATATGATGTATGCACACTGGAAGCACGGTACGCACAACCAGCATACGGTATTTGAGGCTTTTTTCCGCAAGCTGCCATTCCACAACGGTTACGCGGTGTTCGCTGGACTTGAACGTATTGTGGAGTATATCGAACAGCTTCACTTTATGGAAGAGGATATCGAATATTTAAGTGAACAGGAAGAGCAGTACGATGCAGAATTCCTCGAGGAACTGCGGAATTTCCGGTTTACCGGACATATTGATGCGGTCCGTGAAGGCACGCTCGTCTTCGCGAATGAACCGCTTATTCGTGTGGAAGGACGCGTCTTTGAGACCCAATTAATTGAAACCGCACTTTTGAACTTCATGAATTTCCAAACGTTGATTGCGACAAAAGCATCGCGAATTAAGCAGGTGGCGCACAACGATATTTTGATGGAATTCGGAACAAGACGGGCCCAGGAAGCGGATGCGGCTTTGTGGGGAGCGCGGGCGGCTTACCTTGCAGGGTTCCATGCCACTTCGAACATGCTGGCGGGCCGACGCTTCGGCATTCCGACGAAAGGCACGCATGCGCACGCTTGGGTACAGAGCTTCGAGGACGAGCGAGAGGCATTCGAAGTGTTCTCCGAGGCGCTGCCTAACCAAGTGACGCTCCTGGTCGATACGTACGATACGCTGCATAGCGGCATTCCGAATGCCATTCAAATAGGCCTTGAGCTGAAGAAGCGTGGCAAAGAACTGCAAGCGATTCGTCTGGATAGCGGCGACATCGCGTATTTGTCGATCCAGGCGCGGAATATGCTTGACGAAGCCGGTCTGACGGATGTGCAAATTTGCGCTTCCAATGATTTGGACGAGTATACAATCTCTGACTTGAAGCTGCAGGGCGCGCGCGTTGATTTGTGGGGCGTCGGCACGCAGTTGATTACAGCATCGGATCAGCCTTCGTTGGGCGGGGTGTATAAGCTGGTCTCCCGGGAAGTCAGAGGAGAAATGCATCCGACGATCAAAATATCAGCGAATCCCGAAAAGGTGACGACACCAGGAAAGAAGGATGTATACCGCATTATTCATAAGAAAAAGAAGAAGGCAATCGCCGATTACATCTGCTTATCGGAAGAAGATGATGTGGAACGCCGTTCCAAAATTAAATTGTTCGATCCGATTCACCCGTATATGCACAAATATGTAGATCAATATGATGCGGAACGACTGCTGCAACCGGTGTACCGTGACGGAGAACTGGTATATAACCGACCATCGCTGGAAGAGATCCGCGACTATCACAAGCAGCAGCTGCAGCTATTCTGGCCGGAATATTTGCGCAAGACGAATCCAGAGCGATACCATGTCGATATAAGCATGAAGGCTTGGGAACTGAAGCGCGATATGATCGAAGCGTATGTGCAGGAAAAAGAAGCACGGCGCGTATTTCAGACGGATACCGGCGACGGTGGAGAAGACGGCGCGGACGATCATAACAACGGAAATACCCGCTGATGCGTCAGGATACCGGCACTCAACTGTTCCAATCCATTTATAATTAATGGCATTCATTATATTCGGCACATTGATTAATGTGGTTAATTATGCTCATGCGGCTGCCGAATAAGGAGTAAGGATAATGTATAGGGGGGAGCGGAAGGTATGAGTCAGGCTGAACGTAAGGCACAATGCCGCACAAGCAAGGTGTTCACAACTCCACACGGCTTTACCAATGGAGTAGAAGGACCAGCGTGCGACAAGGACGGCAATTTGTATGCGGTCAATTATGAGCGTGAAGGCACGATTGGACAAGTTACGCCTGAAGCCGAGTGCTCCGTCTTCCTTGAACTTCCGGAAGGAAGTGTTGGGAACGGAATTCGGTTCAACCGTAACGGTGATATGTTGATCGCCGATTATGCCGGCCACAACGTATACCGGTATTCATTCGATACGAAGCGGCTTGATGTGCTGGCGCATAATCCGGATATGAATCAACCGAACGATATTGCCATTATGGCAAATGACATTGTCTTCGCCAGCGATCCGAATTGGAGCAATGATACCGGCCAATTGTGGCGTATCCTTCCGGATGGAGAGATGACGCTGTTGGAGACGGGGATGGGGACGACCAATGGGATAGAGGTTAGCCCGGACGAAGCATCGTTATACGTCAATGAATCCGTTCAACGCCGGATATGGGCATATGACCTTGATGAACAAGGAAATGTTTCCAACAAAAGATTGTTCCACGAGTTTCCGGATTACGGACTAGATGGCATGCGTTGCGATACGGAAGGCTATTTGTACGTGAGCCGTTTCGGCAAAGGGACGGTGGCCATCTTCTCGCCGGAAGGCGAACTCGTCGAGGAAGTGCGTCTGCATGGCAGTAATTGCACGAACGTTACGTTCGGCGGAGAAGATGGACGAACGGTATACGTAACGATGATGGATCAAGGCAACGTGGAGACGTTCCGGGCAGAACGGCCGGGACGATGCCGGAGACTGTGCGGCCTTGTGTAATAGAATGCTCTACGGTGGTTACACTGTACAGTGTGACATGTGAAACTCCGTGCTATATGAAGCAAAAGAGCTATCCAAAAAGCAGATAGAAACACTTGAGGGATAGCTCAGTTTATTAGAATTGCAGCATGCGAATGAAAAAATGGTGGGGCAGAGATTATTCCTGCTCCACCATTTTGCGTTGTTGGACGACTGCGCATGCTGCTTGCCGTGACGGATGTCGACGCCGATATGTACCGAGGGCTGATATCCGCCTGCATTTTGTCTGTCGTTTCGTAAGAAAATGACAGGACACGCCATAACTCATCAAAAAGCCGCTGGGCAATTCCATTAAAGCGGAAGTAAAGCAATGTTATCCCGCTGCTTCAATTGCTCAATCATGTTGTACCAAGCTTCAGGCTTGTTCGGCAGTACGGCGTAATACCATTGCAGGAATGCAACGACAAGTTCTGCCGGTACGTCTTGCCTATTTTCTTGCAACGGCATGAAGCAGAAATCGAGTCCGCTCACCGCTTCTCCATCGTTGGACCAAGAAGGATGAACATAGGGGAAATCCAATCTTTCGTAGCCGAGGTGCGACAGCACCTCGCGCCGTACGACCGGATCCATCGGGCGCACGCCCCCGAACGAGAAATCACCTACACGATAAGGGTCGTAGATTTCGGCAAACATGCCGATGAGCGATGTGCCTGCTTCTTTAGCAGCTTGCAGCAGGTCGCGTTCGCGCTCTTTATACAAGAAGCGTCCAATGCCGAGTCCGGGTTGGCCGATAATGGTAAAGTCGGTCATCGCTACGTTCAGCGGCTCCACGAAGCGATATTCGGTCGCGCCGACGACTTCTTCGCCATGCACCGCGACGAATACGCGAATATCCGGGTCCTCCAATGGTTCTTTCCATAAATCGAATTCCAGCACTTCCTCTTTCGGAAAAATGCGGCCCATTAACGCGTGCATTTGGGAAAATAAAGGATCTGCTATAGATTGGATGCGAATATATCGCAATGCTGTCATGGCATAACATCCTTTCCTCGAACGTAATTGTATATCATTGCCATCTTTTCCTATTGCATAGTCAGACTGCTCATACTGGAACTGTTATCGCCGGCAATTCGTGATGAACGGATTGCGCCACTCCATGAGCAGCCCGTTATTCCTTGACTCTTCATCCTCAAGATAATCCGGGACGATGGCGACCGGCGTCCGCCCGCAGCGCAGCAGAAAGCTTACGACGGGATCATGCCATTTCCCTTCCATGATGCCTTCCACATATTGTTCGATTGAATACTGAGCCGCGGCCCGTCCGTAGCCGGGCATGCGCGCACCGCCGAGAAGGCGCTTCAATCCGAGATGAACGACCACGGCGTACATGGCCTGCATCATCACTTTGCCGATGCCGCACTTGCGATAATCCGGTCGCACGCTAATATCGACGACGTACAGCGTATCGCCATCCGGATGATGCGTTCGGATATAGCCGTTATCTGTTGCCTTGTCCCAAGGCAGGTGCTTCTCATATGCATCAGTCTGAATGATAAGGGCGGTCATTGAACCGATGAGCACGCCGTCCATTTCGGCACACAGTGCCCCTTCGGGAAAGATGCGCGCATGATTGGCAATCTGCTCTGCATTCCACCACAACTCCGATGGGAATGGAGGAGGGAAGCAGTCGCGTTGGATATCGATGAGCGCTTCTGTATCCTCTATTGTATAGTTGCGCAGCGTGACAAGTCGCGGCTTGCCATCGAGTATGACATATAGCGATTGGCGGAACATGCACACCCTCCTTACCAATCCGTATATAAATCGGTGCGGCGATCACGCCAAGTCGTGACCGAACCGCGTTCACGCACTTGATGCAGCAAGGTGACATCTAAGTCGGCGGTTACGATCATGTCGTTGTTGATTTCACCTTCAATCATGATGCCGCGTGGCGGAAACGGAATGTCGTTCGGCGTGATGACTGCTGCTTGGCCGTAATTCAAACGCATAAGGTCAACAGTAGGCAGTGAGCCGACTGTGCCGGTAGCCACGACGTACACTTGATTCTCGATGGCTCGGGCATGGCAGCAGTAGCGCACGCGATAAAATGCTTGGCGATCGTCTGTGCAGGAAGGACAGAAGATGACATCCGCGCCTTGCGCGCGCACCATACGCACAATTTCCGGAAACTCGATATCGTAGCAGGTTAAAATGGCGATCGTCCCTTTTTCCGTATGAAAGACACGTACGCCTTCTCCGGCAGCCATATTCCAGTCTTTCACTTCGAAAGGAGTAATATGCAGCTTCGCTTGCTCTTCCACCTTGCCGTCAGGGTAGAACAGATGAGCGACGTTATATAGCTTATCGTTACGCGCAATGACATGTGTGCCCCCGATAAGATGCATGTTGTATTGCTTCGCCAACCGTTTGAACAAAGTGTGATAGGCTTCGGTATACTGCGGCAAATCCTGTATCGTCAGCGCTTCTCCCTGTTCGTCACCGATGGACATTAATTGTGTCGTCATAAACTCAGGGAAGAGCACAAATTCAGCTTCGAATTCCGCTGCTGTCTTCACATAATGTTCGACTTGGTGAGCGAATTGTTCAAAGCTGCTAATTGAATGCAAATGGTATTGTACAGCAGATACGCGCATTTTCATTGCGACACCTCCAAATGATGGCTTAGTAATCTCTCCCATTATGAGGCAGAAGTAAAGACAGAGCAAGATATATCCTGAAAAAAGGAAAGCGGGCTTCTTAATCGAATCTTATTATTAATAATAGTTAAGGGAGTGAGAATATGAAGCATTCGGATTCCGCTTTGCATCACGTGGGCGGCAAGGAGTTCTATCCGGGCTGTATAACTGATGTGCCTGGCATCAAACTGGGCAATGCACAGGATGACGCAGCCTTAACGGGCTGCACGGTCATCATTGCGGAGGAAGGGGCAGTGTGCGGCGTCGATGTGCGCGGTTCCGCACCAGGTACCCGCGAAACGGAGCTGCTTCACCCGACTGCGCTCGTACAGCATATTCACGCTCTTTGCCTGAGCGGCGGCAGCGCGTTCGGACTGGAAGCATCACACGGCGTGATGCGTTATTTGAAGGAGCAGGGGATTGGTATGGATGTCGGGGTAGGCAAAGTGCCTATCGTTCCGTCTGCGATCCTATTCGACTTGGGCTTAGGCGATCCGCATGTTACACCGAACGCTGCGATGGGCTATGCCGCTGCGCGTAATGCAATCGCTACCGCGTGCCCGCAAGGCAATATCGGAGCTGGCATGGGGGCAACGGTCGGGAAATATGCAGGTCCTGATCGGGTGATGAAGGGCGGCTTCGGCACTGCATCGGTGCAGCTGCCAGGTGGTCTTGTCGTCGGAGCGGCCGTCGCGGTCAATGCGATCGGCGAGGTGCGTGATCCGAAGACAGGAACGACGTTGGCAGGGGCGAGGCAGGAGGATGCGGGGAGCTTCATTGATCCGTTAAGCTTTCTGACACAAATGGCGAACCCATTCGGGCATTCGCGCCCAGGAACGAATACGACGATTGCGGCGATTGCCTGCAACGGCGATCTGACGAAGACGGAGATGAGCAAGGTTGCGCAAATGGCGCATAACGGTCTTGCACGTACAATATACCCGGTCCATACGATGTACGATGGGGATACGGTTTTCGCCATGACGACGGGGGGCATCGCAGCTTCTGTAGATTTAATCGGCATATGGGCGGCGGAAGTGCTCGGCTATGCGGTGCACAATGCGATCATTGCAGCGGAGTCGGCTGGAGGCGTGCCGGCTTGGCGCGATTGGCAGCCCCATTCTTGAAAAAAGAAGCGCACTGGAACAGTTTCCAGTGCGCTTCTCTGTTTGTGTCTGCTCATTTCTCCAGCGTTCCTCTTGTCGCCGTATCTGCTGGAGACTTTGGAGCCATTTTATCATGCTTATGTTCATTCTCCCATATGCTCAGGACAACAACGACGAGCAGCTGTCGGCTTGTTGTTCGACGGACGCGATGCTGGAGGCTGCAACACAGGGGGGCTTCGTCGTAATTCGCGGAGCATGCAAAGAATTGGAAAAAGCGAAATATGAGTCACACTAACCTTACTGATGCGAGGGGATAGTGGAGCTAGGGCGATTTATAACAACCTCAACCTTTCTCGCGATTAAGCATACTCGAGCTTGTCACTATCGAAGCGTCTAGTGCTGTACATGGCTGCTGAGCTTGGGAAGCACGTAAAATGTCCGTGCGACATGAGAAAACCTCTGTCGAGGCCTTTCATAGATGAGCGACCGCATGTAGAGGCAGGGTTTATCGCCATAGGGAATGGTTGATTCGCTTTACCGCTTCACAGAACTTTAACTTTCCTTAATGGTAAATAAACCCCGAGACTAAGCCTCGGGGTTTGCTGACATCATTCAATTATTTAGGGAAAATTGAAGAAATCGCCTGCTTCAGTACGCCGGCCGAATGGTGCAGCTTCTGCTTCTCATCTTCTGACAGGTGAAGCTCGTACACATCTCTAATCCCTTGGCGGTTGACGACAGCTGGAACGCCGATGTAGACATCGTCCAACCCGTATTTTCCGGTTAACAAAGTAGATACCGACAGTACGGAATTCTCATTGCGGAGAATCGCCTTAGTCAGACGCGCGAGTCCCATCGCGATGCCGTAGTAAGTGGCGCCTTTGCGTTCAATGATATGATACGCGGCGTCGCGCACATTGATGAAAATATTGTTCAAATCTTCGTCTGTTGGCTTCCCGTGCGTCTTCCGGTAATCTTCGAGCGGTTGCCCCCCGATGCTGACGTTGCTCCATGCCGGAAGCTCGGTGTCCCCGTGTTCGCCTATAATGTAGGCGTGGACATTGCGCGGATCGACCTCGATCTGCTCTCCAAGCAGATAGCGAAGGCGTGCCGTGTCTAGAATCGTACCGGATCCGATGACGCGATTTGCTGGCAAGCCGGAATATTTCCATGTCGCGTATGTAAGCACGTCTACCGGATTGGTGGCAACCAGGAACAGTCCGTTGAAGCCGCTGTTCATGACTGATTCAACGATAGACTTGAATATTTTTGCATTTTTTTCGATGAGATCGAGACGTGTTTCGCCAGGAGCTTGGTTCGCACCGGCTGTGATGACGACCAAATCAGCGTCTTTACAATCGCTGTAGTCCCCAGCCCAAATTCGCATATTGGATGCGAATGGAAGGCCGTGGTTTAGATCCATCGCGTCGCCCTCCGCTTTTTTGTGGTTGGCGTCGATAATGACTAATTCGGAAGCTAAGCCCTGATTGAACAAGGCGAATGCATAGCTGGATCCGACGAATCCCGAACCGATCAATGCAATGCGGGATACTTTGGATATTTGGGTCATAATGTGTATTGCCTCCTTTGTGCTCAATGAAGCATGAGACAGCTTGTTCAAAATATGTAACAATTAAATTTTAACCAATATTCATACATATAGCCAACCTAAAATGAAAATTTCATGAAAGGAGGCATCACGACGTTATCGAGAGATGTAAAATGCAATTAAATTAAAGCTTTCCTCTCGATACCTCTCGATATGAGGAGGCTCTGATTTTGAGCGGTAATGCGCCCAAGATCATTAGTTCGACTATATCAATTTTTCTCGAAATATATGTGTTTTGTGAAATGTGTTCTGTGGTTGTACATCGTGCATGGAGCTCGTTTATATGTGAGTGGCCCCGAAACGTTTGCAGGAAAATGAGGAAGGAGTTATCTTGGAGATATGGATGACAATTCAGAAGTAACGATATGAATATAAAGGAGGCAGTTATGATGGCGAATTTGACGGTGAAAGTGGAAGGAATGACTTGCGGACATTGCAAGCAATCGGTCGAACGGGCCGTTGCTGGCATCGGCGGACAAGCACAGGTGGACCTGGCGGCGAAGCAAGTGAGTGTCACTTATGACGAGACGGCAGTAAAGCCGGATCAGATTCGCGAAGCGATCGAGGACCAAGGTTTCGATGTGATCTCGTGATCGTAAATGAATGATGCAAGGTGAAAAGTTGGTATTTTCATCGGTTTCTCCACATGGTATGATCGAGCTTAGAAGGGAAAAGATTGAATAAAGGAGGTCCGTTGATGCAATTACGAGTGACACCAAAGGCGGCACAGCGGTTTCAGACCGATTGGGGATTTACAGCAGGAGATACGGTGCGCGTATTCGTGCGCTACAGTGGATTCAGCGCTTCAGGACCTTACTCTTTCGGCATCATGAAAGACAGCCCGCAATATCCTGGCGTAACCGAAGTCGTGGACGGCATTACATTCTACATGGAGCAGAACGATCTGTGGTTCTTGGACAATCGCGAGCTGACCTTAGATGAGAACGGGGAAGACATCGTGTTCTTGAATGAAGGAATGTCCATATAGCGTGTGTATTTTCATTGCCAAGCTAGGCATACTTGGGAGACGAGTATGGGTTCGACTTTCTGGAGATGCATTACCGGAAGACATGGGAGAAGGTAAACCTATTCTTAATCAAAATTGACTGGTACATCAGGAAAAGGTTAACCCTTTTCTGGAACATTTCCTCAACCCCATACTTTACTGCTCGTCCATTTGGAAAAAGCACTTGTCATCCGCTGCAAGACAGTTTATAATCGTTCTCAATTGGAAAGGTGTCCATCACGTTCCAACACAACTGCATATCAGGGAACAGGCGCTTTGCGAACATGTCAAAGCTTAATAGGGAAGTTCGGTTCAAGTCCGACGCGGTCCCGCCACTGTATCAGAAGAGGTGTAGCCTTCAGGCCACTGGTTTCGCTTATGCAACCGGGAAGGCCGCTAACACCGATGACGCTGAAGCCAGGAGACCTGCCTGTTCTGGCAGCACTGATTGTACCTACGGGAGATAGGGAAGTGTTCGTAAACATGGAAATCGCGTGTCGATGTCCGGCGCAGCCGGATGGGACGATGATAGGAAAGCGATGAGCCATTATTCCGTCATGGACGTTTACGGGACATCTCTGTCAGTTGGCAGGATGTCCTTTTTTGTGGTTTCCTTATGGCGAATAATGTTATATGCTAATTCCGTGTTAACAGATAGAAATTGTCCCTATTTGTCCCGCGGGGGAATCACATATGGAGAGGAGCAAGGATAATGACAGCATCATCAGTACAGACAAGTGCAGCAGGATATCCGCGCATCGGCTATGATCGCGAATGGAAGAAAGCGTTGGAGCAGTATTGGGCGAAAAAGATTTCGGCTCAGGAGCTGGAGCAGGAATTAGACAAGATTGAATTGCAGCGATTGACCAAAATGCAACAAGCCGGTCTCGATTACATTCCTGTAAACGACTATTCTTGGTACGACCATGTGCTTGACATGACTACGATGTTCGGACTCATCCCTTCACGTTATTCGTATGAAGGCGGGGAAGTATCGCCTGATCTCATGTTTGCTCTTGCACGCGGAACCCAAGATGCAGTTGCTTGTGAAATGACGAAATGGTTCAACACGAACTATCACTATATTGTGCCAGAATGGGAAGGTCGAGCGCCACAGCTTACTTCCAACCGGCCGCTGCAAGCTTATCGCAAAGCGAAGCTTCAGTTGGGCATCGAAGGCAAGCCGGTCATCATTGGTCCTTACACGTATGTGCGCTCCTTGAAGGGGGTTCCCGCAGGAGAACGTCTGCAGGTCCTGAAGCAGTTCATCGGTGTGTACAGCGACATTCTTCGCGAGCTTGAAGCGGAGGGCGTTCCGTGCGTACAGCTGGATGAGCCGGCGTTCGTGTTGGCAATGAAGCCAGAAGATTGGCAGGCTGTGCAATCCGTATACGAACAGCTACGGACAGCGGCTCCGACGCTTCCGTTATGGGTGCAAACTTATTTCGATGCGGTATCGGATTACGAAGCATTCGTTCAACTGCCGGTCAATACGCTGGGGTTGGATTTCGTGCATGGCAAAGCAAGCAACGAAGCCGCGCTTCGCAAGTCGGGCTTCCCTCAAGATAAAACGTTAGCGCTCGGCGTTATCGACGGCCGAAACATATGGCGTACTGATCTGCAAGAAGTGGCGGAGTGGCTGGAATCCGTTGCGAGCATCGTGCCGAAGGAACGCTGGATCGTACAGTCATCCTGCAGCCTGCTGCATGTGCCGTTGACGGCGACGCGCGAGACAGAGCTTCCGGAGGTAATTCGTGAGGCGTTGGCCTTCGCGGATGAGAAGCTGGAGGAGACGGTGCAATTGGCCCGTCATATCGCGCAGCCTAGTGACGCAACTCGTGCCGCTCTGAATGACAGTGCCGCGCGCGTCCTCTCATGGTGCAACGAGCCTTCCCGCCAGCGTACAGATATCGTCCAAGCATTGCACGAGCTGCTGGAGGAGGAGAAGGCGAAAGGAATTAAGCGCACGCCTTATGAGGAGCGCCGAGTGCTGCATTCGAAGCGCTGGCCGGAACTCCCGCTCTTGCCGACGACGACAATCGGCAGCATGCCGCAAACGGCCGACATTCGCCGGGCGAGATTGCGTTACCGCAAGGGAGAGTGGGATGCACGAACATATGAAGCTTTCCTGGAAGAAGAAATGACGCGTTGGATTCGCATCCAGGAAGACATCGGCATCGATGTGCTCGTGCATGGCGAGTTCGAGCGTACGGACATGGTTGAATACTTTGGCGAAAAATTGGACGGCTTCGCCTTTACCAAATTCGGCTGGGTGCAATCTTACGGCTCCCGCTGCGTTAAGCCGCCAGTTCTCTACGGGGATGTCGCGTTCACAGAACCGATGACCGTGAAAGAGACGGCGTTCGCCCAGTCTTTGACTGCGCAGCCGGTTAAAGGCATGCTCACTGGTCCGGTGACGATTCTGAACTGGTCGTTCGTCCGTAATGATGTCCCGCGCGAACAAGCGGCATTCCAGCTGGCTTATGCGCTGCGCCAAGAAATTGCCGCCTTGGAGCAAGCCGGCATCGGAATGATTCAAGTGGATGAGCCGGCGGTGAAGGAAGGCATGCCGCTCAAAGCGGAGGATGCGTCCTATTACACGGAGTGGGCCGTGCTTGCATTCCGCTTGGCCACATGCGGCGCGGAGCCTAAGACGCAGATTCATACGCATATGTGCTATTGCGATTTCTCCGACATGGTGGACACGATTCGCAAGATGGATGCGGACGTCATCTCGTTGGAGACTGCGCGCAGCGGCGGAGATATGATTGCCACACTGGAGAAGCAGCATTATGAGCTCGGAATCGGACTTGGAGTGTATGACATTCACAGTCCGCGCGTTCCCTCCGTCGAAGAGATGGAGCAATTGATCGACCAAGCACTGGCTGTGCTTCCTGTGGAATCGTTCTGGATTAATCCAGATTGCGGCTTAAAGACGCGTCATGAGCCAGAAACGGTCGCGGCCCTTCGCCACATGGTAGAGGCAACGAAACGAGTCCGCCAGCAACGAAAAGTTGCGGAAGTGCAGCCGCTCAGCTAAGCGGGGCATGCAACGCAAGAGATGAGTAAATAAGACACGAAAGAAGACACGTCCATCCGGATAACAAGGCACGGAAATTTCACTTTCTGTGACTGCGCTAAGGATGGACGTGTTTTAGTATCGAGCTAGAGAAGTGATTCGGCGCCGTCAATCATAATTTGCGCGCCGGTGATATGGCTTGCGGCGTCGGATGCCAGAAAGGCAACCAGATCAGCGACCTGTTCGGGAGACCCTGGCCCATGCTCAAGCGGCTGACTGCCTTCCGGGTAAGTCATCGGGATTTCGATGTCCTTCACGGACGGTTTCCGGTTCGTATTCTCTTCAATGTGCGTCTCAATGGCTCCCGGACAAATGACGTTGACTCGTATTTTATAACGAGCGAGCTCCAGCGCAGCCATTTTGGCAAATGCCACTTGAGCTGCCTTGGAAGAACTGTACGCACTCATGCCGAATCCGGAGAACTTTCTGCTGCCGTTAATAGAGCTTGTTATGATGATGCTGCCGCCTTGTTTTTTCAAATAGGGCAGAGCATACTTCACGGTGACGAATGTTCCAGTCAGGTTGACCTTCATCGTCTCCTCCCAGTCCTCGACTTTCAACTCTTCAATGGAAGAGAGCACGCCGTTAATGCCCGCGTTCGCGAATACCGCCTTAATGTCTCCACATTGCTCGGCAACCTGCTTGACGGCGTCTTCTACCCGTTTTGGATCTTTCAAATCCACATCATAAGCGTATGCTTGTCCAGGGAATCGCTTGGCAATGTATTCTTCCGTCTGCTGTGTATGCTCGTCCTTCAGGTCGAACAGCGCGACAGTCATGCCTGCCTCCGCCAGACGTATCGCAGCCGCCCGGCCAATTCCCGACCCTGCTCCGGTTACGATGGCTGTTCCTGTCATCTGATGTGTAGTCGTGGATTGCTGCGTGTTCATATATCGTTGCCCCTTTTGTCATATCAATATTTTTGATGATTCATGTTGATATTGCTCCACTGATCGTGGATTTGGTTAAACCTACCTGTCATGCGTCATGTGATCCATATTGAATCTATGTTATAATGGATATGTAAGCGAATACATTATTCCTGTTTCCATCTGCATAACATAGGAAAACAGAGAGGTGGGTTCAGACATGCTCTGGTTTAAACGTCGGAAACAACAACAGAAACAAGAGAATGCTCCTGTACATGTGTCCTTGCAAGACGTAAAAAGAGCAGTGCTTCAGTTCGAGAACGACATGCCTGAACAAATTCAACGCACGACTTTGCTGAAAGAGGACCAAAGTATTGATCTGAAGCGTATCAGCCGTTATTTAGGCGGCGTATCGGATCAGAAGTTCTATATGTCCCGTTATACGTATGAAATTTTCGAGGAGAATGATATGCTCATCCCTCTTTATTTGGATATAGTTCAGACCGCGGTTGACGATTATATGGATGAGCATAAAGATTTGCCCGTCATGACCGGTACCCGGAACCGGCAGGTGCATTACGATTTGTTAATGCAGCGGCATTATTTGAAGGAAGTGCCCCCGATCCCGCTCTATCTCACGACAGAGCAGTTCCTGCTTACACATGAACCGGATTGGCATCGTCCCGGAATCATTCAATAACGTGCGAAGGACCCTTTTTCCTGAAGTGGAAATAGGGTCCTTTTTTGCGCTTGGAAATGATATGCTAATAGAGATCATGGACATCATCGGCTGGATTGCAGAACAGATATTCAAGAAGTGAAGAAGGAGCGCAGTGACAGTCGTCTGTTGGCGAAATGCCCTCAATGAATGGTTCCACATCGTAAATGACACTCTATAAATGCATGTTCAAATCGTGAACGACTGTGAACAAAGAAGCATATTATCGGAAGGAATGGAGCGCAGCACATATGTCTACCTATTGGCAGCAGCTAGAACAGGAGCTTCCCCATTGGTTGGAGGAGAGCAGGAAGACAGCAGCAAAAGGTGCAGTCGCCACGTATATTCCCGGCTTGGCAAATGCTCCGCGCGATGCGCTTTGCATTTCCCTGTTAGGAACGCAAGGTGAGCAGGCTCATGCAGGTGATTGCGGCTTTAAGTTTACGATGCAGAGCATATCTAAGGTGTTCTCTCTGCTGCTGGCTCTATTGGATAGCGGAGAGGCTAAGGTGTTCGAGAAGGTAGGCATGGAGCCTACAGGCGATGACTTCAATTCGATCCTGAAGCTGGAGCTAGTGGATCCCGGCAAGCCGTTCAATCCGTTCATCAATGCGGGTGCCATTGCGATTGCCTCGCTCATTGAAGGCCAGAGCCCGCGTGAGAAGGCAGAGCGCATGCTGGAATTTGTGCGTACGTTGGCTGACGATGACACGTTGATGTGGAATGAGCACGTCTATGAGTCCGAGAAGGCGACTGCGCATCGCAATCGCTCGCTCGCTTATTTTTTGAAGGATAACGGCATTCTAGAGGATGACGTGGAGCCTACGCTGGACGTATATTTTCGCCAATGTGCCATTGAAGTGAACACGACGCAGTTGGCTCGGATGGCGCTCGTGCTGGCCAATCATGGCTGTGATCCGGTGACGGGAAGATGCTTCATCCCAAGACATTATGTACAAATCGTCAATTCGTTCATGGTGACGTGCGGCATGTACAATGCTTCAGGCGAATTCGCAATTCATGTGGGCATTCCGGCGAAGAGCGGGGTGTCGGGCGGAATTCTTGCGCTTATTCCGGGACAAATGGGCATCGGTCTCGTCGGTCCCTCTCTGAATGAAAAGGGGAACAGTGTCGCAGGCGTACAATTGCTGGCAGCGTTGTCCGAACGCTATGATTGGAGTATTTTTTAAAAAGGCACATCTTTTTCTCACTACTCATAGGCTGTCATATATATTAAATTAGGAACGATAATAATCTTTAACAATAAAGGAGTGAATCCATGTCACCTTATGTGCCAGGAGTTACTTACCGCATCGGCTCGATTCAACGTATCGGATCCGTACAACCTGTGCGTCCTGTGACTCAGCCTCCGTTTCGGCCGGATGAATACCCGCCTGTCAATCCGTCGCTATTTATCACATCCGCGGCGAATTCTCATCAACTTGCTCAGCAAGCTGCCAAAGTACTGGAACGGATTCGGCAGTCCAAGGAATTGGCGAGCAACATTATGGATGCTGCGCAGCGCGGCAATGATCTGGAAGTGCTCCGAATCATTCGCGGTGCGGGCGCAAGCTCCGCCTTGGCGGTCAAATTTTCCCCCGAAGGCATTCAGCTAATTTTTAAAACAGAAGAAGAATCGCAGAGTTGCTGTGAGCTCGTCGTGAAGATGCGTTGGAGTTGAATGGACAATCGCCAAATCGACATCAGAACATACGTATCGCTCTCTATTATCTTGGCTCTTTTTATCATCGTCATTTTTGGATTTTTTCATCTCCGGCAAGGTCCCGGCCCTAACTTGTATCAGTACGAGACCTTTACAAGCAAAGAACAGATTCAGCTTCATATCGTAAAAACTGCAGCAGATAATATTGAACCGTTCTCGATAGCGACGAACGTGAAGGACAGCGGCTATATGGGAATCAATGCAGGCTTCTTTTACGAAGGTAATCTGTTGAGCGTTGCGATTGTGAATGATGGCCCTGCAAATGGATCGCCTGCTTCCTGGACGGAGATGGCTCAGCGCAGCTCTATGTGCGTGAGCAATACACACGTGTGTTGAGCGCAAGGTGTACGCCATGCTTCGTCTGCTGCAATGATGATGCCGACTTGCAAAGACTGTCGGAGTGCATAGGTAACTATGTAACAAACAAGCGCCTGATCAGTTATCGCTCAGACGCTTGGAACAGAGAAGTTGTTCTTATTCGTTCGAAGACGCAGCAAATGTCTCAAGAATGACGGTGCGTTCAATCGGGAAGCGTCCTGAGCCATGAGCTGGGGCAGCCGCCTGTCCCAATGTAATCAGCATGACAGGCACATAACGGTCAGGAACCTGGAATGCCTTGACAAGTTCAACGCGGTTAAATCCGCCGATAGGACACGTATCGTAGCCTTTTGCTTTGGCAGCCAGCATCAGCTGCATCGCGGCCAAGGAGCCGTTGCGGATGGCTTCCTCGACGCCAAGCGTCGCGGAGGATGCGTATGCGCGTTGAATATTGCCCAGAAGCGTATCGTACACCTGTTGCGTAATCGCGCCAGCGTTCAAAGCCGCTCCATAGATTTCATCCGCCACAAGGTTGGCTTGCGTATCGCCAAGGACGACGATAACGGCAGAGCTGTCAACGATCTGTTGTTGGTTATAGGCAATCGGGAGCATGCGCTGCTTGTTCTTTTCTTCTTGAATGATGAGAAAGCGCCAGTGCTGCAAGTTCCAAGAAGAGGGCGCCGTTCCGGCAAGCTCCAATATTTCGTTCAGTTCGGCTTCAGGGATACGGACATTGGGCACATATTTGCGAACTGAATGGCGGGAACGCATCGTTTCATCTGATGTTAACGTCTGTTTGTTGTTCATGCGAAGGGATCATCCTTTCGGTTCATTCTGCTGAATAAGTATAGAAGTCATTATAATTATAATTTGAATTAGGACTAACTTATATATAGTAACACGAATAATATTATTGCTACAATGTGCAAATTGCAACCATTGTATGTCGCATTGTCAGGTTCCCCATTCAGCGAAATTGTTATGCCCTAACCTAGCTGATACAAGACTAGTTGTACGCTTTATGATTAGATTCATAGCCATATCATTCGAATGAGAAGTATAGAAAGCTATTCATTTGCGCAAAAGTGTTACCCCGGTTTGTAACCCGCCGCCACGACGGGAGAAGATTGCATTGTACTCTGGAAATGACGATAATATCAGTAACGACCTGCCTCTGATGTTTGAATTCAGTCGAGGGCAGAGGAGATAAGGGCGGGAGAAAAAGATAGCGGAGACGATAGGTATGCCTTTTAATGAAAATGAGCTCAATACGGAGCAGCGAATTCAGATTGGTCTGGCCGGATGGGGAGATCATGATGCCATATATGAGCCCGGAACGAAAGCTAACGAGAAGCTTGGCGTGTACGGTTCGCATTTCCCGTTGGTGGAGCTCGACAGCTCGTTCTATGCGGTACCGACCCCAGAGCGCATGATAAGCTGGAGCGAACAAACGCCGGAGCAGTTCGGCTTCATCGTTAAGGCTTATCAAGGCATGACCGGACATTCACGGGGGAAGATTCCATTCGATGACGCGAAGACGATGTTCATGGTGTTCCGGGATGCCGCGGAGACGCTTTGCGCTGAGGGGAAACTGAAGGCGGTTCTATTCCAATACCCGCCATGGTTCAACTGTGCGCGCAAGCATGTGGAAATATTGCGCCGGACGAGTGAATGGATGGATGGCTTGCCGCTGGCATTGGAATTTCGCCATCAAAGCTGGTTTGCTCCTGATATGCGCGAGCGAACACTCGCTTTTATGCGTGAGGAAGGCTGGATTCACAGCGTGTGCGACGAACCGCAGGTAGGCGAAGGCTCGGTGCCTACCGTGCTTGAGCCAACGCATGACGGAGCCACGATGGTACGCTTGCATGGACGGAACGATTCCGGTTGGCAATCGTCCAGCCAGCCGAACTGGCGGGAAGTCCGCTATTTGTACCGGTATTCGGAACAAGAACTGACAGAATGGAAGCAGTATCTGCACACCTTGCTGCAATCCACGAAGCAATGCTGGGTTATCTTCAACAACAACTCAGGCGGCGACGCAGCATCCAATGCGAAGCAGCTTATGAAGTTGCTTCATATGAATGTTCCGCCAATGCCGCTGGAGCAGATGACGCTGTTTGAATAATATAGAACACATATGACTTGGACAGCCTTCCCGTATATGCAGGGAAGGCTTTTGTTATATAATTCCACTTTCCTGATAACTGATATTTATTGTTAATGCTGAAATTCAACGTGAATGGCGCAATGCCAATTCATCAGCGGGACGTGAGCAATTGTATTTGATTGCCTGAAGGGTCGCGCGTGAACGGAATCTCGTTCTCTGTCTTCACAGGTGCTCCAATCTCCGCTAACCGCTGCAGCACTTGCTGACGTTCTGCGTCGTCAGGAAAGACGAGGGAGAACCATTTCAACCCGATGCTTTCTGGAGCGGGTGCAGGGGCCCCTTCGCCATTCCACGTGTTAAGTCCGATATGGTGGTGATATCCTCCGGCCGAGACGAACAGCGCCCGGTTGCGGAATGGGATCGTAATGTCCAATCCTAGTCCATCACAGTAGAACGTCTTCGCCGCTTGCAAATCTGCGACGTGCAGATGGACATGACCGATGATCGCACCGGATGGAAGACCGGTCCACGGCGTATCGTCCGCCGCGGCCAACAACCCGTCTCCATCTAGCGGATCGCTGACGAAGGGCAGCTCACCATCGCTCCACGCCCATTCCGAGCGCGGACGATCGGCATACAGCTCGATTCCATTTCCGTCAGGGTCGGATAAATAAATCGCTTCGCTGAATTGGTGGTCTGCCGCGCCCTGCAACGGATAGCCCGTGTGCAGCAAATGGGTGAGCGTGTGCGCTAAATCTTGGCGGCTCGGTACCAAAATGGCAAGATGATACAAGCCAGTGGTGCGCGGCTGCTTAGGCAATGGCTGTGCTTGCTGCTCAATGATCAGTATGGGCCGCTTGCCGTCGGTGGTCAGCTCAGCGACACGATCTTGCTGGCGGAGCAATTGCAGCCCTATCACTTCGCGATAAAAAGATAAGGAGCGTGTCAGATCGGCAACATATAAATGAACATGGCCAATATGAGTGTCTGTAGAATGTGTATTCATTTGTTATCGTCCCTCCATATTCAAATAGTGTATCGTTACTTCAAAGGATTGATACTGACAGTATACACTATAATAAATATAGTTACTATATAAAATATAATTATTTATTTTATCTTTTTCTTGACAATTTGCTAATTCTAAAGGAGGATCGGGGAAGTTGTGTTCGTTTCCGGACGGCCTGTTGTACGCATCACGGTAACGAATAAGATTAGATGATTGTGATAGGAGAACTGAACACGTTATGAGTTTATTGACGGTTGAAGAGCTAGGTCACAGCTATGGCGGACGCGAACTGTTTAATGATGTATCCTTCCGTCTTCTGCCGGGAGAGCATGTCGGTCTGGTGGGCGCGAATGGTGCGGGCAAATCGACATTAATGAATATTTTGACGGGACAAGTATTGAAGGACAACGGGAAAGTCGAGTGGACCCCGAAGGTTCGTTATGGCTACTTGGATCAGCATACGAAGCTTACGCCGGGCAAGACGATTCGTGAAGTGCTGCAGGACGCATTCCTTCCGTTGTATGAAATGGAAAAAGAAATGATGGGAATCGCCGATCAGATGGCGGATGCTGATCCGGATACGCTCGAGCAGTTGCTTGAACGGATGGGCGAGATACAAGAGGAATTGGATCATAGCGGCTTCTATATGCTGGATGTGAAGGTGGAAGAAACGGCGAACGGTCTCGGTCTCGGTGCAATCGGCATCGAGCGGGATGTAGCGAGCTTAAGCGGCGGACAGCGGACGAAGGTATTGCTTGCGAAGCTGCTTCTGGAGCAGCCGAATGTATTGCTATTGGACGAGCCGACCAACTATTTGGATGTAGAGCATATCGGTTGGCTGACAAGTTATTTGCAGAATTATCCCTATGCCTTTGTGCTTATTTCCCATGATACGGAATTTATGAACAAGGTCGTGAACGTGATCTACCATTTGGAATTCGCCAAATTGACGCGTTATACGGCTAACTACGATAAATTCCTAGATATGGCGGAAATTAACAAAAGTCAACATATTAGTGCTTATGAAAAGCAGCAAGAGTTTATCAAGAAGCAGGAAGACTTCATCCAGCGCAACAAAGCGCGCTATTCGACTTCCGGTCGTGCCAAGAGCCGCGAGAAGCAGCTGGATCGGCTGGAACGAATCGATCGGCCAGAGGAAGCGGTCAAGCCGACGTTTGTGTTCAAGGAATCCCGCGCCAGCGGCCGACTTGTCGTAGAGGCGAAGGGCTTACAGGTAGGTTACGATCGTGCGCTGCTGCCGGAACTTAACTTTTCGATTGAGCGCGGTGACAAAATTGCGATCGTCGGTTGCAACGGGGTCGGTAAATCGACGCTTCTGAAGACGATGTTGGGCGTCATTAAGCCGTATGGCGGAGAGGTGTACTTGGGTGACTTCTTGTACCCGTCCTATTTTGAACAAGAAGTTAAAGCGCAAGCAGGCACACCTATTGATGAAGTGTGGAATGCCTTCCCGCATATGAACCAGCATGAAGTGCGGGCCGCGCTTGCGCGCTGCGGATTGAAGAACGAGCATATTACCCGTCAGCTCCGCATGCTGAGCGGGGGAGAGCAGGCGAAGGTGCGTCTGTGCACGCTGCTCATGAATGAAAGCAACTGGATCGTCTTCGACGAACCGACGAACCATCTAGACGTTGTCGCGAAAGAAGAGCTGAAGCGTGCGTTGAAGGAATATAAAGGCACCATTCTGCTCGTATGCCATGAGCCTGATTTCTATGAAGGATGGATATCAAAGGTGTGGGACGTCGAACAGTGGTCGATGAATCAGTAAGGATTTGGAAAGTGAAAGAAAGCTGGACTCTTTTCAGAAATTTCTACTTTCTTTCAACCATATCTTGATGTATACTACACAAACAACATATTAATAGCACGCATGTTTAATAAGGAGGAATTGGCGCCTTTATTAAACAACGAGCAATATATCGATGTTTTTCTCGTATATGTGCAGGAATAGGCCTGCACGTCTCTACCCGATCACCGGAAATGATTGGACTACGGGGAACCTGAACGTGAATGCCACATTGAACGAGAGAGCTGATTGGCTCGTGTCATCCGGCATCATTCACGATCCTTCTCTTGACTCTCATTAGCAAGAGATATGGTTCATTATTAATGGAAATGTGAATGCCCTTGTTTGAGACAGCGCCCGCTGATTTTAGTGACGCATACTTATAACGGGGCTTCCGACTTCTCATTAGCCCGGTCTAGTTATTTCCACTTTGGAAATCAATAGATCGGGTTTTTGTGCATTTATGAGAGTCAGGCAGCATGGATGTATATCGCGATGTGCAGAACGCAATCAGACTTTTAAGATCAAACATAAGACATAAGGGGGAGCCTTCTGTGAAACAACTACAAGATAAAGTGATGCAAGAAGGATTAGTTCTAAGCAACCAAGTATTGAAAGTAGACTCTTTTTTGAATCATCAGATGGATCCAGTGTTGATGTACGAAGTGGGGAAAGAATTCGTTCGCCGTTATGCGGGAGAAAAGATTACGAAAGTACTTACCATAGAATCCTCGGGCATTGCGCCGGGCGTCATGGCTGCCTTGGAGCTGAACGTGCCACTCATCTTTGCCCGCAAGCAGAAATCATTGACCTTGCGTGATGATATTATCGTTGAGAAGATCTATTCCTTTACGAAGCAGGAGAGCAATGAAGTAACCGTATCGAAAAAATATTTGTCTGCGGACGATCGTGTACTTATTATTGACGATTTCCTGGCGAACGGGGAGGCTGCCTCCGGTTTGGCGCGCATCGTGGAACAAGTCGGCGCTACTGTAGTCGGGTTCGGCATCGTGATCGAGAAGTCGTTCCAGCCAGGACGCAGCATGCTGCTTGACGCTGGCTACCGGGTCGAATCTCTTGTACGCGTCGCTTCTCTTCAAGACGGCAAAGTAAGCTTTGTGGAAGAGGAGCAGGAGGTGCCGGCTCGATGAGCAAGGTCGACAACCATGTCTTCCAGCGCAACCGCCATCCGCTGCAGACGTTCTCGCTTGGTCTGCAGCACGTGCTTGCGATGTATGCGGGTGCGGTCATCGTTCCCATTATTGTCGGGAGCGCGCTCGGTTTCACATCAGAGCAGCTTACTTATCTCATTGGAATCGACCTGTTAATGTGCGGCATCGCGACATTGCTGCAGGTGTTCACGAATCGCTTCACGGGCATCGGCCTGCCCGTCGTACTCGGCTGCGCGTTTCAGGCTGTTACGCCCATGATTGCAATCGGCAGTGATTTTGGAATTCCGTATATATACGGCTCCATCATTGCAATGGGCCTGTTCGTCGTTCTGTTCGGTGGTCTGTTCGGCAAGCTGATTCGCCTGTTCCCTCCGGTTGTCACGGGCTCGGTCGTTACGATTATCGGGGTGACGCTTATACCGGTCGCTTTTAATGATCTGGGGGGCGGTCAGGGAAGCCCCGATTTTGGCAGTCCGGAAAATTTGCTGCTCGGCTTCGGAGTGCTTATTTTCATCGTCATTATGAATAAAGTATCGACAGGCTTCCTGCGTGCGATATCGATTCTAGTCGGATTGGCCGTCGGAACGATCGCTGCAGGGTTTATGGGGAAAGTTGATTTTACGCCTGTAATGGAAGCGGGCTGGTTCCATGCCGTGCAGCCATTCTACTTCGGCGCGCCGAAATTCAATGTCACTGCCGTACTGACGATGATTATCGTCGCAATGGTCAATATCGCTGAATCGACCGGCGTATTCATGGCGCTCGGCAAAATATTAAACCGCGATCTGGACGGCAAGGATTTGGCGCGCGGCTATCGTGCGGAAGGGCTCGCGATCATGATCGGCGGCGTGTTCAATGCCTTCCCTTACACGACATACTCGCAGAACGTCGGCCTCATCCAGATGAGCCGTGTGAAGACGCGCGATGTTATCGTCGTGGCTGGCGGCCTGCTCGTGTTGCTGGGTTTCGTGCCGAAGTTCGCAGCCTTAGCGCAGCTTATCCCGCACTCTGTATTGGGCGGAGCTATGGTCGCCATGTTCGGCATGGTCGTCTCGAGCGGTCTCCGAATGCTCGGTTCGCAGGTCGATATGAACCGCCACGAGAACTTAATCATTATCGCTTGCTCGGTCGGTATGGGACTCGGCGTTACGGTCGTCCCTGAAATATTCGAGAGCTTGCCAGAAACAATGCGCATACTGACAGACAACGGCATCGTGGCCGGTACGTTTACGGCGCTCATACTGAACCTGCTATTTAACGGATTGAAACAACCGTCAACTAATGCGGAATCTCATCATGACGAAGAGCCGCACGTAGCATAAGAATGGAACATGTATAGGATAGCCCGTACCTCTGAGGAGGACGGGCTATATTTGTATTGTTCAGCACTCATCCAGTCCGTTGGAATCTGTCCAATGTAATTTTATTCAATTACCGCGGTGGCGCTTTTCATTGGAAATGATCCAACAGAAACAGCCTTAAACCACTATATTAGAAAAAAATGGCGTGATTTGACTGGATGATTTCCAGTGGAATGATGAAACCTCTGCTTGAAATGGTGTTAACACTGTATATTTTCCAACGGCCGACAGGATGTGCGTGAATTTCCTTGGAAAGAAACCGATTTTTCAAGCTTTAAAGAACCACACAAGCTTTCTCTATCTGGACCATTTTCTCGACATTTTACCCCGTATATAGATTCGTGAAAAGACAATTATCGTGTCTATTTAGTCTTTGCCCAATCTCCCCGTAGTTCAGAAGCTTTAATCAACGGGTTGGATTCTGCCAAATGGGGGTAGTGAATCACAGGGAAACAGCTCTGCACATAGAAGGGATAATTCTGAGTGAGGTAAAGGGCAGGGTGGAGCTAGAATCAAAGATGATGAGCTGAGAAAGGGTGCATCCAGCGTATGGGAAGTTGGAGTTTCTGAGGTGACGGTAGAGTGTAGCTAGGATGATGAACAAGGAACAGGTTGCATTCATTGGCCCGGAAGTAGAGTGTTCCTGAGGTAAAGGGAGTGTGGAGCTAAGTTGATAAACTGAGAAATGGTTGCATTATTTCAATGTGCGAGGCGTGGGGGGATTCTGAGGAACGGGGAGAATGAAGCTAAGATGATGAACTAAGAACGGCCGCATTTCAGCGTACAGGAAATAAAGTGGGTTTAAGGAAAGGGCAGAGCGTATCAAAGTAGTATTGGAGGGGGGCGGTAAGGTGCAGGGATGCTTAGGCGCTTAGATGCTTAGGTGCGGGATACTGAGATGTTGAGACTGAGATATTGAGATATTGAGATGATGAGGTGGTTGTGTTGCCAAGCAACATGAGTCATGTTGTGAAACGAAAAAAAAGAACCGCGGGCAGCGGTTATGGAAACAACAGGGGCATGGCAGCTGGTGAACAGGATAGCGTTCGATCAGTCGGGCATCGCGTCGATTTTTTTGCGGTATTCACCGGGGCTGAGGCCGGTTGTGTTTTTGAACATGCGTATAAATGAATTCACGTTGTGGTAACCGACACGCGCCGCCACATCAAGGATTTTCAGTTCTGGCTGCCGCAGCAGCCGCTTCGCCTGTCTGATTCGCATGTCGTTCACATATTGGCTGAATTTCATGCCGGTCTTTTCTTTAAAGTACGTGGATACGTACCCGCTGGTCAACTGCAGTTCATCGGCGATGGTATCGAGCGAAATGTCCTCTCCGTAATGCTCTTCAATATATTGCTTCACGAACTTCGTCACCGCATCTTCCTCATGCAGCCTCTGGGCAATCAGGGCGGCGGCATCATGCAGGAAGGCGAGCAAATAGTCATGCAGCCTGCCCAAGTGGTATCCTCCTTTTACATGGTCCCAGTCAGCAAACTTCGCCTTTAGTGCTTCCGTCGGCAAGTTGAGGGCAGAGAGAACTTTGTACACGGCTTGAATGCAATCATCCGTGAACCGCTGTACGTCTTCCCCCGTCGCACGCATATCATGGAATCTGCGCATTATTTTGTCTAACCAAGACTTCAGCGCATCCTCGTTCCCGCTCACCAACACGGCGTTCAGCTGCTGCTCCTCCTGACCGGACATGGATATCTCACTCTGCGGCAACGACACGAGGATGAGCTCTGTTTCCTCATGAAACAGGCGCTGCCGCTCCATGCAGATCGTTTCCTCGTAAGCAGTGTTGAATTCGGCGGATGAGGCATATGCGGAGCTGATGGCGATCGTAAAGAACAAATATTCTTTATCGTGGTCGAAAACCTGCTTAAGTGTGTGGACGGCCTCCTCAAGTGGCTCTTCCTCTTCGCGCAGCATAACCAATGCGATAATCTGATCTCGTTCCATCTGAAAAACGAGCGCTTCCTCGTATTTGGCGGATAAAGACGATTGGATGAATTCCATCACGAAATAGGCAGTGCGTCCTGTGGAAGCTTCGGACGTCCAATCGTGGCTCTGCTTCCGATACAGCTTGAACAGTGCCAGACGGTATGGGCGTTCTTCCTGCAGCAGTTCCTGAAAATCAGCGCTTCGCGTATGTATCATTTTCAGTTTGTTCGTATAGAAATAGTGGCGCAGCAGGGAGTTTTTCCGCATCAGATCGCGATTCATGCTCTGATTGCTCATGAGCAGCTGTTGTACGTTTGAACCGATTTCCTCTAACTCCATAATCCCTTTGTATTTGAGCGCGTCCGTGCGTTTCAATTGGATTGTCCGCAGGAGACTGCGAATCGGTTGATGAATACGCATGCTGAACCAGATGGAAGCCGCCAATCCGATAACGAGAACAAGCGCTAGAATGCCGATCAGCATCCAATTAAGCTTGGCGATTTGAGCCGAGAGACTGGATGCAGAGATGACATTCACATATACGGAGCCGGTAACTGGTCCTTTTAAGTAGAAGAAAAACAGGTCTCCATCGTGTACATATTCTTTGTCCCTCTGATAAGCGGCCATCGCCTGAGCAGTATTGAAATGCTCTGCAGTGCCGAACAACAGGGAGCTAGTATCCGGGGACAGAATACCGAATCCATCCGATACCGGAGGCTGATAGGCGCGAAGGAACGCGTCCGCATTCAGAAAGGCGCTTACATAAAAATGACGCTGCAGCTTGTTCTTGACGACGAGCGGAATAAGATTTCCTTTGCGCAGCGCTTGGCTTATACCTTTCTCCGAGAATTCTCTTGCTGGGAACAGCTTAGTGGACTCCGATTGGTTGAACTGTTCCATCCAGAAGGAAGGGGAGTAGTCGGCACTGGCGTAGAACTTTCCATACATCTGTTCCGGTGTGTTGATTCCGTCCTTCTCAATGACAAGCTTCGGTTCGCGGAACGCAATGGCAATGTTGTCCACGTAAGGATAGAAGCTGCCTGACATTTTTTTGAGCTGAATCCGGATCTGGTCGGCAATGTCGTACCGGATGCGGTCGTTGTTCAGCGTAAATGAGGAGACGGCATCGTCCATGTATAAACTTAACATCGATGTTGTCAACATGCCGAGCTGCCGCTCATAGTTATCAACGGCATGCTGCAGGCCAGCTTCATTATAACGGATGATCTCCTCCTGCATGAGGGAGCGGAAGAATGCAAACGACAGCATGTGGAATGACAGCAGCAGCAAAATGATGACTAAAAAGCTGGCGAGCAATTGCATGAACAGGGAACGTCTCTGGGGCTTAATCGATTTGAACGATAGTGCGCGCGGCATGAGCTCCTCCTTTTCAATGAGCGATAAGTGAATCGCACTATAATGGTAGGTGTGATCGCAGTTCTCCACAATATTCTTTTTTTCTCATTTATATGCCGATGTTCGGATTTTAACAAATTCGCAGATGGAGCCGAAACTTTGCCGATGGGCAGGGTGCGCCATTCCGAATACGATGTCGTTGTTACGAGATGATCACGAGAGGAGGATATGCGAAATCAGACACATTCGCGTCCGGTCTGACAAGAACCTGCTGCGCAAGCTCAATCAGACCAAATATTTATGGCTGTTGTTTCTGCCTTGTTTGCTATATTATGTCGTGTTCAAGTACGCCCCGATGTTCGGTATCGTCATCTCGTTCAAGGACTACAATTTGTTCAAAGGCATTCAGGAAAGCGCTTGGGTCGGATGGAAGTATTACCGGATGTTTTTTGAGAATCCCGATTTCATGAAGCTGATGCGCAACACCTTGTTGCTCGGTGTGTACAATTTGGCGTTCGGGTTCCCAGCGCCGATTGTGTTGGCCGTGCTGTTGAACGAGGTGAAGCATTCGCTCTTCAAGCGCTTCGTGCAAACCGTCAGCTATTTGCCGCACTTTATTTCCAATGTGGTCGTTGCATCGATGGTAGTGATGTTCCTGTCGCCGACTGGGGGCATTCTCCACGAGCTGCTGAAATGGTTCGGCGCGGCCAATGCGAATGTGATGATGGAGCCCGAATGGTTCCGGACTGTATATGTCGCTTCGGAAATTTGGCAGCATGCCGGGTGGGAGACGATCATTTATTTGGCGGCGCTCACGACGATCGACCCGGTGCTGTACGAAGCGGCCGACATGGACGGAGCGGGAAGATTCCGCAAGCTGTGGCATGTCACTTTGCCTGGGATTCGCCCGACGATTATCATTTTGCTCATTTTGAATATTGGCAAGGTGCTTGAGATCGGGTTCGAGAAGGTGTTTCTGCTCTACAACCCGGCCACTTATGAAACCGCTGACATTATCGGCACCTACGTGTACCGGGTCGGACTCGTGCAAGGCAATTACAGCTACGCGACGGCGATTGATCTGTTCATGGGCATTATTAGCCTTATCTTCGTCATAGCAGCCAATACGATTAGCCGCAGGGTCGGCAATACAAGCATCTGGTGAAGGAGGTGGCATGCGTCATGAGGCAATTTTCCCAAAAAATTAGTCTGTTTCAATGCATCAATGCGCTCATCCTGGCAATCGTCGTCGTTGTAACAGTGTATCCGTTTATTTATATGGCTGTCATCTCCGTGAGCGGGGATGTATACGTCATGAGAGGCGAAGTATTTCTCTGGCCCAAAGGCTTCAACCTAAAAATGTACAGTCTCGTTTTAGGCGATCTGTCCATTTTGCAGGCGTACTTGAATACGATTATATACACCGTGTTCGGAACAGGCATCGCGCTTGTCATAACGTCAGCGGGGGCATATGCGTTATCTCGCAGCGATATGCTGTTCAACAAAGGGTTCACGTTAATGATTATATTTACAATGTTCTTCAGCGGCGGCATGATTCCCTCCTTTCTCGTCGTCAAGGAGTTGGGTATCATCGATACGGTCTGGGCAATGGTGCTGCCTGGCGCGGTAAGCACGTGGAATTTGATCATCATGCGAACTTTTTTTGCGAACATTCCGAAGGAGCTTGAAGAGTCGGGCAAGATGGACGGTCTGAACGACCTCGGCCTGTTCTTCCGCATCGCGGTTCCGTTGTCCAAAGCCTCGTTCGCCACGATCGGCTTGTTCTACGCGGTGTCGCTCTGGAACAACTTCTATTTTCCGTTGCTGTATTTGCGCGATCCGGAGCTGTTTCCGCTGCAGGTTCTGCTGCGTAATCTGGTGCTGGCGGGTCAAGTGATGTCGGGGGACGTCACGCAAATCGGGGGCGATCAACTCATCGTGGAGGAGTCGTTGAAATACGCGACGATTATGGTATCAACACTGCCGATATTGCTCGTATATCCGTTCTTGCAAAAATATTTTGTAAAGGGCGCGCTCATTGGCGCGGTAAAGGGGTGAGACAGATGAAGAAGGGTTCGGCACGCATTCAGAAGTGGACGGCTGTAGTGATAGCAGGCTCCCTGCTTGCCTTGGCACTCGCAGGCTGCGCGAAGGAAGGCGGGAAGAGCGGCGCGGAGATGGCACAGAAGGGCGGGGAGCCGCCTGATAAAAAGATATTTACGATGCTTATCGATTCGAATCCAACCTTCCCGTATAAGAAGGATTGGCCGATATGGAAATGGATTGAAGAGAAGACCGGAGTATCCCTCCGCGTGCAGCTCCCGTCGGGGAAGCTGGCCGATACGTTAAACCTGGTCATCGCCTCGAACAATTTGCCGGATTTGATGTTCATGACCGATCGCCGGACTGCCAACAAGTATGGTCAGCAGGGGGCGTTGGCGAACATTTTGGATTATGCGGACGATATGCCGAACTTCAAGAAGTGGATGGAGAAGTATCCGGAAATGGTGCGGCAGGCGTTGTCTGCGGACGGCAAGCTGTTCATGTTCCCGAATGAAGGCTTCGGGGAGACGAACCGGATGATCTGGATGTACCGGGAGGACGTGTTCGCGAAGCACGGTCTGAAGCCGCCGACCACATACGACGAGCTGTACGAAGCGGCAAAACAATTGAAAACGCTATATCCGGACAGTTACCCGTTCAGCTTCCGGTTCGGCGAAGAATTGGGTATTTTCGCCAACTTGGCGGAGAACTTTGAGACGGGCAGCGACATCTATTACCATTTCGGCTCGAAGGAGTGGGAATACGGTCCGATTCAAGACAATTATAAAAAATTGGTCGAAGCAATGCATCGGATGTACAAGGACGGCCTTATTCCGCCGGATTGGCTGTCCATCCAGACGAAGCAGTGGCAGGATATCGTGTCGACGAACAAAGCGTTCATCACGGTCGATTACATCAGCCGGATTGATTTCTTCAATATCCCGCTGCGCAAGGACGACCCGTCATTCAATCTGGCCTTCATGGAGCCGCCTGCCGGCTGGGCGGGCGCGAAGCAATTCAATCCGTACTTGCACACGCTGGAGACTGGGCTGACTGTTGCCTCCACTTCATCTCACATCACAGATGTCATGAAGTATATGGATTTCTTCTATTCCGAGGAAGCTCGTGTCATCGCGAGCTGGGGGAAAGAAGGCGAAACGTTCACGACGGAGGACGGCACGCGCAAGTTCAAGGCTGACTTCGCCGATGCGGTTGATTTGCGGTCAAAGACGGGCATCGCGACGAACGGCGCTTATACATGGATTGATTATGATTCCCAGCTCGCCCTCGCATCGGAGGATTTGCAGAAGGCTTACGAACAAGCGCGCAAGTTCGATGCGAAGCTGCAGCCGAAGCCAGCGTTCAATGAGCAGGAGACGGAGGTGCTCGCTTTGACCGGCGAAGCGGTTAAGAAGCATCGGAGCGAAAATATCGCCAAGTTTATTCTGGGCACGCGCTCCCTGTCCGATTGGGATCAGTATGTAAAGGAGGCGGAAAATCTCGGACTGCAGAAGCTGCTCGATATTTATAAGCAGGCGTATGCGCGTGCTGCTGAGTTGCAGCTCAAATGACAGATGGACCAATTGATACGAACAGGGGGGGCTTATTGTCATGATGAACGACAGTAACGCAAATAAAAAGGCGGTGTTCGATCCGGTGCATTCCCGGGAGTGGTTGCGCATCGGTATTGTCGGCACCGACACCTCTCATGCGGTCGACTTCACGGAGCTATTGAACAATAAGGAGCATCCGCATCATGTTAAGGGCGGTACGGTGACCATCGCGTATCCGGGCGGATCGCCCGATTTCGGCATGAGCATCAACCGGGTCAGAGGCTTTGCGGAGAAACTGGCCGAATCGTACGGCGTTGAGATTGCGTCTTCACCCGAAGCGGTGGCGGAGCGCTGTGACGCGATTCTGCTGGAAGCCGTGGACGGGCGCGTTCATAGCGAGCTGTTCGCGCGCATCGCCGATTACGGCAAGCCGGTGTTCATCGACAAGCCGCTCGCGGTATGCAGGGCGGATGCGGAGATGATTGCGGAGACGGCGGAACGGGCGGGCGTGACCGTTATGAGCTGTTCGGCGGTCCGTTTCGCGGAAAGCATTGCACAGTGCTTGCGGGATGTAGCGCCGGACGGGATCGTCGGGGCGGATTGCTTCGGCCCAACGGACCTGGAGCCTACTCAGCCGGGCTTGTTCTGGTACGGCATTCATACGGCGGATATGCTGTATGCTTTGCTGGGCCGAGGCTGCCGCAGTGTCCGTGCCGCATCCAGCGAAGGGCATGACATGGTCATCGGCGAATGGGCGGATGGCCGTATCGGCACACTGCGCGGCAACCGTGTAGGGAACCGCAAGTTCGGCGGCACTGTCCATACGAAGAAAGCGACGGTGTACGTCGATGTGTACGCGCACGCCAAACCGTATTACGCCAGCATGCTGGAGCAGGTAATGGCCATGTTCCGAACGGGAGCCGTTCCCGTCGAGCTGAGTGAAACGCTGGAAATTATCCGTTTTATTGAAGCGGCTAATGAGAGCCGGCAAACAGGCAGGATCGTGCAATTATAATCACGAGTTTAACAAAGCAGCCGAATTTGCTCCCGTCCTGCCTCGTTATGCAATGGGGAAGTGGTAAACAACCTCATTAATTGAGTGTTAACAACCTCTATAACGTGGAGCGTGATTCAGATGAAGCGTAGTGCCGTAAAATGCCTTAGCGTTGTTGTGCAGGTAATGTGCTGTGCGGTTCTATTGTTGACAACGGTGGTGTCTGTGATGCCTAGTGCGGGTCTGAGCGCAGGGAAATCCTTCATCACCATCGATCAGGTTCAGGAAACGGAGGGCAAGCGCTTCATCATCACCGGGAGTTATGACGGTGTGTATAACGTCGTGCTGTCCGTGGCGGGCCGTGAGACAGTCGGTACGCAAATGATCCCGACCCTTGGCCCGCATGCGGGAACATGGACAGCGACATGGGACGCTTCCGCTTATGACGGGGATATGGAAATCGTGGCTCGCGGCAATGATGCTGCGACTCGATATGGTGTATGGTCACCGTTCATAACCGTCTCGGTAGACAATCCGCTGCTCAGCAAGCCGAAGGTAAGGGTAACCGGACCAGCAGATGGAGAAGTCGTAAGCGGACAGGTGAAGGTACGGGTGTCGGTAGACAGCAAGAATCCGGTGGCGAGTGTCGAAGTGAGAGTGACTGGACAGCCGTGGCAGACGGCCCAGCAGACGGATGGCGGATATGAATTTCTCTGGAATCCACCCAGTGATGAACGTCTCGTCTACGCCATCCAAGCAAGGGCAACAGACAGTGTCGGAAATATCGGGATGAGCTTAACCACGTACGTGAAGCCCGAGTCCGAAGTGGATGATAATGGTGCGGAAGAAGAGCATGCCGTCTTGCCGCGTCAGGACCGCGCCATGTGGATCTGGGAGCCGTCGTCGTACACATTGCTGCTCAATCCGGGCTCCCGCGACGTGCTGGAGCAATTTGCGAACGATACGACTACGTTCCCCTCTCAGCCCGTGACGACGCTCTATTACGCGACTGGCAAATATGCCGGTATGGAGATGCTCGAGGATGAGTCGGCACAGGTGGAGGAATTCGTAAAGTGGTCGCATGAACAGGGATTTCAGGTTCATGCGTTAATTGCCGGCGGGACATCACCGCCTTATATTGCCGTCTATCCGCAGTATCATGACGATGCGGTCCGCGAAATTGAAAGCGTCATCAATTATAATTTGGCAGCAGATGAGGCCGCTCGGTTCGACGGCGTCAATATTGATATCGAGCCTTATATATTGCCTGATTTCGCAGACAGAGCCCCTTTTTTGCAGCAGCAATATTTAATGCTCATGGATAAGATGAAGAGCAGGGTGGATGTGTCCAAAACGAAAATCGCCTTCGGACCAGCCATTCCCCGGTGGTACGATACGAATGTCAACACGAAGGCGGTGGAGTGGAAGGGAACGGTGAAGCCGTTATCCGAGCACATCCAGGATATAAGCGATTATATTAGTATTATGGATTACCGCGATACAGCATCCGGCAGTGCGGGCATTATCGCAGGGGCGCAGAACGAGCTGGATTATGCGGAGTCCATCGGGAAGGTGAATTCGGTCGTCATCGGAGTCGAAACGCTCGATGTCGCCAGCAGCGGTGACCCTGAAACGATAACGTTCCGGGAAGAGGGGCGTGTGGCGATGGAAGCGGAGTTGGCTCTGGTGTACGACGCCTTTGCGGCGTATTCCTCTTTTGCAGGCGTTGCCGTGCATCATTACGACTCGTACAGGGAGCTGCCATCCGATTGGAGCCGGAACCGTTATGCTTGGAATCCGCTGCCGGACTCGGAGCCGCCTACTCAGCCTGGAAATCTTCAAGCCGAGGAGCTCGATTACGAGCAGATTACGCTCCGCTTCGATAGGGCGTCCGACAATCAGGAAGTGAGCAGGTATTTGATTTATCGCGGAACGGAAGCCGGCTTCATACCCGATCCTGACGGATATGAGGCTCAAGTGCGTGGGTTGTCGTATAAGGATGTCGGATTGCTCCCGAATACGACGTACTGTTATCGCGTCGCCGCCGTCGACCTAGCAGGCAATGTCGGCCCGATGTCCGGTGAGAGCTGCGCAACGACGGGAGCGACGGATTTAAAGCCAATGGTTATCGGCAGCATGGCGGCTGCGGTAAATAACGGCAAAGTGAAGGTGACGCTTCAAGTGGTCGATGCGAAGACTAACGTGCCGGTGACTGCGGCGGTATACGGACGCTTCGAATTCGCTTCAGGCAAGTACCAGCAAGGGGCAACGGATGCAGCCGGCTTCTACACCGCCACTTCCGAAGCATTGGCTCCCGGTCTGCTGGTGGGGTTCAAGCCAGATCGGATCGCGGCTGCCTCGTATTATTGGGCCCAAGCGCACGACCGCCCGCATTCCGTACGGATATATACGGATGAGACGACGCCAGGAAGCCCTTTGCGATAGCGAAGGTGGGAGTGTAAGATGAGGAGCGGCCTATGGTGAGGCCGCTCCTTCGTGTGCGGGGGGATGTTCAGTTCATATGTAGCAGCCTGCGTACCATTTATTTGTATGATTTGTTTCTGAAAAATAACGCTAGCGTACCTGGTCCCGAGTGAGCGCCGATGGCGCATCCGATGGAGCTGGTAATGAAATTGTTCAGGCCAAAGCGTTCTTGAATCATCTGCTTCAACGATTCCAACGCTTCCTCGTCGTCACCATGAGCGATGCCGATAAGCTGCTCTTTATCCTCCAAATTAGCACGCTCTCCCAACAGGTCGGCAAGGCGTATAATCGATTTTTTTCTGCCCCGCACTTTATCGATTGGGATTAACTTGCCATCCTCCACATCCAATACCGGCTTAATGTTCAACAGTCCGCCGATTACTGCGGACGACTTGCTGACCCGCCCGCCGCGGTACAAATATTCCAGATCGTCAACGGTGAACACGTGCTCCATCTGCTTCGCGAGCAGTTCGGTTCGAGACGTGATCTCTGCTCTGGACAGACCTTCGCGCACCCAGAGCGCCGCTTGATGCACGACGAGTCCGAAGCCTAGCGATGCGCATTTGGTGTCGATAATATCGCAGGCGAAGGAAGGATATTCTTCCTGCACCATTTCAAGCATCATGCGCGAGGAAGCATACGTCCCGGAAAGCTCGGAAGAAAAAGCGATGTATACCGCCTCATCTCCTGCCTTCGCGATCGCCTCGAACGTTTCTTTGAACCGTTCCATCGGCACTTGAGATGTCTTATACACGAGGCCATTCCGCATGCCATCGAACAGCTGTTTCGGCAGTATGGTGATGCCGTCCTCGAATTGATCGCTATCTATGGTCACAACGATCGGCATTACCGTAATGCCCAACTGTTCAACAATGGAATGAGGCATGTCGATTGCGCTGTCTGTAAGAATATGAATAGTCATCTGATCTACGCTCCTCATACGGATTGTTTCTTCTATCATAACATGAGATGCTGCAACTTCCATGAAGAATTGTACAGCTGATTGTATGCACTTTGATCTTGTCGTACGGACTGACCGAAGCCGTTCATCAGTGTATGAATATTACGAAGGCAGCGCTCATACAAGTAGAGAAAGGATGCAAGTCTGCATTCGTATTACGAGCTAGTGCTAAAGGGAGAGAGAAGTTCATGGCGAAGAACAAACGCGGCAAAGCATTGTGGAACATGCCGTCGCACGGACGAGGGACATGTCCGGTCTGCAGCAGCACCCGCATCAAGCTGCTCTACACGCGAACGAAGGGGAACGGCACGGCGCTGAAGGTGTGCAAAAAATGCTTCAATGCGGCTCAGGAACGGATTGACGCATCGTAAAGTCAAAGTGAGAGAAAACGAGTGAAGACGGCCATTGGCCGTCTTTTGCCATAGATTAAGACGAAGTTCGAACCATCTCCCAAATGCCTTTCACGCTAGATTGAGACTGGAATTTATTTAGAAATATTGCGGGAAAATATCGGCATTATCAGATGATGTTAACAAAAGACGTCATTAAACCACCGGGAAATGTAATAACAGTCTAGTTAAAATTGTTGAACTAATTTATTACAATAGTACAAGGAAGTGTACACTTCACTAACTATAAACAATAAAGGAGAATGATAGCTTATGAAAAAGATGATTCTTACCATTTCCGCACTGTGCATGTTGGTTTCGGCCAGTCCGGTATTCGCCCACAACGCAAGTGCCGCTCCGCAAAATCAAGCAAGTGAATTTGGGACGCTGGCATCCTATGGTTACGGATTCGAACTAAGCAGAGATGAAAAGGATAAAAGCGGAACTTTCTATGCAGCCAGCAATAAGGTGAAATTATATGTTACGCAAAAAGGCGACAGAAGCAGCGCCACCGAAGTCAAATATACTTTAGTTCAAGTAAACGATGACGGTTGGGAAACGTATGGCTCTGTCGTTGTAGATGGCAACACTAGAGACGAGTATGTAAAAACATTTAATGTCGAAAAAAATAATAAGTATTATTTCCTGATCACCAACAAAGGTAAGTCGGTACGCGGCAATATTGAAGCAACACACTAATCGTTTTGAACTGTCTGGAAAAAACGGCATCATCATCTTTTCCGGAACCAGAAAAAGGTATAGCTTCTCAATTTATGAGGAGGCTGTACCTTTTTTTGCATAATAAGGTATCAAAATTAGTGGGTGAGTCCGATGATTCAAAACCGACAAAGGATGAAAAAAAGGCGGTTTCTCATTCAAAAAATGAATAAAAGTCGTCTTTTTTGTTGTGTAAATCAGATACTCCGAATAAATTTCTTCTTTAGTGGACTTAAGTGAGGATAGCCAAGCCATCTTTGTAGCGGATAAAAGAAAAAAATCTATAAAAGGAGAGTAAATATATATTTTAGAAAATCTAGAGATGAAAAAAATATCTTGCTTCATTAACAATATTTGGTTATATTATATATATTTCCCAATAAATTGAAAAACTTACTTCATTATGTTAGGCGTTAGGGAGGCTGAATTTTGAAATTGTTTGAGAGGGTACTAGAGCTAATAAAATGTAGGAGCGTAAAACGATGAGAAAAAAATCTTTCTTTCAATCTCTAATTCGCAAGACTGCAATGGTTGCTGCATTCCTTATCTTTTTCTTAACTGCTACGCACACATATGCATTAAATGCGCAAGCCGATTTGTAATTTAATCACAGTCAGATAGAATTAAAGGACGATAACTCATCACGAACGGATATTTCAGATTACCCTGATTCGCATGGAAATGATAGTATGTTTGTTGTTCCAGCGCTTCCATGGATAGGTTGGGGAATTGGACAATTAATAGGTTGGTTAACAGCAGGAGCGGCCGTCACAATTGTCACGATTGAATTGGCTGGAGAAACATATGCTTTTGTCAATGAAATGGCGGAAGCAATCAGCAAAAGTAAAAAAGAAGACAAGCCTAGATTTTATGTAGCTAAATCTCGAAATGGAAACAAAGAACCTTTACTTGTCGAAAAACCATTAGGGGAAGGCGAAGCTGAATTATGGTTAAAAGCAAGTATTCATAACGAAGTATGGGCAGTAAGCGATAAGGATGCGAAAGGTCTTGCCATGAGAGTAGGGCAAGGGAAATTTGTAGGACCTGAGAATCACTGGCAGACAGGATATAACGATACTCGCTATTATTATCATTATCATGGTGGCAGCAGAGGAGACACAGGCCATATCTTTTACGGAACAAGTAATTTTTTGGGTAAAAATAAAAGATAATAATCTTCGATAGTTCAGCAAGAATAAAATGCTCTAGTACCTTCTCAACTAAATTTAATTTTAATGCGATAAGATGAAATTGAAAAGAGGGAGAAAATTGAATCTCGACATCAACAAGTTATTCAAAAAATACTTGACTTTAGATATTCCAAATCCTTTCACTCTAGAGCAAATCAATAAAAGATTTAAAGATTGCTATTTTGCTGAGGAAGTGGATATACACTATTTTTCTGATTTGGAAAAAGATCCGCATGCTAATTTTAATACAGTTGTAAAAGCTTATATATTCCGAGATGAGCGAGGAATTAAGGAACTTCTTAAGCTTAACCCTGACGAGTATTTAGAATGTTATCATCCCAATGGAATTAACATCATTCTTAACTCAGAGGATCAGACATATTTGTCAGGTGCTACAGAGCAAGGTATGTCATTCTTGCTAGGTCTTGAGACAAGTATTTTCTGTGGGATATCACAAGAAGACATGGCGCTTGGAAATGAGAAGTTCGAAGATTATTTGAAGGCACTATATTTAGCGGGATATATTCAATTTGAAGACGACTCACTGATTGAGAGAGCCTATCAGCGTTATCGAGACGGGTACACACTAAAATGGTATGGATTAACTGACGGAGAATCAACATTTTAATGAAATAATTATCAAAATAAACTTTAAGTGACTGGGTTTCTCGTCGAGCGCAGTCATTTTCTTGCCTATTGGATAATGCACAAGGTCATTCCACGTTGTTTACAAGAGTGAGTTAGAGGTTTAATATTAATCGGCAAATAATTAAGTGCTTAATTATGTATGAAGGGATTGATTTTCCATCATAAAATATGACCCGTTCAAAGAATCCATCATACCCGTTAAATGGTTTCTAACTTCTTATAAGACAAATGTGTCGCTGGTTCGCCAGCTTGAAGAACAATTGGCCCCGCTTGGTCTTACGTTAGGACGGTTATGTCTGTTGTATGCTCTGCAGCAGCACGGGAGTCCGGCGCTGCCCTCCGAGTTGGGGGATGATTTGGCCGTCACGCGCGCCAATATTAGCGGATTGCTGAGAGGGTTGGAACGGGATGGAATGGTCCTCCGCGCGCTTGATCAAGCAGATCGAAGACGCGTACTGGTCTATTTTACTCCGGCGGGGGAGGACATCTTGAATCAGGCATGGCCCATTTATGAGACAACGGTAAGCGCTATGCTGCAGCCTTTGACTACAGATGAACAGATGACATTGCTTCGTTTGCTGCACAAGCTGAATGCTTCCCAATCGGCAGTGAATGACGATTAAACCTTTGGTCGCAGTTGACCAAAGGTTGCTATAAGCTAAATAGTTAAGTGGTTAATTATAAATCAATTAACTAATAAAAATGAACAAGAAACGAGGTCAAAAGAATGCCGACAGGCGGCAAGCCGAGTCACTATGGCGATATGATTTTATTTACGATGCCGCATTCGAGGGTGAGCTTCCAACTGTCCTACAAAATATTCGAGCGGCCAGACTCGGCACGCAATGCGGAGGACGCTTGCTATCCCGACTTGCTTGTACCCGATAACGTAGATGATCGGGTGACCGGGACAGATACGCAGATGGAATTCGTAAAAACGTTGATTCGGGAACCGATTTGAAACGGACGGTTGATTTTTGCAGGCGACTAAGGATATAATGTGAAAAAATCAAATGTACAATGACGATGAACGGGAGAGTACTTAGCACAAAGCCGTGAAGCAGCGAGCCGGGATGGTGGAAGCCGGCACGGTGTGCGGAGGAAGCGGACCCGGGAGTTGATTTCTTGAACTTGTTCTGACGCCAGAATGGAAGTAGGGAAATCCGGCACAGCCGTTACAATCAGGAAGTGGATTTCGAATCGTTGCGTGTTGCATGCAGATAATGATCGATTTGAATTCAATTAGAGTGGTACCACGGACAGGTTCAGCCTCCGTCTCTTGCAGACGGGGGCTTTTTGTATTTTCAAGCACATTGGAGGGGTATGAATGTTGAAAGTAATTGCGGCAAAGGCGTTAGCGCCGATGCTGAACATGTTGCAGGAAGACATCATCGAATCGTTGGAGGAGCCGCCCAAAGCGGACATGGGCGATCTCGCCTTCCCATGCTTCCCTTTAGCGAAGGCGTGGAAGCGTGCCCCGCAGCAAATTGCCGCGGACGTTGTCAACCAGGTGAATGAGCAGCATGCTGGAGAAGGCATGCGTGCAGAGGCGGCGGGAGGCTATGTAAATGTGTTTTTCGATCCGGCTGTGCTGTCAGGCGCCTTGCTCCATGACATGCTTCAACCCACGTATGGGCAGCCCGCTCTCGGAAATGGGAAGCGGATCGTTATTGATATGTCATCGCCGAATATCGCGAAGCCGTTCGGGATCGGTCATTTGCGCTCGACGATGATAGGCAATGCGCTGATGAACTTGTACCGCACTGCTGGTTACGAGGTAATGAACGTCAACCACCTGGGGGATTGGGGAACTCAGTTCGGCAAGCTGATAGCCGCTTATAAGCATTGGGGAAATGATGATTTGCTCCAGCAAAAGCCGATTGAGGAAAGCTTGAAGCTGTACGTGCAGTTCCATGAAGAAGCAGAGCGTCATCCGGAACTGGAGGATGAAGCGAGAGAGTGGTTCCGCAAGCTGGAGGACGGTGATGAAGAGACCGTGCGCCTGTGGACGTATTTCGTGGACGTCAGCATGAAGGAATTCGAGCGCGTCTATGAAAGACTTGGCGTTGGATTCGATTACGTATTGGGCGAAAGCTTCTACAACGATAAGATGGATGCAGTCGTGAAGCAGCTGCAGGAAAAAGGCCTGTTGGAGGAAAGCGATGGCGCGATGGTCGTGCGCTTGGATGAGGAAGGGATGCCGCCGTGTCTCATTCTGAAATCGAACGGCACGACCATTTATCCGACTCGTGATCTGGCTACGGCCATTTACCGCAAGGAAGTGATGAAGGCAGATAAGCTCCTGTATGTCGTCGGCGCGGAGCAGCGGCTGCATTTCCAGCAGGTGTTCACCGTGCTGGGCAAGATGGGGTATGAGTGGGCGCGTGACTGCAAGCATGTGGCGTTCGGCCTAATGACGGTGGACGGCAAGAAAATGTCGACTCGCAGAGGGAAGGTTGTCTTCCTGAATGAAGTGCTGGATGAAGCGAAGGGGAAAGCACTAGCAATTGTTGAAGAGAAAAATCCGACGTTACATGATAAGGAACAGATTGCGGAAGCGATTGGGGTAGGTTCAATCGTCTTCGGCGACTTGAAGAACAGCCGCACGTTATCCGTTGATTTCAGTCTCGACGAAGCATTGCGCTTCGAGGGAGAAACCGGGCCATACGTGCAATACACCTATGCAAGAACGGTGCGCCTATTGGAGAAAGGCTTGGAAACGATGGGGGAACCCGGCTTGGAGAAATACGCAGCAGATCAAGCGAAGGCTGCCGCAAATCCGTATTTGGCTGGGAAGGAAGCTTGGGCCAGTATGAAGTCGTTGAGTCAATACGAGCAGATCATCGCATCTGCTATCGCATCCAACGAGCCGTCTATCCTCGCCAGATATTTGCTCGATGTCGCCAAGCACTTCAACCGCTTCTATAATCATGAATCGATTCTCGTAGAGAACGAAGCGGAGAAGTCGGCCAAGCTGCTGCTCGTCGCGGCTGTATCGCGCATCTTGCAGCACGGCCTGCACTTGCTAGGCATGAAGACGCCGAAGCGGGTATAGCGAGCAGCCCGAACGGGCGGTTGCGCAGCATTGCCGGCAACCGCCCGAACAGCTTCTACATTTATACCCGGTTCGTATACGAAGCCGTCGTGTATTGCGGCTGCGCGTATGCGACATTGGCCGATGTCTGAATCGAATGCTCCAGCTCGCGACACACCTGCGATACCTGCTGCATTTGCTGCATTGCTACTTGATGTCCTTGCAGCGCGGTCTGGATAATCTGCGATGCTTGGCGTTCGCGCTGAGCCAACTCTTCGAGGCGCGATACGTTTTGCTGCTCTTGCTGCAGCAGTTGCTGATACATTTGAGATGCCCGCTGTGTCTGCTGCATCAATTGCTGAATAACTTGTTCGCACTGATTGAGCTGCGAGGACATTTGTTGGTTGTACATGCTGAAACCACCTTTTCTTGTATGTTCATATTCCCTGCCTTATTGTGGTACAACAATCTTCTTTTTATGCGCAGGAAGAAAAGATGTTTTTAATCGGATTCATGCTTGGCCAACTTGACGGAGAAGGCCGTTCCCTTGCCGTGTTCACTCTGCACATCGATGCGGCCTTGATGCAGCTCGACGAGCTTGGAGACGATAGCGAGCCCAAGTCCGGTTCCGCCGTAATCGCGCGAACGGGATTTCTCCACTCGATACATCCGCTCGAATAGATAGGGGAGCTCTTCTTCCGGGATGCCGATGCCCGTATCTTGGACGCATACTTCATACTGCTGCTGCAACGGGACAATGCTTACCCGAATGGAGCCTGCTTGCGTGTAGCGGATGGCATTGTCGAGCAGGTTGATCCATATTTGCTCCAGCCTCATTCCGTCTCCCCACACGAATGCTTGCCGCAGTTCGGTATGGAATTCCAATTCAAGCCCTTTCTGTGCGGCAGCGCGTTCGACCTTGGCCACGGCGCTTTCAACAAGCGGGATAAGATCGATCGCTTCCGGAATCAGCTCGATGCGCCCTTCTTCCATCTTGGATAATTCGAACAGATCATTGATTAATCGATTCAGCCGCACTGCTTCCGACGAGATGATCTGCAAGTAAGCGTTCTTCTCTTCCTCCGATTCATACAGCTCCTCTGAAATGACCTTCGCATAGCCTTCCAAGTAGGTTATGGGCGTTTTCAGTTCATGTGAAATATTGGCGAAAAATTCATTGCGTGATTCGCGCAGCCGCTGCAGATCCCGAGCTAGGTCGTTAATGGCATGGGCGAGTGAGCCGATCTCGTCTTGGGACGTGACCGGGACTCTCGTTCCCAATTGTCCGACCGCAATCTGTCGAGTCGCCTGCACCATATGCAGCAGCGGCTTAGACATGCGGCGGGACAAGACGAGCGAGAAGCCCAGCGCAATCAGGACGCCGATGACACCTGAGATGGCGATCATGTGCCGTACCTGCCCGACAAAGCTGCGCACGCTGTCCAATGACGATGTAATGATGACGCCGCCCATAAATTGTCCGTCATTTATGAAGGCTCGTCCCGATACGATGCATGGCTCTTGATCCGGCGATTCGAATTCTTTATCGATAAGCTGTCCTGCTTTGAGCCGCTTCCATTCCTCAGGGGTCAGAAGCTCGCTTATGTTCTGGGAATGGCGATTCGAGCTGCCCGTGGCGTTGCCATCCCGATCGAAAATATGGATGCCGACCTTCGAAAATTCCGCCATCGTCGAGACCGCGTCCGAGGTCAAGCCGTGCTGCGCTTCGGCCATTTTGAGGAAATGAGCGGACAGCTCCATGACTTCCTGATGGGCCTTTTGGTAATAAAATGAAGTGAAAATCCGATCGGTTACGATGCCGAGCGGGATGAGCACGATGAGGAATAACGACATCATGGAGGCGCCAATCTTGACGTCGACGCGATTCCATTTCATGATGACGTCCCTTTCTGGTTGAACTTATAGCCAACGCCCCATACGGTTTGAATCGGATCGTAGCTTAATTGTGCCTTTTGTACTTTATCCCGAATGTTTTTTACATGATTATCGACCGAACGGATATCGCCCTCATAATCATAGTCCCACAGCTGTTCGACGATCCGATCGCGGGAGTATACTCGCTGCGCATTGGAAGCCAACAACAGCAGCAGCTCGAATTCCTTCGGTGTGAAATCGACGGCTTCCCCCTTGATGCGAATTTCCCGGCTGTCCGGATATATATCCATATCGGGAACATGAATGGCGGGCGTCGACGCAGTGTCAGCATGGCTCACCTGCGCTCTGCGCAGCAAAGCTCCGACTCTCGCAACCAGTTCCTCCCCATCAAACGGCTTGACCACATAGTCATCTGCCCCCATATTCAGCCCGTGCACTTTATCCTTCGTATCCGTCCGTGCCGTAAGCATCAGAATCGGGATGGGCCAGCGTTCGCGAATCCGTTCACAGACACTCCATCCGTCCATGCCCGGCATCATGATATCCAAAATGACGAGATCCGCCGCTTCTCTTTCCATGATCTCCAACGCCTGTATGCCATTATCGGTTTCAATGACGTCATAGCCATTCTTTTTCAAATAGATTCGAATTAAATTGCGCATATTTCGCTCGTCATCGACGACGAGAATCCGTGTGCCCTTCATAGCAACCTCCTTATCCGCTCCTCCTTATTGTAACGCAAAAGGTTGTACAAATTGTATAGGGAATGCTGCCTTATTGGCGCAGCAATGTGCTGTGATGAAGGAGAAGTACTGGTAATGCGCCAAAGTGTGTTGTTATTGCCCAACAGGTATGCCATCTACAACATTTGTACAAAATTGCTTCTTATAATCAATTGTGCATAACAGATGAAAGGATGTGGGTCAATGAACAAACGCACATGGTTGAATATTTATGTCGTCATAACCGCTCTTGCGGGAGTGATCGCCTTATCTGGATGTTTCGCTGGGAGCGATGAAGAAAGCAGATCAGATGGGAAGGCAAGACAAGCAAGCGGGCATGAAGGGATGAATCATGGAGCGGACGCCGCGGTATCTGGCTTGATCGAGGACACGAACGGACGGCTCACCGGCGCAATTGAGGTGTTGGATGGAAGCAATGCGACGCTTACCGCACAAGCAAGCGAATTGGAGATCGCGCCAGGGAAGAAGCTGCCGGTGTGGACGTTCAATAACAGCGTGCCGGGACCGCAAATTCGCGCACAGGTGGGGGAGACGATCAAGGTTACTCTGAAGAATGAGTTGGAGGAGCCCGTATCGATTCATTGGCATGGATACCCGGTGCCGAATGATATGGATGGCATTCCCGGAGTGACGCAGGATGCGGTGCTGCCGGGGAAATCATTCACCTATGAATTCAAGGCGACCATTCCGGGCACCTATTGGTATCACTCGCATCAGGACAGCGTGAATCAGGTCGATAAAGGCTTGTATGGATCACTTGTGGTCGAGGACCGGAATGATAAGGCGGAGCGCGACTATACATTGGTGTTGGATGAGTGGATGAACATGGAGATGAGTCATTCCATGGATGCGACGGATAGTATGGATGGAGAAATGAAAGGAATGGAGCATAGGGAGAAGGAGCAGCAAGGGGATGGCCACGATACTCATGGTGCAGCAGCTTCATCGGATGCCTCATCCGTCCAACCGATGGCAGGACACGATATGAGCATGTACGATATGTATACGATCAATGGGAAAATGGGGGACGCGATACAGCCTCTTAAGGTGAAAAAAGGTGAGAAGGTGCGTTTACGCTTCGTGAATGCCGGATTCCTGTCCCATCAGATTCATATTCACGGACATGAATTCAAGGTGGTGGCATCGGACGGGCAGCCGATTAACAGTCCGGCCCTCATTCAAAATCAGCTGTTGTCTATTGCACCAGGCGAGCGATATGATGTGGAATTCATAGCGGACAACCCGGGCAAGTGGCTGATAGAAGAGCATGGCTCGGAACAGCGAATGAAGCAAATGCGAACCTTTATCGAATATGAAGGAGAGACAGCCGCTGCATCCAAAGACGTGTCTGATTCCTCTGTCATGCACCCGACATTGGATTTGGCGAAATACGGTGAGATGGCGAATGCGAAGTTCAGTTTGAATGAAGCGTATGATCAAGATGTCAAGATGGACTTGAATACCGAGGTGCGCGCAGGCAAAACGGTGTATACGATTAATGGCAAAGTGTTCCCGGATACGGACAAGATCAAGGTCAACAAAGGGGAGCGGGTGAAGGTGACTTTCGTAAATCAGTCTAAGAGCGAAGATCATCCAATGCATTTGCACGGGCACTTCTTCCAAGTGCTGAGCAAGAATGGCAAGCCGATTGCAGGAGCACCCATTATGAAGGATACGCTAAACGTCAATCCGGGAGAAACGATAGTCGTCGCCTTCGAAGCCGATAACCCGGGCGACTGGATGTTCCATTGCCATGATCTGCATCATGCGGCAGACGGAATGGTCACGGACGTTCATTATTTGGATTACAAAAAAAGCTATGTGCCTGATCCAACTGTGAACAATATTCCGGAATAGTCAGGGTATGCCCCAATCATCGGAGCGGGGCCAGACCGTTGAGAAACCCTGTAAGGTTGTAGACGAAACAAACAAGGGTGGAGGTATCCGCTGAAGAGACCTGGCGATCGCCTTTGAATCCGAGTCATCCCCGCATCGTCTCATCCCAATGACTTGGATTCAACAGCGACGGAAGCGGATACGCCCACCATTCTTGTTTCTTTTTCAATTCATTCTGGGTTTCTCATCGGATCGGGGCATTGTCTTTTAGTTTCAAATCGTTATATTCATATGAAAACGCTTCTATAGATTTTGAAGATGCCATCCTCTATAATAGCTGGTGATTAGGGAATCCAAACATTGGCAGGAGGGGAAGACGCTATGGAACAGAAGCTGCGTTGGGGTGTGCTCGGCTGTGCTACTATTGCGATTCACTCGGTTATTCCTGGAATTCGGGCATCAAAGACGGGTGAAGTCGTCGCGATTGCGAGCAGGGATGTTCATAAAGCGCAAGAGAAAACGGAGCAGTTGGAGATACCGGAGGCATACGGCAGCTATGAGGAGCTGCTGCATGATCCGGATATCGATGCGGTCTACATTCCGCTGCCGAATCATTTGCATATGGAATGGACGATTCGCGCGGCGGAAGCAGGCAAGCACGTGCTCTGCGAGAAGCCGATTGCGTTAAATGCCGATCAGGCTCGGCGTATGGTCGAGGCGTGCGCCAAGGCTGGCGTGAAGCTGGCCGAAGCATACATGTACCGCCATCATCCCCGCTACGAGCGTATCCGTGAGATTGTCCAGTCCGGTGAAATCGGAACCGTTCGCGGTATACACGGCACGTTCTCCTTCAATAATGCGGGTGACAAAAACAATGTCCGTTATCGCCGCGACTGGGGCGGAGGCTCCATCTATGATGTGGGCTGTTATCCGATAAGCGCTGCCCGATATATTTTGGGCTCGGAACCGGAAGCGGCTACCGTCCATGCTTTTTTGTCGCCGGAGCATGACAATGTCGATATGATGGCTTCGGGATTGATTGAATTTCCGGATTCGGTTGCGCTTACATTTGATTGCGCCATGTGGGCGGCGTTCCGCAACACATTGGAAATATTGGGAACCGACGGCCGGATCGAGGTGCCCTCCGCATTTATCGGCGATCCGAACTTTATCGTACATACGCAAGAAGGACAGCGCGAGGAAGAAATACCGAAGCTGAATGCGTATGCGCTGCAAGCGGATAATATGGCGCAAGCCATCTGGGGAGAGCAGCCGCTCTTGCTGAATCCGGATGATGCCATTTTGAATATGCAAGTCATTGACGCATGTCTTGCTTCCGCTTATGAGCGCAGACGTGTAGCTATAACCTAAAAATGCGTGGGGAAGGGTGAACCTGGATGAAGATGCTGTCCATTGACGGTCTGGCAAAGCCGGTATCGCAGCTCATTATGGGCTCGGATTATTTTTCGCCTGAAGTATATGAATTAGTCAGTAACAACCTAGATTCCTTTACGGACATCGGCGGGAACACGATTGACACGGCATTCATTTATTGCGGGGGCAAGAGCGAGCAAGCGATCGGAATGTGGATGGAGGAGCGGGGCAATCGGGATCAGATCCGTGTCTGGACCAAGGGCGGCCATCCGAACCAGCACGGACCGCAAGTGAATCGTGTTGCTGTTCGGGCGGAGTTGGAGATAAGTCTGGAGCGGCTGCGCACGGACTATATTGATTTGTATGCGTTGCATCGGGACGATCCGGACGTGGAGGTCGGAGCCATCCTTGAAATGTTGAACGAGCTGGTGGAAGAGGGTAAAATTCGTGCTTTCGGCGGCTCCAATTGGACGTGGCAGCGTCTGGAGGAAGCTAATGAGTATGCTGAATCACACGGGCTGCGCGGCTTCTCGTTCAGCAGTCCGAACCTGAGCTTGGCGAAGGCGCAGGAGCCCTATTGGACCGATTGCATCAGTGCAGATGATGAAACACTCTCCTGGCATAAGCGCTCAGGGCTTCCGATAATGTCCTGGTCATCGCAAGCTCGCGGTTTCTTCACAGGTCGCTTTACGCGTGACAATCGCTCGAACGAGGACCTCGTGCGCGTATTTTATAATGATGCGAACTGGGAACGCTACGATCGCGCTGCTCAACTGGCGGATAAAAAAGGGGTCACGACGATTCAGATAGCGCTTGCATATGTGCTTAATCAGCCATTCCCTACTGCCGCGATTATCGGATCGCAAAACCGGTCGGAAATGGAATCGTGCAAAGATGCTGCTGCAATTGCGTTGACTCCGGAAGAAGTGGCTTGGCTCGATCTGAGAGCCTAGGCTGCAAGCGTATCAGGCAAATAAATATAAATAAGCGTATGGAGCAGATCTGAGAATAGGTCTGCTTTTTTCTTTTGGTAAAAAGTAATATAGGGTCTATCTATGAAATTGCCTGAGTGCAGGGTTCAAGCATCAAGTGGCGATCAATCGGTTTTATCCCAATTACTCAGATTGAGCAAGGCGAGGGTCGTCGAAGTGTTCTTTTGTTCACTCTCCCCACCATTCAGATTGTGGAAGGAACAGCTCAGGAATTAAAGGTATCGGTTTATTTGCTGAGATAGGATGGAATTCTGTTCTTTTTAGAGCGGATCTGATCCTAGCAGTGAAGAGCGATTCACCCTATCAACTGGTGGTTCGATAGATTTTTGTTTACTGAATTAAGGGGATAGTGGACAAAAGGACTTTGTGGAACACTCATAATAATAATGGTTGAATCAATACCATTTATATTGGAAAACGAATGTAACCTCTTGACAGTAAGTTCTTTGTGTGAAAAAATTCAATTAACTAATGTTAGTTAGGTTTGCTTAGAAGGGAGTTGTTTACTTTTGAACGGAGGAAGGAAACAAGTTGTTGCAGGCATAATATCGCCTTATTATAGCGCACAATGAGTGAAGGTTGATTTGTTCCGTAAGTGTAGACAGAATGGGCAGCGAAGAGGAGAGTAGGAATCATGAATATTCATTGGATTAAAGTGTTTATTGCCGCATTCTTTGAAGTGTTCTGGGTTATCGGTCTGAAGCACGCGTATGATGTGTGGACTTGGAGCGGTACAATTATTGCAATTGTCATAAGCTTCTATGTCATGATTATGGCTGGGAGGAATCTTCCCGTCGGAACGGTCTATGCGGTATTCGTAGGGTTGGGGACGGCAGGTACTGTCTTTGCGGATATCGTGTTCTTCGGCGAACCGTTCAACATGGCCAAGGTGCTCCTTATTCTTCTGCTGTTGTGCGGCGTTATCGGCTTGAAGCTGGTTACGAAGGAGAAAGCAGAGAAAGGAGCTGAATCCTGATGGCATGGGTTAGTTTGCTGTTGGCCGGCGTGTTTGAGATGGCAGGCGTTTCCATGATTAATAAATTCCATAAGGAACATACATGGCAATCGGCTGTCTATATGATGGCAGGCTTTGGCGCTAGCTTTGTGTTCTTGGCGCTGGCGATGGAGACGCTGCCGATGGGAACCGCGTATGCGATTTGGACGGGAATCGGCGCTTCTGGGGGGGCCATTCTCGGCATGATTCTGTACGGAGAATCGCGTGAATGGAAACGCATTTTGTTCATCGGCATGGTGCTCGGCGCAGCTGTGGGCTTGAAATTGGTATCATAATTGAAGACACTATTTTCTCAACGGATGTAGTTACAAGCATCCCCTGCCGGCAAGCGATGCTCATGAAGAGTACGACATTGCTGCCAGGGGATTTTTTGCTTGACAAACGCCTAAAAGCTATGTGAAAATTTCAATATAACTAATGTTAGTTAGGCAGCAGGAGGGGGATTATGACCGCGAATCGGATTATAGAGATTGCATTGGATCATTTTGCGGAGAATGGGTATGAGGGTGCCTCATTGGCTCACATCGCAGAGCAGGTTGGCATCAAGACACCGTCCATTTACGCTCATTTCAAGAGCAAGGATGATTTGTTCTTGAGAGTTATCGAGCAAACGATTCATGATGAGCTGAAGCTGCTGCGGGAATTTTGCGAACGGAACCGAGATAACACGGTCCAGCATCAGCTATTCGAGCTCATTGCGCAATATAAAGATAGGTATGATAACGACAATAGCGTGAAATTTTTGATGCGGATGATGTTTTTCCCGCCCGTGTCTTTGCAGGCATTGGTGATGGAGCATATCAACGCTTATTTGGACAAAATGGAGCAAATGCTCGTGACGGTGTTCGAACGGGGAATGGAACGGGCAGAAGTGGTGCAACTGGACGTGGGAACGGTCACGGCGTCATTCATGTGCCTGCTCGATGGCGTGCTCGTAGAGATGCTATTGGGCGGGCCGGTCCGTTTCAAGAAACGTTTGGATGCATCCTGGAAAATATATTGGCTGAGCTTGACCCCATAAGACATTAGAGGCCATGAGTACAAAGGCTTTAACGGTTCGTTCTTATTTGCCTATGAAGGCAGCGTTCGCCTGTGCAAAGGCTATGGCTGGATGATATATTCTGAGCGCCGGAATACGGCTTATCATAATGGAAGCTTGGCGGGATTCCGCTCCACGTTATACCGGAATACAGATAAAGATGCTGTGTTGATTGCGCTGAGCAATCTGGGCGATACCGGTCTGGAGCCGATTGAACGCTTGCAGCAGAACATCGCAAGCTGGTTGTGATAAGAAGGGTGGCATTCATCGGTGAACGGTGTTGGGTGAAAGGAACTGGATGCCGTTCGATAGCGTTAAACATCAATCAAGCCGGTCGTGGGGCATGCCCTATGACTGGTTTTTCTTTTCATGTTCCATGGTCCGCGGTCGAGGTCGGAGTAGAGCAGATCGACTGCTTCATCCATGGAAGAACGAGGATTTAATGGAGAAAACTTATAAAGGAGAGCAAAAACAATGTCGAAACTAACTATAAAATACCATATATGACAATTAGGATGTGGAAAAGCGTTCCTTCTTCAAGTAAAGTGTAATGAGATTTTAAAAATTTGAAGGAAGGAGCGGCTATGAGAAAATATAAAAAATGGGGAATCGTACTGCTGGCAGTGGCCATTCTTGCAATTGGAGGCTTTCTCTTTCGCAAGCAGCTTGCGGTTCTTGCATTCGACATGTTCCTGTCCGAGCGGGTAGAGAAGACGCTGGAACAAACGTACAAACCGATTATCGGAAAAATAGAAGTCATCCGCGAAGAGAACACTCCATTCTCCCTACTGCTGCTGGGTATTGACCAACGTGACAAAGAGGCAGGCCGTTCAGATTCAATCATCTACTCCATCGTGCGGCCCAAAGAGAATCGAATTCTGCTCTTGTCTATCCCGAGGGATGCCTATGCGGAGCTCGTCGGAAAGGACATACAGGATAAAATCGCACACGCATATGCGTTCGGAGAGGCGAAAATGAGCGTGGAGAGTGTGGAGAACTTGCTTCAGCATCCGGTAAATCATTATGCAGCAATCAACTTCACAGGGTTCAAAGATGTGGTTGACGCGCTCGATGGCGTCAAATTGCCGATAACACAAGACATTGTCAATAAACATTGGAACCATGATAAATTCAGAATCGAAGCGAACAAGCCGATTTACAACGGGCTGGAGGCATTGAATTATGTGCGATATCGCGAGGATTCGGATATGAATCGAACGATGCGGAACCGCATCTTTTTGCAAGCCGTCATGGAGCGTACGGTTGAGCTCGACAAAATCGGCCGAATTCCTGAGCTGATGGAAATTGCGGGCGACAACTTCACGACCGATATGCTCCCCAAGGATATGATTGACCTGGCGAAGTCGATTATTGCGAAAGACAGCTTCCCTGGATTCAGCAGCTATATGCTGGATGGAGAAGGCGCGATGATTAATGGAATATGGTACTACATGCTCGATGATGAAGACCTGCAATATGCACGGCAGTTGATCGAGAATTGGCTCGATCCGACGGTGGACTCCGAGAGATTAATGGAGCCGAAGGAAAAAGCATAATCAATATTTATGCTGCACTTATTAACATACATACAGACTATACTGCACGGCAAATGTGTGGGCTGCACCGCTTTCTCAGGAAGGCGGTGTTTTTATATGTGTGGCGTACGCTGCTGTTTTCATGCCGCCATTCCCGATTTGACGGATCATCAGCGATGTTATAATATACCCCTATGGGTATAAAAAAGGAGAGGATGATCCTAATGTCGAACCAGAAGAAAATTGTTATCGTTGGCGGTGTCGCCGGAGGTGCAACCGCTGCAGCGAGATTGCGGCGCTTGGATGAAACGTCCCATATTGTGCTGTTCGAGCGGGGTGAGCATATTTCATTCGCGAACTGCGGACTGCCTTACCATATAGGCAATGTCATTCCGAAGCGTGAATCGCTGCTCGTGCAGACGGCGGAAGGGATGTCGAAGAAGTTCAATCTCGATATCCGGCCATTGAACGAGGTAACAGGTATCGATCGCGAGCGCAAGGTTGTCACTGTACGCAATGTGAAGACAGGGGAGAACTACGAGGAATCGTATGACGAGTTAATTCTATCACCGGGAGCAAAGCCGATTGTGCCGCCAATTGAAGGCTTGAGCGAGGCGAAGCATGTATTTACGCTGCGCAATATTCCGGATACCGATCGAATCAAACAATTCGTGGATGAAGCAGGACCGAAGCAAGCCCTTATCGTAGGCGGCGGCTTTATCGGCTTGGAGATGGCTGAGAATTTGCACCTGCGCGGTATTCAAGTCACCATCGTTGAGATGGCGGACCAAGTGATGGCGCCGCTGGATCCGGAAATGGCGGCGATCGTGCACCGGCATTTGCGGGACAAAGGAGTTCGGCTCATTTTGAACGACGGACTGTCGTCTTTTATGGAGGAAGGCCGCAAGGTTAAGCTGGGGAGCGGCAGAACATTGGAGACTGACATGACGATTCTGTCGATTGGCGTGCGTCCCGAAAATGAGTTGGCGAAAGCTGCGGGATTGGCACTTGGCAGCCGCGGCGGCATTATGGTCAATGAGCAGCTGCGTACGGAAGATCCGCATATTTGGGCCATTGGCGATGCGATCGAAGTGAAGGATTATATTCAACAGACGCCGGCGATGATTCCACTGGCGTGGCCGGCTAATCGGCAAGGGAGACTGGTAGCGGATCATATTTATGGGAAGGGGCGCCCTTATCGGGGGACATTGGGCACGTCCGTCGCGAAAGTGTTCGACTTGACTGTAGCGGTGACGGGCAATAATGAGAAGACATTGAAGCGGCTTGAGGCTGCATACGAAGCGGTGCACATCCATCCGGCTTCTCACGCCAGCTACTATCCAGGCGGATTTCCGGTATCGCTAAAGATGACGTTCAACAAGGAGACGGGGGAAATCTATGGTGTGCAGGGCGTTGGCATGAACGGTGTGGAGAAGCGGATTGACGTGATCGCGACCGCCATTAAAGGCAAGCTAACGGTGCATGATCTGCCGGATCTGGAGCTTGCTTATGCGCCGCCGTATTCTTCGGCGAAAGATCCAGTGAATATGCTCGGCTATGTCGCTTCCAATGTGGCGGACGGCGTGCTGGACGTCGTTCATTACGACCGCATCGACGAGCTCATTCGAAATGGCGCGACATTGGTCGATGTGCGCGAGCCGGTCGAACGCGAGTCCGGATTCATTGCGGGCTCGATCAACATTCCGCTCGGGGAGCTGCGCTCTCGTCTGCACGATCTGCCGGGCAGCGAGCCGATCTATGTCAGCTGCCAAGTCGGGCTGCGCGGTTACTTGGCTGCGCGAATTTTGGAGCAGAATGGCTTCAAGGCGATCAATTTGAGCGGCGGATATAAGACGTACTCGATGTACTTCGGGAAGCAATCGCCGGAAGAGGCACAGGGACAGCACGGGCCCGGCTCATCCACGTCGCAGGCTGCTTCCGATACAGAGCCTCCGCAGCTTGAATTCAGCGGCGAGCTGCAATCCCGTTATCAATTAGATGTGTGCGGGCTGCAGTGCCCGGGCCCGATTAGCCAAGTATATCAAGTGATGCAGAAGGCGGAGGAAGGAGACGTAATCGAGGTGTCCGTTACCGATCCGGCGTTTCCACAGGATATTGCGGCTTGGTGCGGCAAGACAGGGAACATGCTGCTGAAGCAAGTGATGGAGAAAGACAACATCCGCGTCTGGCTGCAGAAGGGCCGGTCCGCCGAGAGTCAGGCTGCGGCCACTAGCAGCGAACCGGAGGGGGAGAAAGGCGCGACGCTCGTCGTATTCAATCAAGATTTGGACAAAGCGATTGCTTCCTTCATTATTGCGACCGGAGCTGCATCGATGGGGAAGAAGGTAACGATGTTTTTCACCTTCTGGGGGCTGAATATATTGCGCAAGGCGAATGCGCCACGATTGGATAAAGACATTATGGATCGGATGTTCGGGAAAATGATGCCGCAAGGACCGGACGCGCTGCCGATCTCCAATATGAATATGGCAGGAATGGGCGCACAAATGATTAAGCGTGTTATGAAAAAGAAGAACGTGGATAGTCTTGAGACGCTAATGCGCAATGCGATGGATCTCGGCGTGGAGCTGGTGGCATGCTCCATGTCGATGGATGTGATGGGCATCCAGGCGGAAGAGATGATCGACGGTGTCACGATCGGCGGAGTCGCCACATATTTGGGCAGGGCAGAAGACGCCAACCTGAACCTGTTCATATAGCGGTCTATTTAATCTAACGGTACAGTTGGTATAGTGGCAGAGGGACAGCCGCGGATGAAGTTCACTGGCTGTGAAGCTCGCATCGGAGGATGCGGGCTTTTTCCATTAATCCCATTTTCTCAAAACAATTAATAAGAACTTTTTCATCTATTCTATTCACAAAGTAATATTTCTCTTGGTAAATTGCTCGGATTATTTCACTGATTTCTTCCGTGTTCATTTCAACTTTATGAACATTTTTAATAAAGAGATTTAGAGGTATATTGTTTCCCCCATCATGCAATGGTGGTTGTAAGTATTTTGCACTTAACGAAGCATATCCAGCAGCAGCATCTTTATGTAATAATTCTTCTAATTTCGATAATGTTTTCGCCCCAAGCCCTCTACTTCGTACAAAAGGATTAGTAACGATGTGATTCTCTCACTTCAATAGGGAATGATTGGTCAAATAAATTTAAGGCCTTTTCTAAGTGAATTAAATTATCATGCGTAATTTCTTCCCATCGAATTATCATAGATTCATCACCTTTTTTATAATTACTCCATTGTATCATAAACTAAATCGGAGATTATCTATTCCTTGTCCAATTAACCTGTTATTTAGTTGATAGAGCAGGCGGGTGAAATGATGTACAGCGTCAGCGCTGCTCGGCGGACCGCTGGCGCTCGTGCGCGCCGGCGACGATATCGAGCTCGATATCTCTGCGCGTCGGCTGCATCTAGACGTGCCGGAGGAAGAGCTGGCCCGACGGGTGACGCTGTGCAGCATTGCATGTTATAGTCGAATGACAGTTGGCAAAAAAGGAGAGATGGGGATGCAAGCGGAACTGGTCGTTGACCGCCAAGCGATATTAGGAGAAGGGCCCGTATGGGACGAGCGGCTGCAGCGGCTGTATTGGGTCGATATTACTGCTCAATTCGTGTTTCACTGGAGCCCGCGCGAGGAAGAGGTGCAGGCGATTCAAATGGAGCAGATGGTCGGCGCCGTTGCCTTGACGGAGGTGGATGATACGCTGCTGCTTGCGCTGCGGGACGGGTTGTACGTCTACCATATGGAGACGGGACAAACGGAGCTGTGCGCTCGTCCTGAGGAGACGCAAGATGAATCCATCCGCTTCAACGACGGAAAATGCGATCCGGCAGGTCGTTTTCTGGCTGGCACGATGAGTAAGATTGGGAAGCCGCAGGCGGGCAAGCTGTACCAGCTCGAGCAGAATGGACAACTGAGCACGCTGCTTGACGGGGTGTCGACATCGAACGGCCTTGCTTGGAGTCTAGATCACCGCACTTTTTATTATATCGATACGCCGACGCTGCAGGTGAGGGCATGGGATTATGAGGTGGAGTCAGGCAACATTAGCCATCCGCGAGCGGTCATCACCTTTGCGCCAGAGCAAGGGTACCCGGACGGCATGACCATTGATACCGAAGGCATGCTCTGGATCGCGCATTGGGGCGGTGGTGGCGTGTCACGTTGGGATCCACATACGGGACGCCAGATAGGTTTCGTAGCGGTGCCAGCGTCGCACGTAACTTCGTGCGCTTTTGGCGGACGAGAGCTGAACGAGCTGTATATAACGACAGCGCGGGAAGGCTTGAGCGAAGCGCAGATGCAAGCCGAGCCTCATGCAGGCAGCTTGTTCCGCATCGTAACGGATGTTCAGGGGATGCCGACATTTCGCTATGGATAATACATCGGCATGAACAGGGGCAGTGAGTGCTGCTTCGTATCGTGACGAATTTTCAGAGGATGCATGCAATCCGCTCCTGATGCGCCGCTAGGGCATGGGAGATGGAATGCTGTTCTTTGATGGTGGGTTGGCAGATATGGATGCAAAGATGGCTTGTCTTGATGGCGGGCTGTCTTTTTTTGATCGGGGATAATGATACAGGGATATGGCCTTCAAAGGAGGGCGTTAGTGGGAGAAGAGATTAATTGTGCAGCGAACTGTTTTCTAGGGGTAATGAGTTACGTACGGGTCTGGCGAATGTATCCGTCACTTGGTGCTTTTGGCCACTCTCCCAAATGCTCAGAGAAGGGAATGTATGTGAGTTAATCGGCATGATTGAGGAATATATTGTGTATCCATGTTGGTATGTCTTATAATGTAAACTCATGACTCATAGGAGGTGTTTTATTGTACCCGAAGTTGTCAGATCCAAAGACCCATAAGGATTGGTTATCTCCCCACTCTTTTGCGTGGTACGCTCAGATCGGCAAATTGACAGGGAAGTATTCTTATTCATGGAATTCCACGATTACGGAGCCTAATGGTGAGGCTCTATTTACAAATAAAGTGTCGCAAATGGTTCGGAATAAAATCGTGCTGGACGTTGGATGCGGTCATGGAGACTTCACTATGCAATGGAGTCCGATAGTTAACAAAATCATAGGTTTGGATGCTACAAGCGACTTCATCATAGCGGGGAGCAATCGCACCCTTTCAAATGTGTCATTTGTTACAGGCAATACAAGAGACAGACTACCGTTTGATGCTGGGGAATTTGATTGCGTTTACAATCGCAGAGGCCCAACTTCAGCTTATGTTGATATAGGCAGGGTTGTGAAGAAGGGCAGACAAATACTTGGTCTCCACCCAGGCGATCGTTTATCGGCTGAGCTGCCGCAACTATTCCCCAATCTTTTCGAACCGCATTCTGAAGGAACTCCCATTTTAGATAAAATCAAAAATAAGCTGGAAGCAGGTGCGCTGGAGCACGCTCAGGTTGAAACCGTGACAAGTATTCAATATTTACATGAGCCCATGGATGTTGTTAAAGTTCGTTGCTTTGGTCAAACGCCTTCCGTATTTGAGATGGTAATCAATGAATGCATGTCTGAAATAGAAAGGATATTTCATGAACATGCCACCGAAAGAGGCTTGCCGACAACATTTGAACATTACATCGTTCGCGCTACGGTTTAAGTTGCCTCAATCTCAATGAGAGTACTGATATTTGTAAGTGAGCGTTTTACAATAAAAGAGGTTGTAATATCCTGTAAAGCACTTATACTAGAGACAAATAAAAGAAATGGTGGGATTAGCGCTTTGATGAATATTATGTTTCTGACAATGGTTATCGGTTAATCTTTTAACTGCATATGAACTGGACTGAGAACCTTACTCTGTATTAAGGTGGGGTAATTTTTTAATGTCACGGTTCATGTTTACTTGTCATGAACCATATTATCATCATTGCTATTGTTTACATTGCTGCGATAGACATGCGTCTATTGGTGGTGATCGTTTACGAAAGGCCGTGGGTGAACTATGTTCATTCCACGGCTTTTTTCTATTCTCATCGAGGTGTACGCCTCTCTTTTAATTCATTAATATGACTAACTAATAGGGGTTGAAGCGAAATGAGCCATGCCAAGCCAAGTTTAACAATTACGGATGTCCACGCGGTACTAGAGCGTCACTGGAGACAATCTGCTGAGAATGTCAGCGCAATCGAAGGCGGGAATTTCAGCAGTGTCTTTTCATTTAAGATCGAACATCGCGATTATGTCATCCACTTCAGCGATGCAGTGGATACGTTTCAAACGGAGCATTATGTTGCCGATATACTCTCTTCTCAGGATGTGCTTTATCCGAAGACATTCGGACGAGGAGAAGATGGGCCATTTAGGTATTGTATCTCAGAGCGGATTAAGGGCAGTGTCGTGGCTGACCTGCAGGCAAAGCAGAAGATTGAACTGCTCCCCGATCTGGTCCGCGTCATTACCGATATGAACCAGATTCAACTGGATAGCACGACGACCGACTTTGGTCCTCTGATACCCTCGGGCAATGGAGCGTATGATGCTTGGGAGAGTTTTTTACTTTTTTTGTTATCTATAAAAGAAAAAGACTCCTCATGAAGAGAAGTCTTTAACACCGAGTTTCTGCTTAAGAGCATCCTGCAGCGTCTGGGAGAAATTAATCCCTTCCTCTGCAGCTGCATCGTTCAGCCATTTCGGGATCGTGAGTGTTTTGTTCACGGCCTTATTGCGAATACGCTCGCGGACGAAATCTGTATTAGCTTGGATGAGAGACACAAATTCACCGGCTTCCAATTGGATAACGTCTGGTTTCGACGGCTGAGGAATATCATCGTTGTCATCTTCCATGAGGTAAAGGTGTCCACCAAGGGCATCCTTCGCCATGTATAGGGCTTCGTCGAGAGTGTCACCCTCGGTTACACAGCCCGGAAGGTCAGGAAATGTGACAGTGAAGCCGCCTTCGTCTGGCTCGCCGGGAGAGAATACAGCTGGGTAAATGTACTTCATATATGTTAACCTCCTTGGGAGAGGCAGGGCTTAAATTAGTCCCGCCTGCTCAAAGATACTTTTTATTGTCTTACGTTTAAGATTTTTCTTGGGGTGTGCAACAGTTACTTTACCCGATTTGGTTGGATGTTTGAAGTGCCAGTGGTCACCTTCTGTATTTTTATGTACCCAACCATCTGCTTTTATTATCTTGATGATTTCTCTTGATGAGTATGCTTTATCAAGGTCGACCATGTTGACCTCCTTTCTAATTCCATCATAACACATGTAATAACACGTGTAAATAGGAACCGCAAATGTTTTTACACGTGTTGATTGTTTGTGGAAATTGAACGAAGATTTTTCATCCCATACAAAAGCCACCTAATATATAAGACGCTAAAATAGCACGGAGAATAAACCCGGGCATGGTCGCCAGCGGCTCTCCATTTCTCCGGTGGAAACCGTGCTGCGTCTACTTACTATGTTAATTCATAACCTTTCTCCTATATAGCCGCTCCTTCGGGGGCGGCCAATTACTTTACGGAATAACTTAGACGAGTGTAAACTTAAGGAAATACACTACTAAGGGTGGCGAAAAGAGTGAGTAATGTTGATGGATTGGTAACATTCAGCCAAAGAGTAGACGATTTATTCGGGAAGCTAGAGGGACAGGAGAATTTTTTATCAGCAGAAGGTTTATCTAGGGGGCGTTGTATATGATTTATATTCGAAAGGAAAAAGGACGCTTGCTACTAGTAATGTAATCTTGGCATCGGATATACCAAATAAATATATAGAAGTTCTTCCACAAATGAGAGTGCTCTACAAATGCTAGTCTAAACATGTACAGAAATGCTTGAATTAGAATGTTCAGATTTGACGAGATGAACCATATTGTCTCAAGGGAGAGATGAGTATGTATATCACGTTGAATGTTCAATCAAATATGGAAATCCGCAGTTTACTAGACTTACCAAAACTCAAATCATTAATGGAGAATCTCAATATGAAAATCAATAAAAGTCAGTTAGCTAGAGAACTGGGTGTGGATCGTCGAACCATTCAGAAATACCTAGATGGGTATACGAGAGCAGATCACGAGACAAAGGCTCGAAGATTGATGAGTATTATGAAATCATTGCTGCACTTCTATCCATAGACAGCAAGCAAGTGTTTTACTACAAGCGAGTATTATGGCAATACCTTACGGACAACCATGGACTGCAATGTTCAGCGTCTGCATTCAGAGCTTACATTGCCCGTAAACCTGAATTTGAAGCCTACTTTAAGCATGGACAGCGAATGCCATCACCACAGGGAACGATTCGGTTCGAGACAGATCCAGGTGTGCAGGCCCAGTTAGACTGGAAAGAGCATTCCCTTTGAAACGAAGGACGGAGAGAAAGTTGAAGTGAATGTAGCTGTACTGCTGCTCTCGTATTCTCGGTTCAGGGTTTATCACATGAGCGTATCTAAATCACAAAGCGTGCTGCTATCTTTCTTAACGGAGGCCTTTGATACCATTGGTGGCGTGCCTCATGAGATTAGATTCTTACAGACAACATGAAGACCGTCATGGACGACATTCAAACGCTATGTGCTCGAGTAAATCAATCGTTCCATCAAGGAACGGGAAAAGTGCCAGTTCTAGCCCTAGAAAAGAAAAAGAACTCCTTACACCCGTTACCAGCGGAGCGTATAAGAAGTTCCTATCGCATACATCATAAGCTTGTAAAGATCAATGCATCGAACATGATCTCCTACCAATCCAGACAATACTCAGTTCCTGCTGATGCTGAGTCAATAATTCTTTGGGATGGTATATCAGAGATCGGCGAAATTGCAGAAATCGACAAGAAACTCATTGAATACTCGTAATTAATCATTCAACTAACGGAGAACAATAGTTGCATAAAATTTATTGTTGAGCAGGCTACCGCAGTCTGCTCATTTTTTTAAGCTAACGGACAGGATAATGGTGTAAGAAGGATTTCCCTGCAGTTAGTGGAATATTATTCCATTGCTAAGGAATTATTGTGGGAATTGCAGGCGGTTCTGGCAGCGGAAAGTCAACTTACTGCGATATTATAGCTAAAGAACTTAAAGATTATCAAGTAGATGTTGTCTCAACGGACGATTTCTATAAAAAGGATTTGCCAAAGATGATATCGCCTGTATCAAATGTGGAATATGACGATTTTAATCATTCAGATGCATTAGACTATAACAAATTAATGGAATACTTAAACAACTTACTGAGAGCTGAAATTCCTCCTGAAGTAGTTATCTTAGAAGGCATTTTCACACTTTACTTTGAAGAGTTAAGAAAAATGTTAGATGTAAAGATCTTTGTTGACCTTGATTCAGATGAACGCATGTATCGAAGGATAAGTAGAAATATGAAAAATTGGGGCGTGGGTTTTGAGGAAGTTGCAACATATTACTTAGATGCTGCAAAACATAGAGAAATAGAATTTGTACTACGCACTAAAAATTTTGCAGATATAGTCATTCATGGTAACCACCTAGAGGGCATATCGAAAAATATTATCAGTTGTTGGATAAGTAGTATGATAAGAAAATGAGTCTTTCCTGAAAATTTGGGAGCCTTCGGTGATGCAACATGACTTAACGATGAAAAGCTTGATAGACCAGGCATTGTCGCGGATGTTGTTTATGTAATAAACAATTATATTCATGCAAAAATGTAGTCACACTTCATTGATCTACGGACAGGTTGAAACAAACCAGGTAGGTTTTGAGGTTATACTTCAATCATCTATGTCCATCACAGGATTGCGGAGAAATATATCTTATTACCAGTTTCCTTATAGCTGTATCATGAACAGACAATAAGAAAAACCCTCGACTCTTACAGTCGGGGGCTGGCATGCTGACAGATGAAATATGTAATCTAGTCTTTACTTGCATCGATTCTTTTTTCTTCGTCGATTGGGACAATTACTTTGCCTTTATTGTTTTCCTCCAATCGGCCAAATTGCCCTAGTTCGGTCGACTTTCCCAATTTGTCGATCGTACCATAGTACGTGTAATCGGACATGACGGAATCAACGAAATAGACGGCTTCCCCTAGATCGGCTGGTTTGTTCCCTTTCTCGCGGTGCTCTATACCCGATTGAGGCTCATCCCCTTGCCATTTTACTTCTGCAAGTCCATCCGCATTAATTTCGACATAATTAACTAGCCCTTTATATTGTTGATAATAACGAAGAGTTTCTCCCTTAGGAAACGTATACTGGATTGAAAATCCTTCGCCCTGTGGTTGAAGAGCGTCCTTCCCGTATATGAGAGGAAGTCTAATGGCAATTTTGCGTGCCTCCGTCAAGTCTCCGCTCATCAATGTTTTGAATCGTTCTTGCTCCGTAGGGGTGCGAACCACGACTTTTTTGCCCTCTTTGTCATAACTAACACTCCCTCCCAGATTCTCAGACAAGAAACGCAACGGCACAAAGGTACGGCCACCCTTAAAGGTTACTTGCGCATCAAGCTTTACTTTCTTCCCGTTCATAATTGCTTCCTGCGCCCCGCCACTTAATTGGATGCTCACTTTGTTGACCTTGTTTGTAATGTTGACCGTCTTCGAATTGGCATCATAGGTATAACTAAGCCGAGTCGGATCATCGAAGGCAGTCAACGGCACAAGTGTGCGCCCCTGCAACAGTAGCACATCCTCCAGTTGCTTCCCATTCATATAGACGTTAAACGATGTTGCCGGTGCTGCGGCGAATATCGTTGTGGGCGCAACTACAAGAACCGACAGTAGAAATGCGGAAATAAGCAACGAATAACATTTTCTCACCATAGTTCCTCCATTCATATCTAATCTTTAACATCAATATATACGAATCAATATTTAGAAATGTTTCACATCCCAAAGTAAATCGTTCCTTTCTTTTTTTATCTAGGAACATTTGTGTCATAGAAAAAATGCACAACTGCAGGCCATTCTTTATCAAATCATTGGATATTATTTTTCAGCATGAAAGAAATAGTTGTAAGTTGAATCATCAACCTTAATACTTATCTTGTTCTCGCCTTTGACCGCGATGCATGAGATCCAGATAATATTAGGGTTGGTCGCAGATGGCCAGCCATCAATCGCCAGATCATTGATCTGTATTAGAGGATCGGTTGCAACGGGAACGCAGAAATCGATATTGATTAGCTCGCCAATGAATGTTTCAACCCGATCGTCAGTCGTTTAATAATAGAAGTTTATTGTAGCAATTGCCCTCCTAATATTATTGGGGTAACGGGTAGGGAGGTTACAAATAAAGGAAATGAACTATAGAAGGCGAATACCATGTATCGATCCAGTTAAAAAGGAGTCGAAATCTTATGATTCGAGAAGCTGAAATATCAGATAAAGATCAGATATTCGAGCTCTATAGAATGTTAGTACCAAATAGTAAGAAAATGAATGTTTAGGAGCACAAATTGAGACTATTAGAAGGGATTCAAACAATTCTTTACTTGTATACGAGGAGTATGGACAAATATTAGGAAGGGTTACATTAAACATATGTTTGCAGGCTTTGCATGGTTTTAGACCATATGGAGTGGTAGAGAATGTGATTGTTCATGAAAATCATAGGAACAGAAATATTGGACAAAAACTTCTACAATATGTTGAGGATTACTACAAATCAATTGATTGTCATAAGATTATGCTTTTAAGTAATTCTTCACGCCAAAGAGCACATCAATTCTTTGAAAGAAAAGGATACAGTGGTTCAGCCAGTAAAGGGTTCAAAAAATATTTATGATTTGCTTTTTCAACTAACGGGACACTATAGCTTAATCCACCCCCTGTGAAGGCAGCCGATATCTAGGGTAGAGGTCCCCTTTTAGCTATCTGTTCTTCACAAAACAGGTAGAGGCAAAAGAGGATTTTTTTATTACTTCACACGTAAACAATATCAAGAAATCCCCCGTAACAATGGAAGTAGCTATGCAGCGATTCAATACCTGGAATATGAACCCTTGACTGTTACGTAAGGTAATACTTAATAATGTAATCAATCTTAAATAAAGGAGAGATTACTATTGAAGATTACCGCATTGCGTTCCGATAAGATTTATGGAAAAATAATCAAGGCAACACCAGATGAGAAATTGGAACTATATCGGCAAGAAATGATGAGACCCTTTATGGAAAAATGGGAAATCCAACAAATTCCGTTTAAATCAAGTGAGCCAAATGGGTTTGATGTAATTATGATGAATAATTTCATGAATTTATCTCCAACAGACATTATTCCTGATATATACGGAGAATTAGCAGCAATTTCGTCTGAACAATTTTGGCAAGATTGTCATGAAGCAGTTACTACTAGTTTATCATCATTTCTCAAAAATGGGATTGAGCTTTCGATTTCAGAATATCTTTACACTATATTATTAGGTGATGCTAACAGTCCTACGCTAACTATCAATGAAGGAATTTGTGGGGATGGTGGTATCCCTGGCTATATTATCGCCACCATGACCCCAAATGAATATACATTACCCCGTATAAAATCGGTGTTAGCACATGAATGCAATCATAATGTCAGATACCAATTTATTCAGTGGGATAATAGTATTACTTTGGGAGAAATGGTTGTTAGTGAGGGATTAGCAGAAAACTTCGCTACATCCATGTATGGTGATGAATTATTAGGACCTTGGGTAGCCAAAACGAGCATGGAAACGTTAAATACACAAAATAAACCAAAAATAAAAGATCAGCTAAATGTAACGGGTTTTGATAAAATTAATCCGTATCTATATGGTGATGAAATTGCGAAGATGCAAAATTTTAATCCTGTTGGAATGCCTTATGCAAGTGGATATGCCTGCGGCTACTACTTAATCCAATATTATTTAAACAAAACAGGAAAAAGTACTACTGAGGCGACAATAACTCCAGCAGCTACAATTCTTGCTGAAACAAAGGGATTTTGGAATGAAAAGACAATTATTCACAGTTAAAGATGTCATAAAGATTACAGGTATAACAAAACGAGCATTACATTATTACGATAAACTCGAATTATTGAAGCCCATTAAAGCTGATAATGGATATCGGTTCTATGATCAAGTGGCACTAGCAAAACTACAATCGATTTTATTATTCAAAGAAATGAATTTTTCATTGAATGAAATTTCACAAATGATGAGACTATCAAAATCAGAACAAAGAGACATTCTAACTGAACATCGTAGTACACTAGTACAAAGAAAGCAAAAGCTCGAGACGATCATTGATCAATTAGATGAATATGTAGAAGGAACGGATATCTATCATCTCAATATGTTTCGTGATTCACCAATACTTTCAATCCAAGAGCAATACGAATCAGAAGCGAAATTCGTCTATGGTGATACGGAAAAATATCAGGAATTTGAAGGAAAAGTAAACCAACTGTCTGCTACAGAGAAAGAAAGAGCATACCAACAGTTCTCGGTAAACATGGAGAATGTATTTCGTGATTTGGCGAAACATAAAGATAAGTCTCCAGCTTCTGCTGAGGTTCAAAAGTTAATAAGCAAATGGGAAAGCTGCCTTGAAGAGTTTATGGTTTGTGATGCGGAAATTTTAACCTGCATAGCAGAAGTCTATTCTACTGATAGTCGCTTTATCCATTACTTCAATCAATTTGACAAGGGAGATTTCTCGGAATTTTTAAGCCAATCAATCCTGTACTTTGTTAATTAAACAAGAGCTTCCTGAGAAGATTGCGTTTAATTTTAAAGAAGATACGACGCGGAAAATAGGATATGAACGCCAGGAGACGACTATGTTTATTGTCGAGTTTACCGGGAGTCAACATGATCTTAAGCCCTGCGGCAAAGAAATAGACGAGGTAATGATGATAGAATCATCGAAGATTCTGGCTAAATTATCCTACAAAGAAACCGCAGCGTATATTCGAAAATATTGTGGTTCGTTATTGAAATGACGGGATCCGGGAGGGGCATGAAGCAAAAATGAGAGGAAACAGGAAAGTAATATATAATTCGGTTTTAAAAGGATTCAAGCCACAAATTCAGTCGAGTTTTAGGATAATAGCCAATGCGATACAATCTTAAGAGCGCAAGAGAGTTGGCTATTCGCGCGTGTGTTGCCGCTGGTGCGAGCAAATCGGTGGCAGTCTCTCTTGCTGAAGCAACTGTCGCTGCGGAATGTTCCGGTCGGAGTTCGGTTGGATTTGCACATCTTCCCGACTATCTGGAAGGCTTTTTGTGTGGTCGCATTACTGGTACAGAAGATCCTGCGATCTTCTTTCCAGCTCCTGCTCTCATTCAGGTCGATGCCAAGGGAGGCATTGCCCAACATGGTTTTGATCGTGCATTCGAGGAATTGCAAACACGGGCAAGTACCTATGGTGTTACTGTACTCGCTTTAAAGAATAGCTACACGGCTGGAGAATTGGGCTATTATGTAAGGCGTCTCGCCTGTAAGGGGTTGGTAGCGATGGCTGCGACCAATGGATCTGCCTTAATGGCTGCGGGCCAAAGCATCGAGGCTGTTTATGGCACTAATCCTCTCGCATTCGCTGCGCCCGTCGACAACAGGGCCCCCTTGGTTATCGATCAGGCGTCCAGCGCCACGTCATTTGTCAACATACGGCAGGCGGCCGAACGGGAGGAGATGATTCCCGAAGGCTGGGCTATCGATGGGAAGGGACAACATACAATGGATTCGCGTGAAGCGATCAAGGGGGATTTACTTGCTTTCGGGGGGGGGGCGCGGTGCCAATATCGCACTCATGGTTGAAATTCTCGCCGCAGGTACGACAGGCGCGAACTGGTCGCTTGATGCACCATCCTTCGAGGAAGGGAGTCACTCGCCTGGTGTAGGCTTGTTCATAATTGCCCTAAACCCCGACCTGCTCGCTCCCGATTTTTCGGCTCGAATGGCGTCTCAGATCGAACGATTGTCCTCCAAAGGTATTTATGTCCCCGGAGGCTGCTGTGATAAGGATGAAATAGATCTTCCGTCTTCACTTGTTGTGACTCTTGAGGAGTATTGTAAAAAAAGTATTGAATAATGTGCTTGTGTCGAGAAGCGTCATTCAAACTCGATACATTCCATTCACAATGATTAAGCTAACGAGGAACGATGGTAGAGGAGCTTGCATGGAGGCAGCTCCTTTTTCTTTTGTTGAAGTAACGGGCAGCATTCCTATAATGAAGAAATATGAGATTTGAGAAACAAAAAGACTCCTTGGTATGATGTTTATGGGTCCCATATGCTGGCCAGCGACCGGAACCAAAAACAAACCAAGGAGACTACAAGATGCATTCTACTCAAAATGAACGAATTAATCAAATCACTTCTACTACACTCATCGTGGGTGTAGATATTGCAAAGTTCAAACATGTGGCTCGCGCACAAGACTTCCGCGGAGTCGAGTATGGGAAGCCAATTGCTTTTGAGAACAGTCGGGAAGGGTTTGAATTATTCGTAGGCTGGTATCAGAAGATCATGAAAGAACAGACCTGCAAGGAGGTCATAGTCGGTATGGAACCGACTGGTCATTACTGGTTGAACCTTGCACATTACCTAAAAGAACAACAAGTTTTATGCGTCGTGGTGAACCCACTGCATGTGAAGAAAAGCAAAGAACTGGATGACAACTCACCGACCAAGAATGACATCAAAGACGCTAAAGTCATCGCACAGCTAGTCAAAGATGGAAGATATGCCGTACCGAATCTTCCCCAAGGTATCTATGCAGAGCTGCGGGAAGCCATGAAAATTCGCGATCATCTATCGACTGACCTGCGTGTAGTACAAGGACGTGTTCATAACTGGCTGGATCGGTACTTTCAGGAATTCCTTACAGTTTTTAAGGATTGGGAATGCAAGTCGGCCCTTCAAATGCTCAGCCTTTATTTGCTGCCGCATGAACTTGTTTCAAGGTCAGACGAGTTTTTGCTGGGACATCTAAGGGAAGCTGCCAAGCGTGGACTCGGCCTGGGACGCGTGAAGGGCCTGAAAGCCGCGGCCAGTCGTTCAATAGGCATGAAACAAGGTGCAGAGCTAGCCAAGATGGAGCTTCAGCTACTATTGGTACAGTACGAACTGCTCCAATGTAAGTTCGAAGAGCTTGATGCAAAGTTGGAAGAGCTGATGAAGCAAATCCCATATGTTCAGAAATTGCTGGCGATTAAAGGGATTGGTCGGGATACAATAGCCGGATTCCTGGCTGAAGTTGGTGACATCCGTCAGTACCGACATCCCAAGCAGATCGTAAAACTCGCAGGATTAAACTTAAGGGAAAATACATCGGGCAAACACAAAGGACAGACCAAAATTACGAAGAGAGGCAGGAAGCGACTTCGAGCCTTGCTCTTCCGTGTCGTGATGCCACTGGTAGCGAAGAACGGAGCTTTTAAAGCATTGCACGAGTATTACACCAAGCGGCCAGATAATCCGCTGAAAAAGATGCAATCTCTCATCGCCCTGTGTAACAAGCTTATTCGGATCCTGTTCGGCATCATGAAAAAGGGACATGAATTCAGTGAAGAAAAAATGATGCAGGATATCCCTCGATTCATGGAAGTACCACTAGCAGCTTAAATACAGCAGCATCTTCTTAGAAATTGAAGTCGTAACAAACAACTGACAACTAAAGCACGGATGAGTCGGAACGGCACTAACATACGGACGAAGATCCTGTCGGGCAGCATATCTGACCTCCACCTCATGGACAGGTTGAATGAAGGAATGTGGGAGCGTAGACTCTGTGAGACATGGGAGGGTTGACCACCATGAGCCAATGTGGAGATCCATAGGTGCAACCATACTTTACCGAATTAACCACTTTTTACAGAGAAGAGGTTTAGGTGAGGATGTTTTTGCGCTTCCTGTAGCCCCATAATTTTCATCACCTTCAAATCAAATCCATGAATAAGTTGTCTTTTAACTATGCAACATGGTCAAATTCTAAGAAAACGCGAGCATTTAAGAGAAAGGTGATTCTTCATAGAGGGACATTAGTGTAACAATAGCTAGGGGGGCGTCAGAATGGATTCTAGGTGGTCTGATGTGGTAGTTTAGGTGGGGGGATGGTTTACACCTTTTTCGTGCTTATTGTTTTCAGATATGCCATAGGCACATCCATCGACCGACTATTAGTAAAATATGACACGAAAAGACAAATTGACAAGTCCAACAAATGGTACAATGGAAAAGGATGTAAGTTCCATGTAATTCAAATATGTGTTGGGGGAACAAATGAATGACAATCATTGAATCAAGTTATTTTTGGCAAGGTACTAAGATTAGACTAAGGGCAACTCAAAGAAGTGATTGGGAACAATGGAAATTGGAAAGTACCGATAGTGAAGCAATTCGGCTAATGGAATGGGGTATCGAACTTCCTAAGAATGATATAGACGTTGCCGAAGTGTCGGATAAGTATGATAATTTCAAAGACAATTATAGAAAAATGTTTGCTATCGAAACGCTATCAAATAATCAGTTAGGGTCTGTCTTCAAACTATAACTCAAGCATAAATAGTGGTAGAATCAGGATATGAGAAGACGAACGCCATGGAGTGGAATGCTTTTTCAATAGAATTAAACATTATCGTCGAATCGCCACACGATTCGATAAATTAGCATGTACGTTCAAAGCTTTTTTGACGTTGGCTCGCTTAGGTCTGAAGACAGGCCCTAGGAAGAAAATTTTTAAGATTACACAATCGACAATCCACATAAAAATTGAAGGCCATTACAAATGAGTAAGAAGTTACAGGGCAATGGGCTATGGGAGTCATCGCGTATGATGCTCCCCGAACATAAGGAAACCATTATACAACATAGATATGAGTTTGGACGCCGTAGCCGGCCAACTATCGACGAGCAGGAATTGAACGAATATTTTACATGCCTGCCCAATCAATGGAATGGCAGGAATGCGTCACATTGGATATGTTCGATCCATTTGAACGCTGCGAATTGATAGGAATGGTTATAGATATTGACAAGCTTGGGAAACGTATCAAGTTATTGCTCGATGGTGAAAAGCAGTGGGTGAAGGTCGAGGATATTATTAAGGTGGTCACTATATGAATGGTTGGAGAAAACCGCAGTATTCACCGCAAGCAGCGTATTAACCTATTACAAAATATGAGAGGAGGGGATGGTCTGAAAAAGTTACGTATCGTTGCTCAGTACATTAAAAACGAACGGGAGCTAAAAAAGAAAGGAAAATCGACATGAACCCAATAGAGTAATAAGCACCTATATGATGCGTTAGTTAAAGCCCCGGAGTAATCCGAGGCCCAAGCAAAATCAAGCTATTATTCGATTCAACACACGCCCTGTTCCTGAACTCATTCGTGACCATATTTGTACCTGAACTAACCCGAAATTATCGTATTCAAAATAAATAAGTTCTTGTTTTTACATGGGCTTTCCGAGCTTATCCGAACTATAAATTTTTATTGTATAATAAAGCCATCTCAAATAATGAAGGGACTGAACTATGCGCAGATATCAATATTTTTAACCCGACTTTAAAAGCATAACATAATGGAGGTAAAAGTATTGATTACAGAATTACACACAGAAAGATTATTTTTAAGATAATTGAAAGTGTCTGATTCGTCAACAAAGCTGCTCGTTTCGCTATAATTGAATCAGAATCCAATGAAATTATTGGTTCTTGTGGTTATAGAACCGAATAAGAAAAGAGCCATGAACATGATAATCGATGATGCTAAAGACGTACCACGTGATTTACTTCTTTAAATGCTTCATAATTCATATACATAAAATTCACTTTTACAACGTTTTTAAAATTTGTCCTACGCTTGATTAGTTCATGAAAAAAACTGGTGAAATACCAGCTTCTCTTTCCTTATGCATTCAATTTGTTGCTTTTAAAGGTGCAATACTTTCCTCATAAGCAGCTTGTAGTTTCTTCGTAACTGGGCCGCTTTCTCCATTACCAAATTGCTCATCTCCAATGTGAATAACTGGGAATATTTCAAGGGGCGTCGCCGTAAAGAAGCATTCATCCGCCTCATATACTTCTTGTAATGGAAACTCTCTCTCTTCTACTTCAATGTGTAGAGCTTGTGCTAACGAAATAACATGATGACGAGTAATTCCATGTAAAATAAAGTGATCGGCTGGGTGCGTAATCACTTTATTATTTTTTATAATAAAGAAATTGGAATGGCACCCTTCTGTTACAATTCCATCTCGAACTAATATTGCTTCTTGGTATCCTTCTTCACTAATTTTATTTTTAATCATAATATTCGGAAGTAGATTTAAGGATTTTATATGGCAAAATTTCCAGCGGATGTCCTCTTCCACAGTTGCTTTTATTCCCTCTTTCATAGCGGTAGTCGGTCTTGGAAACGGTACAATGTTTGCAAAATAGGTTGGTTTCAGATTCGATTCGTATACATGATTTCGTGGCTGAGCACCTCTTGATATTTGCATATATACATTTCCATCTTCCTGAAATTGATTTTTTTCAATTAATTGCTGAAGCTGTCCAATCAATTCCTCCTTGGTAAAAGGCGGATTAAGATGAATTTCCTTCATAGATGTAAAGAATCTTTCTAAATGTAAATCTAGCAAGTGTGGTTTCCCATTATATAAACGAAACACTTCATAGATTCCATCACCAAATTGCAAGCCCCGTTCTTCTAATGCAACCATTGGCTGCTCTTCCTTTATATTCACAATTCTCCCATTAAACAAAATCCAATCTTCATGCGTACCTTTCACCATTTTTCGCTCCTTTACGAATTATTAATTTCACTTTACAACTTATCTGTGCGTAATGCCAACTTAGAAGGTAGTGCAGAGGAATTAAAATCTGGAATGTATTGCTGACTCTGAAAAGCTTAGAGCCAACATCGTAATTATATGTTCCTATTCTCCAAAATAGTTCGGAGTCATGTGATACCGTTGGTACATTAGCTAACTGTTTCATTTGTTGTTTACTGTAACAAGTGATTGATGGTAAAATATAGGAAAATTAGCATAGGGGCGTCGGAGTTGCATTGCGCGCGGTTCGTGAAGGAAGAGTAGATGAATTGCTGACCGCATGGAATGCCGCCAGGCATGCAAGCAAGCTGTAACCCAATTAGCCATGGACGTGAGGAGTAGATGTTCAATGACATCGGCACAATCAAATCGTCAAAATAGGATTGAAGAGATAGTAACCACCGCAAATTATAATGGGCTGCGCATAAACGCCAATCAAGTGGAACTAAACGAATCCGGGATGGATTTCCTTGTGGCCTTCGCGACCGATGATGCAGGCGAGCCGTGGGTGCTTCGCAAGCCAAGACGATCGGACGTATTGGAGCGGGCTGAGAATGAGCATAAGGTGCTGCAGCTTGTGCGGGAGCAGCTGCCGATCGAGGTACCGGACTGGCGTATTTTTACGCCCGAGCTTATCGCGTATCCGCTGCTCCGCGGAAAACCGATCGCGATGGTAGATCCAGGGGGCGGCGGGTACCTATGGCAGTTCGAGCAGGAGGCGCTTTCGGATGTCTTTTTCGATTCGTTCGCGGGGGCGTTGGCAGCGCTGCATCGCACGGATCAAGACACGGCTGCCAAGGCGGGTGTCCGCATAAAAAGTCCTCAGGAGGCGCGCGCGGAATTTTCAAAGAATATAGATGAAATCAAAGGCAGCTTTACGATACCGAAGATACTGCAAGAGCGCTGGACGGCATGGTTGTCTGATGACTCTTACTGGCCCGGGAATTCGGTGCTGAACCACGGGGATATGCATCCTCCCCACATCATCGTGGACGAGACGCAGCGCGTGACCGGATTTCTGGATTGGACGGAGGCGGAGGTTGCCGATCCAGGCAAGGATTTTGTCATTTACTACGCTCTCTTTGGCGAAGAAGGACTTCGGGATCTGCTCGCACGGTATGAGAAAGCCGGGGGCAAGTTATGGCCGCGCATGCATGAGCATATCGTCGAGCAATGGGCCGCTTATCCGGTGTTGGTGGCCAAGTTTGCGCTTATTACAGGCCAGGAAGCCGATATGGAGATGGCTAGAGGCATGCTTGCGAATTGGAACACGTAAATACAGGCAGAGAGGAATAGCCATCCGTTAGCGGATGGTTATTTTTTAGTTATATGGTGCCAAAGAGCCGGGTCATTCCGCTAACGGAAAGCGATAGTTCAAGATGCTGTTGTCAGAGAAGCGTATGGGGGAATGGATCGGCAGTCTCTGCTAAACAAAAAAGCCGCCAATAATGCGGCGGCAGGTAAACAATATATATGTTGATAATAGAATCCGAAGAACCCTGCGAACAAGGTGCTTTCTTAATGTGAGCCAGCAAGAATACGTGCGATCTGTTCGCTGTCCTCTTCTCTGTAGACATATTCATGGTAATGGGGTTGGTGGATGTCTATCCATCCCTTGTCGACAGCCTGTTTATAATAGTGTTTGGCGCGTTCTTTTTCACCAATCAAATAAAACAAGCAGGCTGCGTTCCAATACAATGCCACATCTCCATTCCAGTCCCAACCTTTATCTAGCGCTTGGGCGTAACACCATGCTGCGCGGGCGTAGTCTTTTTCCACGCCATACTTCATATCACCACGCATATAATGGTTTCCGTTGACAAGGAGGTTGTTCAAAGGAAGGTTCCACCCGAACAGGACCGGGAAATCTGCAAGCAGCTTGAAGCCTACAGATAAGGCTGTTCTCTGCGAGCCTATATTGTTGGACCAGCATTGCCAACCGACTCTTGTTATGCCCCACTGCTTTGCGAGTGAGAGCGCGCCTAATGCTGTCTTTCGCGCCCACCCGTTTCCGCGATACCTTTCATCCGTTTGAATACCAAGTTCACATTCGTTTTCAACTACCCAGTCCGTAAGGCACCAGCTAATAATGGTTGGACCCTCATCCGTGTCTTGAATGGCAACACATCCAAAGCCCTTGTCCTCGTAAACTTCTAATGAAGGCCAGCCTTCTAAAATTTCTTGTATTACATCATCGAGCCCGACTAAATCTTGACGCTTCAATAAGTTGCTATTTACCGGGACAATACCATCTTCAAAGGGGGCATCTATACTACTCAAATCGTGAGTAAAAGTCATTCGCCCGCTTCTCATAGGCAATATATCTTTCATAACCACCTCAAGAGCATCTTCCCACTCCTTATCCAATGGATAAAACAGTACATAGTCTAACTCTCCATTAGACGCGAGCTTCGGTAACAGCTCCTCTTTGAGCAACTTATTAGCTTCTTCAAAAAACAGGCTGTTCTCTGGACTGCCGCCTAGAAAAATGCCTTGAGGATTTGCTAACACGGCTGTTGCGCAGTCATTAGACAGAAAAACTCTGCCGGGTACAGCACCTGTAATGACACCTTTAATGGATAAATGTTGCTGCAAAGCTTCAAAAAGACCTGCTGCTTTATAAAAGTTTTCGCTCGTGAGTTCCATTCCCTGAACCATGTTCTTGGAATACATCATGTCCGTTTTTTGCCTCCCATGAGCAAATGAGAGGTTTTTATTCAACTATACATATAAACCTCTCATTTGCTTCTCGATTTGTTTGTTCGTATCCAAACACCATCACTCCTTTAAACGTATTAGAGGATTAAGCTCTAAGGTGATTTGTACTTTATGCCCCCATTCAATTATGGATAAAGAATACAATTTAATCAAGGGTCAGCCGAAGTACTGACGTGCCTTTTGAACAACAAAGGGGGAGATCGTCTTGATTTTCTTCTGAAAACCACCTTAAAGCCCAAGGTGTTGACACTTATCGTTTTGAAAACATCACTCAATGGGAACAATTCTTGAAAAACAGGTAAATAACGAGGTTAGGTGAGAGGCGATATTATCTCTTTCGATGCTTTTACTCACTCTCCCCTTCGGTCAGTAACAACGATTCCCGTAATTGCAGGAATTGTCTTTAAATCTTTGCCTTTAGCTCTCATCATTGCTATTATTAAAGCAGAGATGTGTTGAGAAGGAGCATAGAACCTATCGTGTGTACAACTCTGTAAGGATTAACAAATAGATAGAATACCAATTATAGTGATTTATCTATTCTATTTGGTGTTCATATCTTTAACCTTACGGGTACGCAGGGATGAGTGTATCATAAACCCATGTTGCGGATGCCTATTGGCATCCGTTTTTAGTTTGAAGGGAAATTGCATCTCTATTGCTCTCTGACTGCTTACCCTCCACATCATGAATGGAGGAACAATACATGTTCTCATTGAAAAACAAAATAGCAATCGTTACTGGCGCAAGCAGATCAACAGGGATTGGAACAGCGATATGCCGTTCCCTTGCAAGTTTTGGAGCAGATATATTCTTTACTCATTGGCATCCTTTTGATGAAACGGAAGGCAATGGCGGAGACAAGGAGTGGCCTGAACATTTACGCAAGGAATTGGAAAGTTTGGGCGTGGGGGCAAGTCATATGGAGGCGGATTATGCCAACCCGGAAATGCCGTCACTTATTATGGATCAGGTAGAAAAATCGCTAGGCAACGCTTCGATTTTGATTAATAATGCAGCCTATTGCGTGTCAACCAATTTTCGGAACCTAAATATCGCTTCGTTCGATCAACACTACGTCGTGAACAATCGTGGAACGATCATGCTCAGCACAGAATTTGCAAGAAGATTTGAAAAGAACCATGCAAAAGGGACCCCGGGGAGAATTGTCTTCATGGTTTCCAAAGGCCCTGACCCTGACAACTTGGCGTATATTGCAACGAAGGGAGCTCTGATTGGGCTAATCGAGCCTCTCTCTGTAGCTTTGGCTCCGCTCCAAATTACAGTGAACGGGTTCGATCCAGGGCCAACCGATTCAGGATGGATAAATGAAGAGATGCAAGCACTTTTTCTGCCGATGTTTCCTATGGGACGGATCGGATTGCCGGAAGATGCAGCCAGAACGATTAGCTTCTTAGCGAGCGATGAATCACAGTGGATTACTGGACAAGTGATAAAATCTGAAGGCGGATTTCTAGGGAAATAGTATAAATTTCCGCATCTAGCTATTGCGTTTGGTGATGGCGAGAACGACATAGACATGTTGGAATTAGTAGGACTTGGTGTAGCCATGGGGAATGGGAATGAAAAATTAAGAAAAGTAGCTGATTTCGTAACTAAAAAGTAAGTGAAAATGGAATCGAGTTTGCATTAAAAAAGTATGGGATCATATAATCATTATTAACTCAGTCTACAACGTAGTGTAGTGCTTTGAGAAAAAAGACAAATCTTTAACCAAAAAATAATCCCTGCTTTCGACACAAAAAGTAGGGATTTTTGGTATTCTAATGGACTTAGGAAATTAAAACTCAATATTAGCTTTTTTCGTGACTATACACATTTAGTTTAAATCTTCAATAATATTAATAATGAATTCGGAGATATTTTTTATGGTTTGTTCAGAGAAGTCAAAATTAACACCTGTATTTCGATAGATATCCGCAATCGGTAAATTCCAATCCATACCTGCGCCTTCTTTAAATAAAGCGATTGCTTTCTCTGGATTCTCGCGATAGATTTGAAACAGTTGTAACGCTCCTAGTTCTGATATTGCATATTCTATTTTATAAAAAGGTGACTGAAAATAGTGGAAAGACTCGATCCAGCTTGCTCCGATTTGTGTCTCGAAACCTGCAATATCAACTGATGAATACCGGAATCTTTTGCTGATTTCAAGATATTTTGCATCCCTTTCTTCGGGTGAATGGTTTGGATTAGTATAGAGCCAGTGTTGAAATAGGTCACCTGCTAGTGGAGAAATGAGCATAGAAAATGCACGATGCATTTGTTCACGCTGAGCTTTCTTGCATTCATTGTCTTCAGGGTAAAAAATATCAAGTTTGTCCATCAACATTAGTTCTAAACTATGGGAGTAAAGTTCAGCTACTTCTTCACGAAGATATTGTTCTTGTACACCACTCTCGTTAGCAAACTGCTTATAAAAATGGATTGCATGACCTATTTCATGTATAAGAGCATTAACAGCATTAAACGATGGACTAAAGTTGGCATAGATGAATACATTTTTTGTTTGCGGTAAGGTAAAACAAGCACCTCCAGGAGCCTTATTCTTTCGATCCTCCACATCAATTAATCCGTGCTTACGAATGTACTGAAATCTCTCTTGGAAATATGAATCAGTCTTACCCAGCATTTTTTCGACTCCATCCAATAAATCAATAAAATTGTTGAATGGGGATTTTGGTAATGTACAGGGACCAAGATCCCACGGACGATACTTCTCTATACCAAGTTCTGTTTTAAAGAATTTCGCTAAATGTTTCCATACTGGGATGACATGCTTTTCAACAGACTCATGAAAAGTATAACAATCTTGAATACTGTATTCTCTATTTTTCAGTGTAAATACATAGTCACGGTAATTACTAAATCCAGCATTAAGCGCCATTTGATGACGTAATTTTACTAGTTCATTCATGATACTGTCTACAGCAGGCTTTACAAGCATATGTGACTCAGATAAAGCACGCCATGCGCGTTCACGAATTCCCCTATGTGGGCTATCTAACTTTGCTTTTATGTACGGATAAGGTTTTGTTTCTCCATCCCAATCAATCGTTATAGCAGCCATAATTTCTCTGTAGCTGGTTATTAACTTCTGCTCCTTCACAGTAAGCAAAATGTTTTTTTTATTAAATATCTTACTCTTTACTAACCTTACTTTGCGCATATAACCGTATTTGTCGTCTCCCAGCAATTTTGAGAACGGACAATTGCTAAATTTCTTATCAAGCTCTGCATTATATTTTGTAAGAAGTGGCTGGATATCGGTTTGGCAATACAAATATAAGTCGCGTTTATTTATGTTTTTAGTATCCCTATAAAAATCGATTAGATGACTAGTTATTATTTCTTCCACTTCAGCACTTAATAGACGTTCCTCAACTAGCCACCTCTCTAATTCAGAAACAGAACAAATGTCTTGTTGGAGAAGTGTTTGTAGTCTATCTTTCAATTTCTTTGTATCATAATAATTATTTCCCCCATTACACGCCGGAACTCCTGTAGTAGACATAACTAATCCTCCTTTATTTCATTCTCTAATCTATAAAGAATATGATTTACTAACTTGAATTTATATACAATACACGAATACCCTCCCTTCACAAAACTGCCCCTCTAGATCAGCATCTCGAACGCGATTACGTATGGGGATGATGGAAAAATACTGGGCATGACTTTAAGAAGTGATGAAAGGTTGTAATGCATTGATATATGGGTTCTACAAGCTTTTTTGAGCTTAAGGAAGTTGTAGGGGTTGAGTAAGAAGAAAGAGATGTTCGTTTCGTACAATTTAACTCATGATTGATTCCCCCGTGTAATGGATAGACAAGAAGAACGATCCTGTAACAATTAAAATGATGGGAAGAAATTGCCGTTAATCAGCAAGACCAGAAGGGAGGTTTTATTGCAGGATTCAGTTTTGGAAAATTACTTCAACAGATGGTGAAGTATAAATCAAAGATACAAAAGAAGGAAAGTCATTACTTGTAGAAACAAAGTCAGGAGATATTGCTGTGTCTTATATAGAAGCTCTCACTTCATTAACGCTTACTGCTAACAGTGATTCATCTGATATAACAGTTGATTTAGATGGCTTTAAGTAAAAAAAGAACTATAAATATAAATTAATAATTATGGTATGTCAAGGGTCTATCAGTGGAGGCCCTCCAAATAATGACCTCCACTGTACCAATACTCGATAATATCTTATTAAAAGTACTACCTCATATAAAATCCCATGATTAAGGAAGGTTCATACAATTATTGTACATCAGATAAAATATTTTTCAGTCTAATACATTATTTTGATCGAACACTCTCCGAGATTAGGTCTGGCTTCTGCCGGCTAACCGATTGTAATCGTAGTCCCATCAAATCTGGTGAGGGAAAAGCCACAAAAGTCCTCATGATAGGTTTTTTTGTAATCCTGAAGCATTCCTATAGCCACTGCTTCGCCTAACTTTAGTCCCTCGATGCCGTCCGATCGCTAGTGGATACCAGCCGCATCGCGGCCAAGAGCAATATTTGCGGCAAATTTGTTTAATTCCTCGCCTATTGTTAACAGAGAACCTAAATAGGGGATCAATGAGAGTCCATCCGAACTGGCTGCGACGGGATGGGGGATAGAGAACGATTCGTTAAAAAACGCCTTCAGCACAGTAACCCCAGCCCCAGCTAAACAGGCGTGACCAGAGGGGGAAGCTGGATGGATTGGAGAGCCTTCCGCATAAGCTGCAGGCAGCAGGTAAGTTCCAAACTTGTTGAAGGTCTCGGAAACCCGCGCCGCTCTCGCCGTTCGAGCTACCCAATCTAGAACATACGGTGCGCCGAATGTGGAGAAACCGCTCTGGGTGCAGAGTTAAAATAGGGATTGGCTGGATCTAATGCGTTCTTTCCGTAACTGAGCAGAATTAGACAAGCGCTAAGAACCGATTGGTAGGAAAAATCCACATGAACATATTCCCCTAAATCGCGGCCGTTGCGGATATAACGGGAAATAGGATCGTGTACATTTGGCGCATTCGGAGAGGATCCGTTTTGAATTCGCAGCCACTCTTCATACGACGTCATATGGTCATCGCCGGCAATAGTCGTACGATATCTCTGAACAACAGTTGTGGCTCCGAAGGGAATGTCCTTCCATAGGAACTGAGAGATATACGGTCCCGCTATGTCACCAGGGGTATCCCCTCTGAACAGGGTGCCAGTGGTGACGGCTCCATTTACTTTCGGTCCGCGAAAATCGCTGCCGATTTTATTCGGATACCTGCTTTCGTCACCATTGCATTGCATGGGTGATCAGGGGAAGGGAGTCTATCTTGCAGTTGGGCTGCTGTTGTACGAATTCGCAATGCCTTACGGCGGCGTTCGCAACTATTAAACGGCCCAATCAAGCAAGCTTGCCTCGGCTTAATAGTTCCATTCCCCTTGCTTGTCTTACTCACGTGCATTTCATCATTTTTCATTCTATCATCCTTTCGTAAAGAGATGGTTCTGCGCTTGAGTAAAAAATGATGGGATGTACCATTCAGGAGTTGGTTCATTATATTCTTCTACAAGATAGGTGAATGGGGTCTTGTACGATATTATTGGCCGCTTTTCATAGGGTGAAAATAGAGATAGAGGGGAATAACGGAAAAAATAGTTCAATAAACACAAGGGTTGCAATAAAAAAGAAAAATCGATTATATTAGCTTATAGTTAGATAATCTAATTGTAATCAGGGTGATGGAATGAGAAAAAAGATTGAGAAGGAGCATGTGGGTGAACAGCAGCTGCCCAGATTGGGCGTTGCTCCTTACTTGGAGCTTATGGGGAAAACCGCTTCTAAGGATACCAATCAAGCATCAGCTCATATGGGTTTACTGCTGCTATGGATTGGCGATAACATCCAGGATATGATGGATTTAAACCTGTCTTCATTCGGAATTACAGAAAGCAAGCTGGACCTGTTGCTGTTGCTGATTCTGCATCAAGATAAAGAGGGGATTACCCCTTCATCTATCGCAGGTCGGCTTGGAATCCGGCGCGCTTCAGCAACAGCTCTGCTCGATTGGCTAGAGAAAAGAAACTGGATTGAACGTAAGACGAATGAGAACAATCGTCGTATGGTTCATGTCCACATTACGCCAGAAGGCCGTAATCTGGTTGATCAGATACTGCCAATTTTTTGGTCAACTTGCGACTCATTCATCAGTGATTTGGAGGTGGAGGAGCAAGTAGTGCTGAAGAAAATTTTAATGAAGCTGAATGGAAGCTTAGAGAGAAGATTGGGCGTGGGAAGATAAATTTTTTTAGCATTATAATTAGATTATCTAACTATATGTCGAGCTTGAAATGAGTGGTGAATGGAAACGATGCGTTGGAGAAAGGGGAAATCCAAGCAATTTACAGAAAAAAAACGAAGGATAAGGTTGAGGAGCATTTTGTGGCATGGGGGATGTTTCGTTATACATTTTCGGAAGTACGGGCGGAGTGGAAACTTATTATATTAACGGCAGTATCCATCCTGTCCATTTCATTTCTTGAATTTTCCATTCCTCAAATGACGAAAGCAATCATTGATGAGATGCAATTTCCCGCAAGTCAGAACAACGATTATTTGAATATTTGAAAAGAAGAGGTGTTTATAATGACTCAGTTAAGCAATCAATCCGCTGTGCGCCGAAACTACTTACTGATGACAGCGGTGCTGTGCTGGGCAGGAATGGTGGTCATGTGCAGCTTGTACGTAACCATTCCCCTGATTTCCGTGTTTGCCACCACATTTGGCATTACCACTACACATGCGGCGGCGACAGGCAGTATTTTTTCACTTGGTTTTGCCGTGGGATGCCTGATTTATGGCGCGCTATCTGATAAATATGGGCGAAAAAGGGTAATATTTATAGGACTTATCGCATTAACCATTATCTCATTGCTGCTCGGAATGGTTCACAGCTTAACATGGCTTATTGTTCTGAGAGGACTGCAGGGGGCGGCCGCGGCGACATTTTCTCCTGTTGCTTTGGCCTATGCGGTAGAGATGTTTCCAGCAGAGAAGCGGGTAACCACCATCGGATTTATCAGCACTGGATTCCTGGTTGCGGGAATTGTTGGCCAGGTCATCAGCGGTCTCATCAGTCAGCAATATGGATGGAACGCTATCTTCTATCTGCTTGCAGCAGTGTATGCAATTACTTCGCTTCTAGTACTGTGGCTGTTGCCAAAGGGAGAAATCCATCAGGCGCATGCCAACGTGTGGGAACCCATCAAGCACATCGGAAAGGTATTTAGCCAGAAAAATCTAGTACTGAGTTATCTGGTGGCGCTTGTGCTGCTAATGTCTTTTGTGAGTATGTATACTGTGCTAGGCACTTATCTGAGCGGTCCAGCGTTCGGGCTGGGCAAGCAGGAAATTCTATACGTTCGTTCCTTTGGAGTACTTGGCATGATGATTTCACCGTTTGCAGGGCGGCTCGCCAAGCGGTATGGTGTACGATCCGTGTTGCGGGGCGGCTTGACCCTAGCTATACTTGGACTCTCTTCATTGGGCTTCATATCCAACCTGCCGCTACTGGTGGTAATGAGCCTAGTCTTTGTAACGGGGATTGCAATTGCCGTTCCTTCATTGGTTGCGCTCGTTGGCCAATTGGGCGGGAAATCGCGGGGTATAGCGGTGTCGGTGTATACTTTTGTCCTATTTGCAGGAACGAGCTTAGGCCCAATTTTATCTATTCAATTCATGAAGACAGGCAGTTTTGCGATTACCTTTCTTTTGCTTGCACTCGTGCTAGGCATTGGCTTGCTTGCGGCTTGTTTGATTCATCGGGACACGCCGATGAATATCAAATCTGAAGTGCGCTAACGGGAAATAATAGTTTATTAAACAGGCTCGGAGCAATCCGGTGTTTTTATTTGGAGATATTATGATTTGCGGCTGCAGATGAACGCTTTGTTCATTTGCGGCTTTTTTTGTTAATAAGGGAGGAATGACCCTAACACCGCGTAGTGAATTTCACAATATTGACACCTGTATACTATAGGGGGGGTGGTATAGTTTGTTTGAAGACGAATTAAACATCATGCTTAAGGGAGAGATGATCATGGATATCGCAGTCATGCTTTATGATGGAATCACAGCATTAGATACAATTGGTCCATATGAAGTATTTGCTGCTACAATGAAAAGTAACGTGAAATTTGTCGCCAAGAAAAAAGGGTTAATTAAACTGGATTCAAAAATGGGTTGTTTGCATGCTGATTACAGCTTTTCTGAAGTTACTTCAGCTGATATTCTCGTCGTTCCTGGCTGTAGTCCGCCTAATTATAAAACTCCGATGAATGACGAAGAAACTCTGAATTGGATTCGCCAATTACATGAGACCACGAAATGGACTACTTCGGTTTGTACCGGCTCTCTGATCTTGAGCGCCGCAGGCTTGTTGAATGGAGCGAAGGCTACCACTCATTGGAGCTCCTTCGACCTGCTCCATTCTCTTGGAGCCATTCCAACAGATGAAAGAGTGGTTCGCCATGGCAAAATCATAACAGCAGCCGGTGTCTCCTCCGGTATCGACATGGCACTCCAATTAGTAGCATGGGAATTGGGGGAAGATATGAGCAAAGGAGTCCAGTTGATTTTGGAATACGATCCTAAGCCTCCATTTGATACGGGTTCAACTAAGAAAGCACCGGCGCCATTGGTAGAACAGATAAGCGGGATGCTTCAAGAGCTTTCAAAGCAAGAGCCCGATTTGTAAATCACATATATGTCAGTCGCTGTCTGAAAAAAACGTATGTTGCTGCGACATGCGTTTTTTTGTTGCCCTCTTATTCGTTATTTCACCATACTCTCACGGATGGAAGCCGCCGCTTCTGGCCTAATCGCCGTTACGTACCTTGGACGACCTGCACGTCTTCTGGAAGCAGGCATTCTCCTTGTTGTGGTTTGCACATATAACGAGGAGTGAGGGAGTTTGTGACAAGGGGGCAGAGAATAGGGAATATGCTTGTGGCGAAACGTATCCGCCGATTCGTGCCTTATGGCCACTCTCCCAAATGTTCAGGTAGGCAGTAGTTTGTGCAATTTGTTACAATATCTCCATAAAGGAAGATTGTAAATGCCGGGGAGCCGTGATATCTTTAAGTTGCAGAGTGAGTTATCGATATCTCATTTTATGTTTCTTGGATTGTAAGTTTTTTCACAATATAAAATTTGAAGCATTGGCAAAGGAGCGAGTAGATATGCAACACAACAGGTTACATGGCATCGTCCCTCCAGTCATTACGGTAGTTAATTCATCCGGATCTTTGGATCGGCCGGGCATGGGCCGCATGATCGATCATTTGATCGCCTCCGGCGTGCACGGGTTGTTTTTCCTCGGTTCGGCGGGGGAATGCTTCCATCTCTCGAAGGCGCTCAGACAAGAGGTTGCGGAGTTCGCCGTGTCGCATGTGAATGGGCGCCTGCCGGTGCTGATCGGCATCGGTTCGACGAGCACGGCGGAAGCGGTGGATTACGGCAAGCATGCGGAAGCCATCGGGGCGGACGGGGTGGTTGTCATCAACCCGTATTTTGCGAAGCTGAGCGACGAGCTATTGTTCCGCCATTATGCGGATATAGCGGAGGCCGTCAGTGTGCCGATCTACATATATAATTTCCCGGCGTTGACGGGGCAGGATGTGAAGGTGGATCTGGTCAAGGATTTGGCCTTGACGTACCCGAACATCGTCGGCATTAAGGAGACGGTCGACCGTATGGAGCCGGTTCTGGAAGCCATCGCGAAGGTAAAGAGCGTGCGCCCGGATTTCCAGGTGTTCGCTGGTTATGATCATCATTTGCTGGAAACGCTGATTGCGGGCGGCGACGGAGTTGTTCCGGCAAGCGCTAACTTCGCGCCGCATCTGACGTGCGGGCTGTATGACGCTTATCGGCGCAGCGATTTTGCGATGGTTCAGGATCTCCAGCGGAAGCTGTTCCGCGTCGTGACCGAGGTGTATGCGGTGGATACGCCGTTTTTCAATGTGTTGAAGGAAGCGGTCCGAGCCACTGGCGTGGATATTCCGACCGATGTGTTGCCACCGGCACGCTCGCTGTCGCAGGAGAAGAAGGTGGAGCTCGATCGTCTGTTGAAAAAATATGATCTGATTCGGGTTATACAGCATACTTGACATCGTGAGGAAAGCGGATTCTATTGATGCTCTGTTGACGATCAGTCTAAGGTTGCGGCTGTGCTCAAGATACTTGAAGTACTTGATTGTTTAACACACAGAAAAGACGATCTTATAAAAAGTTTATTTAAAGGATTTTTGTTTAAATAATGGTTGTTCCCTATATTCTGTCAGGGAACAACCGTTTTTTTAGGAGTTAGAATAACCATAGAGCAGCAGACTTTCTATCTTGACGATAAAGTGTATCTCTATTCCACATGAGGAGCTGCCAAACCCAAACATTTTGCTAGGCTCCTCGGGCTGATCACCGATTATTGTAAAGAGAATCACATTCCGATGGAATTACCGATTAACGGGCTTGTTGCTCTCATTCTTGGGAAAAAGCAAATAAGAGAAACTAATGATCCCATCCAGAAGCAAGAAAGCCAACCAAATTTTATTGACTTGAACTAAAGCATAATTGTTCTGAAATTGTTCTTGCAGCCACGGGATCAACTCTGCTGACGAAATCGGATGAGACTCCTGATTGACCGCATACAACATGAGGTAGAATACATGTACCCCTAAAAACAGGATTACGTGAAGACTGAAAACTTTTAATTCTTCCTTGGCTTTCGCCATTCCATACCGTTTATTTTCCTGTGAATCCATGATCGGTTTTCCTTTTACTTTTGCAATCGTTCTATAAATGAATCGGTCTACCTTTTTCAAATCATACTTTCCAAGGACGAGCGTATACAGAATGATAATGACGATGACGATTTGAAAGATCGATAGCTTGCCAGTTTGCCTTAAATCCAATACTCCTAGATATAGAATCCACAGCTCATTGACAAGAGTCAGAATAAACACAAGAAGCGCTGCCTTGGGCTTATCGAACCAATACCGCAATGTGGTTGCAATAAATAAGGAAACCCAAAAAACAATTTCAGCGATAATCAACAAATTCCAGCGATAATCAATGATAAACTGAATCACGTTAATCCCTTACCTCCCACTATAAAATAGCCTCTGGGCATTCGCCAAGGCAGATAGATCATGGGATTTCTTGAATACTTACTTTCATCCCACCTTCTTGGGTAAAATTTTTATTATTCCACCTACATAATGGCGTGAGGAAGGGGGTATTTTCCCGTCATTTTTGTTTCCTTGAAATCCATAGTTTGAGCCACGTGTATTTACTGGCAATGTCTGCTCCGATAACTAAGCTCCCGGTACGGCCTATCCTTCTTATAAAACGTCAACAACCCCAATTTACCATATATTTCTGAGAGTGTGAATAAAGCGAATGTCTAAAGTGTAAAACATAAAAATCTCAAGACAGTATTTTGAAGTTTTTAACAAGCAGCCCTCCTAGTAGGTTGTCAATAGAATAGACACATAGAAACGAGAGCTTTATGCACAGCACAACAGTACGTAAGTTCGTGTTGATTTGATGTTGATGTGGTTCATCCGTAGAAATACATGTCACAAAATGTCCAAAAGGATAAAATTGACACAATAACCTTATTGTGATAGTTTGGATTGTATATTTCCTCCCGGTGAAGCTGTTTGCAAATCTACTTCATATGTAGTGTATCTTCCCGCAAGAGTAATAGGTTGAAATCTTTCTCGTTAATAACTTCGGATATAAGGAGAGAGTTTTTATGACTATGGTGAATTGTATATGTGAAGACCTGCACTATCCATTGGGTAACTTTAGCCGTTTTGTGGTAAATGAACTTCCCCCCCTGAATAAGACGGGGTCCCCGGCTGACCTCCTGAGGCGCGGCCTTTCTCTTCTACCAGATGATCAGCAGCAGCTTATCGATTTCGTATATCACCGTCCTTACAATGAAAAGGTATTGGCAATGGGAGAGTTGGGGATCTTCCTAGTTTCGTGCTTGAAACGAGGGATTCTTGCTTCTGAACTACGCAGGGTGTACTCCATTTTAGATCTTTTTTCCTTGGCTACCGGTTTAATTCCACGGGATACCTATGCTTCGTATATTGCATACAACCCTGCCGATTCTTTGCGAACGTTTACTGGGGATGCCAGTGAAATCGCTTTTATCACCCGGCACCAGCAATCGGAGCTAGCGCTTAAGCCAGCGGTTGAGGAATTGCTGAAGCTTCAGCTTGAGCCGAATATGCCGGAACGCCTGGACATTCTTAGTGCCGTAAGAGCGGCGATGAGGCAGGTGCGCAAGGAAAATGCCGAGGTACACAAAGGGGTGGATCCCGTCTTTTTTATTACCTTTTTCAGAGATTATTTTTTCCCCATTGAAGTGAATGGGATAAGCTACAATGCGCCTAGCGGCGTGCACATTGCGGGCGTGATCCTAACCGATCTCATTACGGGCACCGCAGATGATGCCTATATTGAAACGACTCATAATCTTTTGCCATATTTGGAGCCATGTGAGCAATTCCGCATTAAAAATGCGTTGGCTGCCCCTTCCTTAAAGCAAATCTATTCGGCGGATTTGCAATTTGGGAGAGATCGTTCTTCCGAACTCAACCTTCTTGTCGATATTTACAACGAGATCATCAAATTTCGTAATGTTCATCAGGGGCTAGTCAGCAGATATATCCGCAACCAAGATGCTTCCGTTGCCAGAGGTACGGGAGGATTTGCGTTTGATACCTTTTTACAGGAGCGAATTGACGTCGTCGCTCAAGCCAAACGTACCGTTTCGGATAAGATAGAACCTCACGGGTGATTCCGTACAACATCTATTGAAGGTCACGAACCGAATCATGAAATAATCAATGGGTTATACGTCCCTCACCATGCCGAACTGCTATTGACATCCCCAGCACCCCACTAGGTTGTACAGAGTCTATCCAAGAGCTCACTTACACACTTAATTTATATAGGGAGAAGGATTTGAATGTCAAATATCGGAAAAGAAGCACAATTAACTATGCAACATACTTGGACATTGACAGAAGCGCAACGAAGAGTATGGTACATGGAACTGCTCAATCCCAATACGACGGTTGCCACTTTGAACAGTTTGCTTACCTTAAAGGGAACGATTATCGAAGACATGATCATACAAGCATTGCAGATGCTGGCTCTTCGGCATGATTCCCTGCGGATGCGCTTAAAACAGATGGATGGTCAGGAGCCGCAAATCTATGTTGTTCCCTTCGAACCCTTCCATGTCGATAAGATGGATGTGAGAGAGGAAGAGTCCGAAGCATGGCAGGAGGTCGTCGATTTTCGTTCACGTCTGCCCTTCACTCTATTTGATGCCCCATTATTTGAATTTACGTTGTTCCGGACAGGAGAGCTGGAGGCCAAATTGTTTTTGAAAATTCACCACGTGATAGCAGACGGTTATTCCTTGAACCTGTTAGGGAACGAAATCATCCAAAATTATATGTCCTTGTTACGCAACGAGGAGCTCACGGCGGAAAAAGCGCCCTCTTTTACAGAACTGCTTTCTAGTGAGGAGACTTATCTTACATCTTCCCGCTTTCTCAAAGACAAAGCATACTGGGACAAAGAATTCAGTTCGCTGCCTCCAATCACACGGTTGGTTTGTTCCGAACGCGAAGCCCAGACTGCCAGCAGTTTAGCCGCCTATAGCCGATACCGGATCCCCTCATCCGCATGCCAAGAAATTCACCAATTTTGTGAACAACAGCAAGTTTCTGCCTTCAACTTGTTTGTAACGGCTCTATGCCTGTATCTCGCCCGGATTTGTGGAGAAGAAGAAGTTGTGCTGGGAACCATGTATGCCAATAGAACGTCCATGGAGCAAAAAACGATGGTAGGCATGCTCGTCAGTACAACTCCCTTTCGCTTGAGCGTGGATGCTTCTTTGTCATTCGCTGATCTCTTAAAGCAGGTGAAGCTAAAGCAGGGCGAGCTGATCCGCCATCAGAAATACCCCTTCAATCGAATTGTGCCTGAACTCCGTGAACGATTTAGCTTTACGGAATCCTTGCTGCCCATTTTTTTTAATTATCATCCGTTGGCATGGGATACTCTTCCGGAGGATGCTCCCATTCAGTATGACACGTTACCTCTCGGAAATGGTCACCAGGATAATGAATTAACCGTCCATATACGTGAAAATGTAAAGACCGGTGTGATGGCCATTCAAATCGATTATTTGACCGATTTGTTCGCGGCGGAAGACATGGACCGCTTGTTTTCCAGATTGATGCATGTCCTTCAGGAAGGAATGGCTGCACCTTTGCAGGCGGTAGAACGACTACAAGTATTACCGCCGGAGGAACGCCATGAGATCCTCCAAGCCTTTAGCCCGGGACACCATATCGTGCAACAGCCTGACGGTCTGCTGCACGAGCTGTTCGAGGAGCAGGCTGCGAAGACGCCGGAGCGGATGGCTGTTCTATCAGGACTGGACGGCTCATCACTGACCTACGGCCAATTGAATGAACGCGCCAACAAGCTGGCCCGCACCCTGATCAATCTGGGGATTGGGATGGGCCAACCCGTGGCGATTCTCGGGGAACGGTCGCCGAGAATTGTAACGGCTGTTCTTGCTATCCTTAAGGCGGGAGGGGCGTTCGTACCTTTGGATCACTCTTTGCCTTCCGATCGGCTGGCTTATATGCTGGCAGATAGCGGAGCCGGCATTTTGTTGACGGCTGATTCTGTTGCCTTTCCTGTGCCTGATGCGTGCGGGGTCATCGATTTGCGGCAGGAGGAATGCTACGCCGATGACACTACGAATCTACACCTTCACTGCCGACCGGAACAGCTCGCTTATCTCATCTATACGTCAGGGACGACTGGGAAGCCCAAAGGGGTTATGGTGGAACACCAGAGCTGGATTCAGACTGCCTGCTCATGGCGTCAAGAGTATAGGCTGGAAGAGATGGAGGTGCGGCTGCTGCAATTAGCCAGCTTCTCTTTTGACGTGTTTGCCGGCGATCTGGCCAGAACACTGCCTAACGGGGGAATGATGGTCTTCTGCCCGGACGAGGTCCGGCTTCAGCTGCCCCGGCTCCAGCAGATGATCGTCGAATGCGGCATTACGCTGTTGGAGTCGACGCCTGCACTGCTAGTGCCGCTCATGGACTACATTTATGAACACCGTTTGAGCACCGGCCGGCTGGAACTGCTGATCTTGGGCTCGGACCGTCTTGCAGCTGAAGACTTCCGGCGGGTGTACCGGCGGTTTGGCTCCGTCATGCGCATCCTCAACAGCTATGGGGTGACGGAGGCATGCATCGATGCGTCTTATTATGAAGTGGAACAGGGGAGTCAGCCGCCTAAGGAAGGGAATGTGCCAATCGGCAGGCCGCTTCCCCATGTCAAGCTGTACGTGCTGGGACGGGGCGGAACCCTCCAGCCGGTAGGCGTGCCCGGGGAACTGTGTATCGGAGGAGAAGGAGTAGCCCGGGGCTACCTGAATAGGCCGGATCTGTCGAGTGAGCGCTTTGCCGAAGACCCTTATGCGGCTGGCGGACGGATCTATCGCACCGGAGACCAGGCCCGCTGGCTGCCGGATGGAAATTTGCAATTTCTCGGACGGCTGGACGATCAACTCAATATCCGCGGATACCGGGTCGAGCCGGGCGAGATTGAAGCGCAATTGTTGCAGTTCGTAGGCATCCGTGAGGCAGTGGTTGCCGTAATGCCCGATCTGCAGGGAGAGCCTGTGCTTTGTGCATATTACACGGGCGAGGTCGAATTGGAGATCGCGGAGATGCGGGCATACCTATCTTCGATGCTGCCAGACTACATGGTGCCATCCGTATATATGAAGCTGGAGCGGCTTCCCTTGACGTCGAATAGCAAGGTGGACCGTAAAGCTTTGCCGAAACCCGATGCAATTGCATCCCGCAAAGAATACGTTCGTCCAGCCACAGACGCCGAGCAGAGAATGGCATCACTGTGGCAAGAGGTCTTGAACAAGGACTCCGTGGGACTCCATGACAATTTCTTTGAGCTCGGGGGCCATTCGCTTAAAGCGATGACGCTGCTGACGCGCATACATCAGGAATTCCAGTCCGAGATCGGCTTGCGCGACATCTTTCAGACAACCAATCTGAAGACACTGACCCAAGCAGTCACTTCGGCAGCCGGACGCGCCTATGAGGCTCTCCTTCCGGCATCGGAGCAGGCTTATTATCCGCTGTCGTCGGCGCAGAAGCGGTTGTATGTGCTGCAACAGCTGGATGAGGCAGGTCTTAGTTACAATATGCCGGCCGTGTTCGAACTGGAAGGTCGATTGGATAAGGCGCGTCTCGAAGCGGCATTGCAGTCGCTGATTACCCGTCATGAGGCGCTGCGCACCTCGTTTACGGTCGTGGGCGGCGAGCCCATGCAGCAGGTCCAGCACCAGGTTTCATTTTCCGTATCCTGCGAGGAAGCGGAAGAAGGGCAAGCGGATAAGCAGATCCGGGCATTCATCCGCCCGTTTGATCTCGGCGTGGCCCCGCTGCTGCGCACGAAGGTGATTCAACTCGGGGAAGAACGCCATCTGCTCTTGTTCGATATGCATCATATTATCTCGGACGGAATTTCCGTTCAAATCCTAACGGAAGAAATGGCCGCCTTGTATGCCGGAGAAGAGCTGAACCCGCTGCGGCTGCAGTATAAAGACTATGCGGTATGGCAGCAGGGATACAGGCAGTCGCAGGCCTATGCGAAGCAGGAAGCGTATTGGCTTAAGGAACTGGCCGGCGAGCTGCCGGTGCTGAGCCTTCCGGCTGATTATCCGCGCCCTGCGATGCGCAGCATCGAGGGCGGCCGGGCGGACTTCGAACTGGAAGGCGAGTTGGCGGAGGGTGTTCGCAAGTTGGCACAGGAGAGCGGCAGTACGGTGTACATGGTGCTGCTGGCAGTATATAGCACGCTGCTGTCGCGTCTTAGCGGGCAAGAGGAGCTCATCATTGGCACGCCGGTGGCTGGCCGCCCGCATGCCGACCTCGCAAGCATGCTCGGCATGTTTGTAAATACGGTGGCGCTGCGCACGCATCCAGCCGGGGAGAAACGTTTTTCCGTCTATCTGCAGGAGGTCCGCCAGACGGCGCTGTCTGCTTTTGAACATGGGGATTTTCCGTTTGAGGAACTGGTGGAACAGGTCGTGCGGCAGCGCGACACAAGCCGCAATCCGATCTTCGACGCGATGCTTGTGCTGCAAAATACCGAACACGCGGTGTTAGAGCTCCCAGGTGTAGGTCTTTCTCCATACCCATTTGACTACACTGCGTCTAAATTCGACCTGACGCTCACCGTTACAGAGCAGGCCGGGGGCTTCTCCTTCAGTTGGGAATATGCCGCAGCTTTGTTTGCTCGGAGCACGATAGATCGGTGGACTGGCTGTTTCCTGGAGCTACTGCGTCAGGCCATTGATTCTCCAGACTCCCAATTGGGTGAGTATAATTTGGTAACCGATAAGGAAAGACAGCTGCTGCTGGAGCAATTTGCCGGAACTAGAGCAGACTACCGCCCGGAGGCAACGGTGCTCGCCTTGTTCGAAGAGCAGGTTGCCCGCACCCCTGATCTGCCGGCGGTTATTTGTGGAGATGAGGAGCTAAGTTACCGTGAACTGAACGAGTGGGCGGAGCAGCTGGGAGCTGTGCTTCGCGCGCGAGGGGTAGGGGCGGAGACGATTGCCGCCGTCATGATCCACCGGTCTTGCGCAATGGCGGCGGGCATCCTCGCCGTCTTGAAGGCAGGAGGGGCCTACCTCCCCATCGATCCGGAATTCCCGATGGAACGGATTCGTTATATGCTGGGCGACAGTCATCCCCAAGTTCTGCTGACTTCGATAGAGCACCAGCCTCTGACAGCGGAGGTAGCCAACCAGATTCCCGTCCTTTACTTCGAAGACAACCCGCTCCGGGAGGTGCCCGCTGAGAGCCTGGAGAGAACAGCCGCACCCGCGCATTTGGCATACGTTATTTATACATCAGGCACTACGGGGGCGTCCAAGGGCGTTATGATCGAACATGGAAGCCTTGCCAATACCATTCAGTGGAAAGCGAACCACTATCAGTTTAGCGCCGGTGACAAGGCGTTGATGTTGAATCCTTTTATTTTTGACTCGTTCGTGACCCACTTTTTTGGTCCCATCGTTTCGGGAGCGGCGGTTGTCCTGTTGAACGCTCAAGACAGCAAAGATCCGTCGGCCATTCGCGAGGCCATCGTGAAGCGCCGAATCACCCATATGCAGAGCCCGCCGAGCTTCTACTCGGCCTTGCTGGAGAGCATGAATCCCGAGGATTGGCGTACGGTGCGCAGCGCGGTATTGGCTGGCGAAGCCGTCGGAATGCCGCTAATCCGCCGTTTGAAGACGATGAATCCCAACATGGTACTGATGAATGAGTACGGCCCAACCGAAAATACCGTAGTGACGACATCGGTTGAGCTTGAGGAAGAGAAGGCTGTTACGATCGGGCGGCCGATCCCCAATACACGGGTATATATTCTTACCCCTCAAGGGCTGCTCACTCCGCTCGGCGTACCGGGCGAGCTGTGCATTGCGGGCTCCGGTGTGGCGCGCGGTTATGTAAACCAGCCGCAGCTAACGGCAGACAAGTTCACTTCGGATCCGTTCGTATCGGGCGAGCGAATGTATCGAACCGGAGACTGGGCCCGCTGGTTGCCGGATGGAACTTTGGAATATTGGGGAAGAATCGATCACCAGGTCAAAATTCGCGGCAACCGGATTGAGCTAGGGGAGATTGAGGCCTATCTATTGACGCTTCCCGACATTAGAGAGTCAGCCGTTGCGGTTGTGGAAGAAGCGGAGAACAACCTTAGTCTGTGCGCTTACTTTGTAGCGGACCGGGATTATTCAGTAAAAGAGCTGCGGACGGCGCTTGGCAGAACGCTGCCGCCTTACATGATTCCCGCCTACTTCATTCCGATGGAGCAGATGCCTCTGACAGCCAACGGAAAATTGAACCGGCGGGCGTTGCCTTTGCCTGACGGCCAATTGGAGAAAGACAGCAGCTACATCGCCCCGCGGAACCTTGCCGAACAGAAGATGGCAGAGGTGTGGCAGGAGGTGCTGGGCGTCCGTCCGTTAGGCGTGCGGGATGATTTTTTTGAACGAGGCGGACATTCGTTGAAAGCAACCTTCTTGGTTTCGCGCATCCAAAAGCAACTGCAAGCCGACGTCACGCTACGGGATTTATTCCAGTATCCAACCGTGGAGACATTGACTGAAGTTATAGCTTCCCGACAGAATAAGGCATTTCAGGGACTTGAGCCTGCTGATTCGCAGGAGCATTATCCGCTTACCTCCGCACAGAAGCGGTTGTATGTGCTCCAGCAGCTTGAGGGAGCGGAGATCAGTTACAACATGCCTGCCGTTCTTCGAATGGAGGGCGTGCTGAACCGGATGCTCTTGGAAGCGTCCCTGCAGCAGCTGGTCACACGTCATGAATCGCTGCGCACTTCCTTCGCCAAAGCAGACGTAGAGCCAGTGCAGAGAGTACACGAGAAAGTGAAGCTTGCAGCGGTCTATTGTGAAGCGGAAGAAGCGCAGCTTCACCCGATTATCGCGGACTTTATACGCCCATTCGATCTCAGTCAGGCGCCTCTTCTGCGTGTGAAGGTCGTACGTGTGGAGAGCCTGCTTCATTATGTCCTGTTGGACATGCATCATATCATCTCGGACGGCATGTCGATGAACATTTTTGTAGAGGAATTTACGAAGCTTTATGCCGGGAAAGAGCTTGCCCCGCTGAGACTGCAGTACAAAGACTATGCGGTGTGGCAGCAGGAATATGTGCTCAGCGATGCTTATCAGATGCAGGAGAGGTATTGGCTTCGTCAGTTTGCAGGCGAGCTGCCGGTATTGCAGCTGCCAACCGATTTTACGCGCCCAGCCTTGCGCAGTTTTGCAGGCGACCGGGTTGATTTCAAGCTGGGAAGAACACTGTCGGAAGCCGTGCAGCAACTGGCGCTGGACAAAGGGGTCACCGTATTTATGGTGTTCTTAGCCGCGTACAGCACCTTGCTGTCCCGTCTGTCCGGCAACGATGAAATAATTGTCGGCTCGCCGGTAGCCGGGCGTCCGCATGCGGATCTGACGGACATGATGGGGATGTTTGTCAACACTCTTGCTTTACGCACCTTCCCTTCCGGACTAAAATCCTTTGCCGAATATCTTGAGGAAATCAAGCAAACGGCGCTGGATGCCTTTGAGCATGGAGAGTATCCTTTCGAGGAATTGGTAGACCGTGTTGTCAGCCAGCGGGACATGAGCCGGAACCCTCTGTTCGATGCTGTATTCGTGCTTCAAAACACGGAAAACTTGCAGTTGGATCTCCCTGGCTTGAAGGTAGAGTCTTGTCCATTTGCCGATACGCAGGCCAAGTTCGACCTTACCTTGATGGTAACCGAGAGTGCGGAGGGCTATCACGGCTCGTTGGAGTTCACTACAGCCTTATTCACACGGGAAACCATCGAACGGTGGGCCGGCCATTTGACGGAACTGCTGGATCATGTGGCTTCTGAACCGGATACGACCCTTGCTGAAGCCAGATTAATAAGCGGGGGAGAACAGCTTAGCCAGCTGATGAAATACAGCGGTTTGCCTGTCCAAGGCCTGCCTCGAACGACGATTCATCAGCGTTTCGAAGAAATGGCTTGTCTCTATCCGGATCGGACGGCCATCGTGTGTGGCGATCGGCAACTCACTTATGCGGAGTTACAGCTTCAAGCGAGTCATGTGACCGGCAGACTGCTGAGGGAAGGAATGCGGCCACGGGCAGCTGTTGCCATTCTGGCGGAGCGCTCGATCGAATTTATCGTTGCTGTCCTGGGAATTCTGCAGGCGGGCGGAGCCTATGTGCCTCTGGATCCGGAAGCGCCCGAGGAGCGTCACCTGTATATACTGGGCGATTGCGGCGCGGAGTTCCTGTTGGCTGTACAGAAGTTCAAAGTGCCGGAGTCTTACCCGGGGACGGTCATCATGCTTGATGACGGGACTCTTCCAGATGAAGCGTTAGAGGTGTTGGAGCGCGAAGAAGTACAGGCATGCAGTTCCGATGATCCGGCTTATATCCTGTATACCTCGGGCACCACGGGAAGACCTAAAGGAGTGCTGGTGACGCATGGAAATGTAATCAACTTGGTGAAAAACAAGGCGTACGTGCCGTTCCATGCCAATCACCGCTTCGCTCAGACCGGTTCGGTAAGCTTTGATGCGGCTACGTTCGAAATATTCGGAGCCCTTCTCCATGGAGGGTCCTTGCATCCGGTTGAGAAAGACGTGCTGCTGGACGCGCGCCGGATGGGGCCGTTTCTGGCAGAGCACGGCATTACGGTCATGTTCTTGACGACATCGCTCTTTCATCATCTGGCTGATGAGAATGCGGGCCTGTTTGCCGGTGTAGAGCATTTGATTATGGGCGGAGAGATTCTGTCGCCGAAGCATGCTTACGCAGTGAGGGACGCATGTCCGGGAATTACAATCTGGAACGGATATGGCCCTACCGAAAACACGACTTTCTCGACCTCATTCGCGGTCAAAACGACATACGGGAACCATAGCATCCCGATTGGCCGGCCGATCGAAGGAACGACAGCCTACGTGCTGAGCGCTCAGGGACAGTTGCTTCCGGTCGGTGTGCCCGGAGAATTGTGCCTTGGGGGCGCCGGGGTAGCCGCAGGCTACTGGAATCTGCCTGAGCTTACGCTGGAAAAGTTCAAACCGGATCCCTTTATTGAAGGCGGGAGGATGTATAAAACAGGAGATTTGGCACGCTGGCTGCCAGATGGAGAGCTTGAATATTGGGGGAGAATCGATCAGCAGGTCAAAATTCGGGGCTATCGGATTGAACTCGGTGAGATCGAAGCGCGCCTGCAGCTTCATGCGGACATTCGCCAAGCGGCTGTAGTGACTTGGACAGAGCGGCCGGGAAGCGAGGTTTTGTGCGCTTACTATGTCGGCGGCAAGCGCCTGGAAGCGGTCGAATTGAGAAATCACCTGAGCATCGCTTTACCCGAATATATGGTTCCTGCGTATTTCGTCCATCTGCCGGAACTGCCGCTTACGAGAAATGGCAAGCTGGATCGGATGGCGTTGCCGGAGCCTAAAGACGACATGGCAGCGGCTTCCCAATATATAGCTCCTCGAACAGCCACGGAAGCTCTGCTTGCCAAGCTTTGGCAGGAGGTATTGCACGTATCGCAAGTAGGGATCCGTGACAACTTCTTTGAACTCGGAGGCCATTCTCTGAGAGCGATGATATTAGTATCGCGCATACATCAGGCGATGAGTATACACATCGCCATCCGGGACGTATTCCGGTTCCCGACCATTGAAGCCATGGCGCTGACCGTGGACGGGAGAGCTGCAGACGTGTATGAAGGCCTGCAACCTGCCGGGCAGCGGGAATACTACCCCCTGTCCTCTGCACAGAGGAGACTATATGTTCTGCAGCAGCTCGAAGGAGCGGAGCGAAGCTACAATATACCCGCAGCGATGCTCCTTGAGGGACAATTGGACCTTGTAAGATTGGAATTTGCCTTCAAGGAACTGGCAACACGCCATGAAGTCCTTCGAACCCGCTTTGAGCTTGTAAATGGCGAACCCGTGCAGAAAATTTGCCCGGAGGTTGATTTTGCGCTGTCTTTCCGCAATGCCGAGGAGATGCAGCTTGAAGAAATCATCCAGAATTTCATTCGTCCTTTCGATCTGAGCCAAGCGCCGCTTCTGCGCATCCAATTGGTTAAGCTGACGGATGTACGGCATCTGTTGTTGTTTGATATGCATCATATCATTTCCGACGGCACATCCATGGGGATTTTCATTAAGGAAATGACAAGGCTGTATATGGGCGAGAGTTTGCCGCCGCTGTCCCTTCAATATAAGGATTATGCAGTGTGGCAGAACACAAATGAACATTCCGAGGTGTACAACCGACACAAAGAATACTGGCTGGAACAGCTCGGCGGCGAACTTCCAATCCTCTCCTTGCCGTTTGATTTTACTCGTCCGCCGGTACAAAGCTTTGAGGGAAGCCACCTGAATTTCATCATTGATGCGGAGTTGACCGGCAAATTGCGCAAGCTCGCGCAGAACACAGGGACTACCTTATTCATGGTGCTGCTTTCAGCTTATAGCTTGTTTCTGGCAAGAACATCCGGACAGGATGATATCATTGTCGGAACGCCTGTTGCAGGCCGTCCTCATGCCGATCTGTCCAATCTTTTGGGTATGTTCGTGAACACATTGGCCATCAGATCGATGCCTTCCAGGGAGAAAACATTTGCGGATTATCTTGAAGAAGTCAAAGAGATTTCCATTGCAGCGTTTGAACACGCGGATTACCCGTTTGAAGAACTCGTCGAGCAGGTGGTCCAGCACCGGGATATCAGCCGCAACCCGATCTTTGACGTCATGTTCGCTTTGCAGAACATGGAACAATCCGAGCTGCAGATGCAGGATGTCGAGGTATCTCCCTATGAACTGGAGAATCCCACTTCGAAATTCGACTTGTCCTTGTTAATCAGCGAACGGGGAGATCAGCTGCATTGCAGTCTGGAGTACACCACAGCTCTGTTTGAACTTGGCACCATAGAACGTTGGCAAGAAACTTTCATCCAATTGCTGCAGCATGCGGTTGCTGAACCGGGGATTGCACTCGGTAAAGTAAATTTGTTGAGTGAACAAGAACGGAATACGCTGGTAACATGGCATGACGGACCTGCCATGGAGCTGCCAAATACAACCCTGCATCAGTTATTCAGAGAACAGGCGGTAAAGACTCCGGACGGCATAGCTTTGGTATTTGGTGAAACCATGCTGACCTATCAAGAGTTGGATCAGTTATCCGATCAAGTCTCGCTTGCTTTGCAACATCGAAATATAGGTATCGGCAGCATTGTCGGCATCATGGCACGCCGATCTCCTTATATGATTATCAGTTTGCTAGCAATTCTTAAAGCAGGGGCAGCCTTGCTTCCTGTGGATCCGTCTTATCCCGCGGACCGGATTGCTTATATGCTGGAGGATTCTCAGGTATCATGCCTGCTCGTCGATTCAGCTCAGACGGACAAGCGCCTTGCGTATGACGGAGAAACGCTACTTATCAGCGATATGCTTGCCGCGAATCATGATGTCGGGGTTCCCCGCGAACCGGATCCAGATGAGGTCTCGTTGGCCGAAGAGAACGGGATGCTGGTTTACGTTATTTATACTTCAGGAACTACCGGCAATCCCAAAGGAGTCATGCTGAAGCATAGCAACCTTATCAACCTGGCGCTTTATCAGCATAAGCATACCTCCATACCCTTTCACAAGAGCGTGCTTCAGTATGCTTCCTACAGCTTTGATGCCAGCTATCAGGAGATTTTCACTACGCTGCTTGCGGGCGGGACGCTTCATGTGGTCGATGAGGAGATGCGTCAGGATCCTTTTGCGCTTTTCCGTTATATCGAGGATCAGGGCATCGAGACGATTTGGCTGCCTACTTCTTTTGTAAAGTTCGTGTGGAATGACCCTGCCTACGAGCCTGTGTGGCCTAAGAGCGTGCGTCACATGATAACAGCAGGCGAGGCTCTGGTCGTCGGAAAGTCACTGCAGCGATATTTGCGCGAGCGAGGGGTGACTCTCCATAATCACTACGGACCTTCAGAGACGCATGTTGCCACTACGTACACGATTATACCGAAGGACATCATGACCGAGCTTCCTCCAATCGGCAGACCTATCAGCAACTCTTCGATTTATATTTTGGATCCGCTGGGTTGCCCGCAACCGATAGGTGTCGCAGGCGAGTTGTACATCGGGGGAGCGTGTGTCGGCGAAGGTTATTTGCAGCAGCCTGAACGGACTCGCGAGAAGTTCGTCCCCGATCCGTTCTCTCCCGGCGAGCGGATGTACAGGACAGGGGATTTGGCCCGCTGGCTGGCAGATGGGAACATCGAGTATCTGGGCCGCATGGATCATCAAGTGAAGATAAGGGGATACAGGATTGAGTTGGGCGAGATCGAAACGCGGCTTCTCGGGGTGAGAGGGATTCGGGAAGCGGCCGTTCTCGTTCTTCGGGACGAGTACGGTAATAATGAGCTGTGCGCTTATATCGCAGGTGAACGCGAGTTTGCGTTTGTTGAGCTGCGGGAGGCTCTAGGGACGGTAATGCCGGACTATATGATACCTTCATACTTCGTCCAGCTCGGCCAACTGCCTGTTACACAGAATGGTAAAGTGGACCGCCGGGCGCTGCCGAACCCGGACGGGGCCAGAGCAGGCAAAGGGTATGAGGCACCGCGAACAAATATGGAAGCCCAGCTCGCGCCGTTGTGGCAGGATGTGCTGGGTGTGGGACGCGTAGGCATCCATGACAACTTCTTCGAGTTAGGCGGCCATTCTTTGAGGGCGATGACCCTTGCGTCGCGTATTCACCAGACTCTGGATGTGGAAGTTCCATTGCGGCTGTTATTCCAGTCGCCTACGATCAAAGGCTTGGCAGCGGCTCTGGAAGCAGTAACTTGTCAAGCGTATGAAGCGCTGCTGCCTGTGGAGAAGCAGGCGTATTATCCGCTGTCCTCTGCTCAAAAGCGGCTGTACTTGCTTCAGCAATTGGAGGGTGCGGGACTCAGCTACAATATGCCGGTGGCGCTGCAGCTCGAAGGAACGCTGGATAAGGTCCGGCTGGAAACCGCGCTGCAGGCGCTAATCGGCCGCCATGAGTCGCTGCGCACTTCGTTCATCGTCGTGGATGGCGAGCCGGTGCAGCAGGTGGAGGAGGAACCGGCCTTCCGTGTGTTCTATGAGGAGTCGGAGGAAGAGGAAGCCGAGAAGCGAATCCGGGCATTCATCTGCCCGTTCGATCTCGGGCAAGCCCCGCTGCTGCGCACGACCGTCGTACGTCTCGGCGAAGAGCGGCACCTGCTGCTGTTCGATATGCATCATATTATCTCGGACGGCATGTCGATGAACATTTTTATCGAAGAATTTATGAAGCTGTACGCCGGCGAAGAATTAGAGCCGCTGCGGCTGCAGTACAAAGACTACGCCGTCTGGCAGCGGGAATATACTCAGATGTCGGCGTACCGCGAGCTGGAAGCTTACTGGCTGGAACAGTTTGCGGGCGAATTGCCGGTGCTGAGCCTGCCGGCCGATCATCCGCGCCGGGTAGTGCGCAGTTTTGAAGGCGGCCAGGTGGACTTCGAATTGGACAGCGAACTAGTGGCGGCGGTGCGCGAGTTGGCCCGCGCGAGCGGCGCTACGGTGTACATGGTGCTGCTGGCAGTATATAGCACGCTGCTGTCGCGTCTTAGCGGGCAGGAGGAGCTCATCGTCGGTTCACCGGTGGCGGGCCGGCCGCACGCCGATCTGGAAGGTATGCTCGGAATGTTCGTGAATACATTGGCGCTGCGCATGTATCCGGACAGAAAGAAAAGCTTTGCAGCCTATTTGCAGGAAGTGAAGCAGACGGCGCTCGGAGCTTTCGAGCACGGGGACTATCCGTTCGAGGAGCTGGTGGAGCAGGTCGTGCGCCGGCGCGACACGAGCCGCAATCCGCTCTTCGACGCGATGCTCGTGCTGCAGAACACAGAGCAGGTGAAGCTGGAGCTTCCCGGCGTGCGCCTATCTTCCTATCCATTCGACTACAGCGCGGCTAAATTCGATCTGACGCTATCGGTGAGCGAACACGAGAATGGGATGCGCTGCTCGCTCGAATATGGTGCCATGCTGTTTGAACGCGAGACGATCGAACGTTGGGCGAATCACTTTACGGAGCTTCTGCGTCAGGTTACCAGCAATCCGCAGGTAATGCTGGGTAGCGTCAGCTTGCTGGCGGCTGCTGAACAAGAGCGGGTATTGGTTCAGTTCAACGACACGAAGGTGACGATTCTTGAAGAGGCAAGCATACCTTCCCTGTTCGAATTGCAGGCGGCGAAAACGCCGGATCGTCCGGCGGTCGTGTGTGCAGAACAGCGGCTGACCTACCGGGAGCTGGAGGAACAGGCCAACCGTATCGCCCAATGGCTGCGGGCGCACGGCGTAACGGCCGAAGACCGTGTAGGCGTTCTGATGAATCGTTCGCCGTACCTCATCGCCGGGCTTCTGGGTATTTTGAAAGCCGGTGCGGCCTATGTGCCGATCGACTCCCTTCTGCCTGAGGAGCGCATGGAGGGGATGATCCGGGATGCCGGAATGCAGGTTATGCTGACGGATTCGGCACAGCTTGGGATTGTGACAGGCCTGCAGGAGACATCGCTGCGCCATGTATTGTGTCTGAATGATGCGTTGACGGAAGAACTGGCCGGGCGGACGGAGCAAGTTGATCAGGCAAGAGACAATGAAGGAGACAAAATAAGCCTCGGCGGCGAAACCATCTCGTTCTCCTCCGCAGAGGAGCTGGCAGGGTATTCTTCCGCGCCCGTTGGCGTGGAGATAAAACCATCCTGCAGCGCGTATGTCATCTACACCTCCGGAACGACCGGCACGCCGAAAGGAGTGGTCGTGGAGCACCGGAACGTGGTGAATTTCATCTCGGGGATGCTCCGCGAGCTTCCTTTTGGGACGTGTTCTTCGATGCTGTGCGTTACGACCGCGTCCTTTGACATCTTCGTCACGGAGAGCTGGGTGCCGCTCAGCTGCGGCATGCAGATCGTCCTCGCAAGCGAAGAAGCGCAGCAGGATCCGGTTCTGCTGGCGGAACTGTTGAGTCAGCATCCGGTGCATATGATGCAGACGACGCCTTCGCGGCTGATGCTGCTGCTCGGCGATGCGCGAAGCGCGGCGCAGCTGCGGAACGTCCAGACGCTGCTGGTCGGCGGGGAAGCTTTCCCTTCCTCCCTGTATGGGCAGCTGAAGGAACGGACGGATGCGGCGCTGTACAACATGTACGGGCCGACGGAAACGACTGTCTGGTCTACGTTTGAATCCCTTGAAGGGGAAGAACGGATCGGCATCGGACGGCCGATGCCGAACACACAGGTGTATGTGGTGAATGAAGCGCTGCAGCCGCAGCCCGTTGGCGTAGTCGGCGAACTGTGCATCGGCGGCGCCGGAGTCGCCCGCGGATACTGGGCGCGTCCGGAGCTGACGGCTGAGAAATTTGTGGACAGCCCGTTTGTGTCTGGCGAGCGGCTTTACCGGACCGGAGATTTGGCACGCTGGCTGCCTGACGGCCGGCTGGAGCATCTGGGGCGGATCGACCATCAGGTGAAGATCCGGGGGCACCGGATTGAACTCAGTGAGATCGAAGCCCGGCTGCTGCAAATCCCCGGCGTAATCGAAGCCGTTGTAACTGCAGCAGAAATGGGTGCGGGCACGCAGGAACTGTGCGCTTATGTGACAGGCAACCGTCCGCTTGCGGCGGCTGAGCTGCGTACCGCCCTGACCGTATCGCTGCCATCGTATATGCTGCCGACGCACTTCATGCAGCTGGAAGAGATGCCGCTGACGCCGAATGGCAAAGTGGACCGCCGGGCGCTGCCGAAGCCGTCGGGAAGCGGAGCGGCAGCCGGATACACAGCGCCGCGAACCGAAGCGGAAGCGCAGCTGGCGCTAATGTGGCAGGAGGTGCTGGGCGTCGATCGTGTAGGCATCCACGATAACTTCTTCGAGCTGGGCGGCCATTCCTTGAAGGCCATGACGCTCGTATCGCGGATTCACCAGGCGTTGGACGTAGAGCTGGCGCTGAGGCAGCTGTTCCTCTCGCCGACGGTCGAAGGGCTGGCGGCTGCGCTGGGCGCGGCGGATGGCTGCACGTACGGAGCGCTGGCCCCGGCAGACGAGCGGGCGCATTACCCGTTGTCCTCAGCCCAAAAACGGCTGTACGTCTTGCAGCAGCTGGAGGGGGCTGAGCTGAGCTACAACATGCCGGTGGCGCTGCATCTCGAAGGAGCGCTGGATCGGGTACGGCTGGAAGCGGCGCTGCAAGCGCTCATCGCCCGCCATGAATCGCTGCGCACTTCGTTTGCCGTCGTGGACGGCGAGCCGGTACAGCGGGTGCAAGAGGAGTGGACCTTCTGCGTGACCTATGAGGAAGCGGAGGAAGGGGAAGCCGAGGAGCGAATCCGGGCATTCCTCCGCCCGTTTGACCTTGGAAAGGCTCCGCTGCTGCGTACGACCGTCATACGTCTCGGCGAAGCGCGGCACTTGCTGCTGCTGGATATGCACCATATTATTTCGGACGGCACGTCGATAGGCATTATGGTAGACCAATTTGTGAAGCTGTACGCGGGCGAGGCATTGGAGCCGCTGCAGCTGCAGTACAAAGATTATGCGGTATGGCAGCAGGAACACTACGCCGACAGCCGGGCGTACGAGCAATTGGAAAAGTACTGGGTGGACCAGTTTGCGGGTGAACTGCCTGTGCTGAGCCTGCCGGCCGATCGTTCCCGTCCGGCCGCACGCAGCTTCGAAGGCGGCCGGGTGGACGTTGAGCTGGATGGCGATCTTGCGGCGGCCTTGCGCGAGCTGGCCCGCACGAGCGGCGCTACGGTATACATGGTGCTGCTGGCCGCCTACAGCACGCTGCTGGCGCGGCTTAGCGGGCAGGAAGAAGTCATTGTCGGTTCGCCGGTGGCGGGCCGGCCGCATGCGGATCTAGAGGGCATGCTGGGGATGTTCGTAAACACGTTGGCGCTGCGGACGTACCCGGCCGGGGAGAAGAGCTTTGCCGCCTATCTGCAGGAAGTGAGGCAGACGGCGCTTGGAGCCTTCGAGCATGGGAACTATCCGTTCGAGGAACTGGTGGAACGGGTGGTGCGGCAGCGCGACACGAGCCGCAATCCGATCTTCGATGCGATGCTCGTGCTGCAGAACATGGATCAGGCGGAGCTTGAGCTCCCCGATCTCCAGTTGACTCCGTATCTTATGGAGGACACGATAGCCAAGTTTGACTTGACGCTCATCGTAACCGAGCAGCGGGAGGGCTTTTCCTGCAGCTGGGAATATTCAACCGCTTTATTTACAGAAGAGACTATCAGACGTTGGGCGGAACATTTTACAGAGCTTCTGCGCCATGTGTCGAGCCAGCCTGAAGCGGCATTGGGAGCAGTCCCTCTGCTGACAGCAGCGCAGGAGCGTCAATTGATGCAGGAGTTTAATCCGGCCCGGATAGATCTTGTCAGCAGCAAGACACTAATCGAGTTATTCGAAGAACAAGCGCTGCGGCATCCGGGCCGTACGGCAGTCGTTTTTGACAACCATGAAATGAGTTATGCCGAACTGAATGATCGTGCCAGCCGTCTTGCTCAGACGCTGAAGCAGCGAGGCGCTGGACCCGAGGACATTGTCGGCGTTCTCGTGACCCGCTCTGCCTGGATGGTTGTGGCTGTATTGGCAGTCTGGAAATCGGGCGGTGCCTATTTGCCGCTGGATGCCGATTATCCAGCCGAACGGATTGCGTATATGCTCGAAGAAAGCGGGGCCCGCCTGCTTCTGACAGAGCGGGAGTACGGCGAGGAATGGGAGGCAGCATATGACGTTTTATATTTGGAAGTCGATGCTGCAGCAGTTACAGAAGGTATTTCACTGCAACTGCCCATGCCCCAACATTTAGCCTATGTTATTTTTACATCGGGCACGACGGGCAAACCGAAGGGTGTCATGATCGAACATGGACATCTAATGGAGAGAATTTTTGCATGGAACCAAGCTTATAGTCTGAACTCACAGGAAGTCCGGCTGCTGCAGATGGCCAGTTTCTCCTTCGATGTGTTTGTCGAAGATATGGCCCGGACACTTCCTTTCGGAGGGTCGATGGTCATTTGTCCAAGCGAGCTGCGTCTGCAGCCCGCGGCCATAGCTGGATTGATCCGCACGCATGCGATTACGCTGCTTAACTCGACACCATCCTTAGTGATGTCCATTATGAAATACATCGATGAGCGACAGGTGGACGTACCGTCTCTGCGACTGCTGATTTTGGGCGGCGACCGTTGTCTCAATCCTGATTTTCACTGGCTGCTTGAACGGTTCGGACAGAGGATGCGGATTATCAACTGCTATGGGGTAACCGAAGCGACCGTTGACTCTTCCTTCTATGAGTGGACAGGGGCACCGGAACAGTATCCGTTAACACCATCGGGGCACGTACCGATCGGAAAACCGTTTCAGAATGTGAGGCTTTATGTCGTAGATCCTCAACATGGCAAGCTGCAGCCAGTCGGAGTATATGGAGAGCTGTTCATCGGCGGTGCAGGCGTAGGACGCGGATATGTGAACAGACCGCAGCTGTCCGAGGAAAGGTTTATTCCGAGTTCCTTTATGGAAGGAGAACGGTTGTATAGAACCGGGGATCTGGTGCGCTGGTTGCCAAATGGCAGTCTCGAATTTGCCGGACGCAATGACCACCAAGTAAAAATTCGCGGATACCGGATCGAACTGGGAGAGATTGAACAACACCTTGCCGAGCTTGAAGGGGTTACGGAATCGGCAGTCGCCGCTTGGGAGTTGGAGCAGGGGGACCTCGAATTGTGCGCCTATGTGGTCACGAGCGAAGAAACGGAGGTTTCATCCCTGCGTAAGGCCCTGTCTGCACGGCTTCCGGGCTTCATGGTTCCATCGCGCTTCGTACAGCTGGAAGAGCTTCCGCTGACACCGAATGGGAAAGTGGACCGCCGGGCGCTGCCGAAGCCATCGGGAAGCGGATCCGCTGCTGGATATACAGCGCCGCGAACCGAAGCAGAAGCGAAGCTGGCGCTGTTGTGGCAGGATGTGCTGGGTGTCAGGCGCGTAGGCATCCACGATAACTTCTTCGAGCTGGGCGGCCATTCCTTGAAGGCCATGACGCTCGTATCGCTGATTCACCAGGCGTTGGATGTGGAGATACCGCTGAGGCAGCTGTTCCTTTCGCCGACGGTTGAAGGATTGGCGGCTGCGCTGGAAGCGGCGGGTGGCTGCACGTACGAAGCGCTGGCCCCGGCAGGCGCTCGGGCGCATTACCCGCTGTCCTCGGCCCAAAAACGGCTGTATGTCCTGCAGCAGCTGGAGGGAGCCGAGCTGAGCTACAACATGCCGGTGGCGCTGCGGCTCGAAGGAACGCTGGATCGGGCACGGCTGGAAGCGGCGCTGCAAGCGCTCATCGCCCGCCATGAATCGCTGCGCACTTCGTTTGCCGTCGTGGACGGCGAACCGGTGCAGCGGGTGCAGGAGGAGTGGACCTTCTGCGTGTCCTATGAGGAAGCGGTGGAAGGGGAAGCCGAGGAGCGCATCCGGGCATTTCTCCGCCCGTTTGACCTTAGCGAGGCCCCGCTGCTGCGTACAACCGTCGTGCGTCTCGGAGAAGAGCGGCACTTGCTGCTGTTCGATATGCACCATATTATCTCGGACGGCACGTCGATCAGCATTTTGGTAGACGAATTTGTGAAGCTGTACGCCGGCGAAGCGGTGGAGCCGCTGCAGCTTCAGTACAAAGATTATGCGGTATGGCAGCGGGAACACTACGCCGACAGCCGGGCGTACGAGCAGTTGGAAGCGTACTGGGTGGACCAGTTTGCGGGCGAACTGCCAGTGCTGAGCCTGCCGGCCGATCATCGGCGTCCGGCCGTACGCAGCTTCGAGGGCGGCCGGGTGGACGTTGAGCTGGACGGCGAGCTTGCGGCGGCCGTGCGTGAGCTGGCCCGCACGAGCGGTGCTACGGTGTACATGGTGCTGCTAGCCGCCTACAGCACACTGCTGGCGCGGCTTAGTGGGCAAGAAGAAGTTATTGTCGGTTCGCCGGTGGCGGGACGGCCGCATGCAGATCTGGAAGGCATGCTGGGGATGTTCGTGAACACTTTGGCGCTGCGGACGTACCCGGCCGGGGAGAAGAGCTTTGCCGCCTACCTGCAGGAAGTGAAGCAGACGGCGCTCGGAGCCTTCGAGCACGGGGACTACCCGTTCGAGGAACTGGTGGAACGGGTGGTGCGGCAGCGCGACACGAGCCGCAATCCGATCTTCGATGCGATGCTCGTGCTGCAGAACATGGATCAGGCGGAGCTTGAGCTCCCCGATCTGCAGTTCACCTCGTATCCGTTCGATTCCTACGCGGCCAAGTTCGATCTGACGTTTTCGGTCAGCGAACAGGAAAATGGCATGCGCTGCTCTTGGGAATACGCCACCGTATTGTTTGAGCGGGCCACGATAGAACGTTGGGCCGGTCACTTTGGAGAACTCCTGCGTCAGGTTACTCGGGATCCGCAGGTGACGCTGGGAAGCGTCAGCTTACTGACGGCTGTGGAACAGAATCAATTGTTGGCGCAGTTCAATGACACCCTCGGAGAGGCGCCGCGAGACACCACGCTGCATGCGATGTTCGAGGAGCAGGAGGCGAAGACGCCGGATCGGTTGGCCGTTGTATGCGGCGACGATGCCCTGACCTACCGGGAGCTGAACGAACGGGCGAACCGGCTTGCCAGAGTCGTGCTCCGCTACGGTGCAGGGCCCGAAAGTCTTGTTGCGGTGCAGTGCGAACGCTCCGTGGATATGGCTATGGCGCTGCTCGCCGTGCTGAAAGCCGGAGCTGCCTATCTGCCAATATCGCCGCAAGAGCCCGCAGAGCGGGTGCAGTTCCTGTTGGAGAACAGCGGCGCGACCGTACTGCTGTCTTCCTCGGCACAGGAGGCTTCCTGCCCGGTGCTGCGCTTGGATGATGACCGGATTCGGTTGGAGGTGCCGGAAGATTTCGCGAGCTCTGCGAATCCCAACAACCTGGCATATGTGATCTACACCTCCGGAACCTCGGGTCAGCCTAAAGGCGTCATGGTGGAGCATCGCAGCATCGTTCATACGCTTCAATGGAAGGCAGCGGCCTACCGCTTCGACGGCGGACGGGTGCTGCATGCCAGCCCGTTCATATTCGATGCGTTCATCTCGCACTTTTTTGGCCCCCTCGTTGCGGGCGCCACCGTCGTGATGCTCCGCGATGAAGAGCTCAAAGATCCAGAGGTCATTATCCGCACGCTCGTCGAGCAGAAGATTACCCACGCGCAATTCCCAACGGGTCTGCTCGCGGCGCTGCTGGAGATGATCCGGCCGGAGCAGCTGGCTACCGTACGGAGCGTGGTCACCGGCGGGGAGAAAATCAGCGCGGCGCTGATTGAAAAGATGCTTGTTTACAGCCAGATTGAGTTTGTCAGCGAGTATGGACCGACGGAGAACAGCGTGGTGACGACCGCTTTGCCGGTGACCGACCCGCGGCAGTCTCATACGCTCGGCAGATCCATCGGCCAGACGAAAGTCCATGTGCTGGCAGCGGATGGACAACTGCAGCCGATCGGCGTCCCGGGTGAGCTATGCATCAGCGGTCCGGGATTGTCCCGGGGGTATCTGAATCAGCCGGAGCTGACGGCTGAGCGGTTCGCCGCCAGTCCGTTCGCGCCCGGTGAGCGCCTCTACCGGACCGGGGACTTGGTACGCTGGCTGCCGGACGGCAATCTCGAGTATATGGGCCGGATGGACGGACAAGTGAAGATCCGGGGATACCGGATCGAACCGGGCGAGATCGAAGCCCAACTGCTGCAGTTGGCTGAGGTAAGCGAAGCCGTCGTGGCCGCGCTGCCGGATGCTTCGGGCAGTCTCCAGCTGTGTGCCTATGTCGTTGGCGGCGAGCTGGATCTTCCTGAGCTGCGCAGCCTGCTGTCCTCCGCCCTGCCGGCGTATATGATTCCCGCCTCCTTCGTGCAGCTAGAGCAATTGCCGCTGACTGCCAACGGCAAAATCGATCTCAAAGCGCTGCCGAAGCCGGATGCAGCCCTGGCCCATACGCCGTATGCCGCTCCCCGCACGCCGGTGGAGCAGGCGCTGGTGACGGTATGGGAGCAGGTGCTCGGTGTGACCCGGATCGGCATCCATGATAGCTTCTTCGACCTGGGAGGCGACTCGATCAAGGCGATTCAAGCTGCTTCCCGGCTGCTGCAAGCTGGCTATAAGCTGGAGATGAAGGACCTGTTCCGTTATCCGGCTGCGGCCCAGCTCAGCGATCATATCGCCCCGGTTAGCCGCATCGCGGAACAGGGGGAGATTCGCGGACCGGTGCCGCTCACGCCGATTCAACACTGGTTTGTAGAGCGGGACCTTGCCGATGCGCATCACTTCAACCAAGCCGTGATGCTGTACCGGGAAGAACGCTTTGACGTGCAGGCGCTGCGCCTTGCGATGAAGCAGATCACGGTTCACCATGACGCGCTGCGCATGGTATTTGTGTCATCAGAGGACGGAGGTTATGCCGCTTGGAACCGGGCCGTTAATGAAGGGGACCGGTACGGATTGGAAGTATTCGACTTCCGGGAAGAGCAGGCGTGGAGTCGGTTAGTCGAAGCGAAGGCCCGCGAGCTGCAGGCCGGTATCTCCTTAGATACAGGTCCGCTCGTGAAGCTGGGCTTATTCCAGTGCGGTGACGGCGATCATCTGCTCATCGTCATTCACCATCTCGTCATTGATGGCGTCTCCTGGCGGATCTTGCTGGAGGACATCGCTGCAGCGTACGAACAGGCCGCGCAAGGGAAGGACATCCGGCTGCCGCAGAAGACCGATTCGTTCCAAGCTTGGGCGCAGCAGTTGGAAGCTTATGCCTCAAGTCCGGCTATGGAGGCGGAACGCGGATACTGGAGCCAGCTGGCGAATGTCGAACAAGCGCCTTTGCCGAAGGATAACGAGCAAGGCGGAGACGCAGTCGAAAACAGCGAAACGCTGGCGTTGCAATGGTCCCGGCACGAGACGCAGCAGTTGTTAACCGAAGCGCACCGGGCTTATGGGACGGAGATCAACGACCTGCTGCTGACCGCGCTGGGAATGGCGGTTCAGGAGTGGAGCGGAATCGAGCAGGTGGCCGTCATGCTGGAGGGACACGGCAGGGAATCCATTCTGCCGGATGTGGATATCAGCCGGACGGTAGGCTGGTTCACCAGCGCGTACCCGGTCATGCTTGACATGAAGGCGGGCCTGGATCTGCCGCGGCGCATCAAGCTGGTCAAGGAAACGCTGCGGAGTATCCCGCACAAAGGCATCGGCTACGGCATTTTGCGCTATTTGTCTT